>CAXTHU010000001.1:0-44728 GCA_964244125.1 uncultured Sphingomonadaceae bacterium
GAGGCCGGGCCGGCGCGCGAGACCCCGCCGGAGGCGATGTTCGGGCGCGAGCCGGTGACCGTCATCCTGTCCCAGCGCGGCTGGATCAGGGCGATGTCCGGCCATCGCGACCTGGCCGCCGCCGATCTCGCCAGATTCAAGGAAGGCGACGGGCCGGCCTTCGCCTTCCACGCCCAGAACACCGACAAGCTGCTGCTCGTCACCGCCGCCGGCCGCGCCTACACGCTGGCGGCCGACCGGCTGCCCGGCGGGCGCGGCTTCGGCGAGCCGGTGCGGCTGATGGCCGACCTGGAGGGCGAGCAGCCGGTGGTGGCGCTGTTCGCCGCCGCATCGGCCGGGCGGCTGCTGCTGGCGTCGTCCGACGGGCGCGGCTTCCTCGCCCGCCCGGCCGAGATCGTCGCCGAGACGCGCAAGGGACGCCAGGTGGTGAACCTGCGGGACGGCGCGACGCTGAAGGTGGTGCGGCCGGTGCCGCCCGCGGCCGACTATGTCGCGGCGATCGGCGACAACCGCAAGCTCGTCGTCTTCCCGCTGGCCGAACTGCCCGAGATGGCGCGCGGCGCCGGCGTGCAGCTGCAACGCTATCGCGACGGCGGCCTCGCCGACGCGATCGCCTTCGCCTTCGCCGACGGCCTGTCCTGGCCGATGGGCGGAGGCAGCGGGCGGATGCGGACCGAGGCCGACCTGTCGCAATGGCGCACCGCGCGGGGTGCGGCCGGACGGATGCCGCCCCAGGGCTTTCCCCGCGACAACCGCTTCGCCGCCGACGGTCCGCCCGCGCCGCCAAGTGCCTGATCCGGCAGCGGTCGAAAGCAAGAATTAACCCTCGGCCTGTAGAGCGATGGTCATGCGAGCGGCTTCAGCCAGGCATGGCGCGACTTGCGCCGACACGGCTCCGCCCGGCGCGGCCGAGGTGTATGCGGGCGACATGTCCGGTCCGGGGGTCGACTGGTGGATCGCCGGACGCGCCCGCCAGAGCTTCCTGAACGCGCTGCCGATCGCCGCCGCCGTCGTCTCCGATCATGACGGCCGCATCCAGCTGGCCGCGGCCAACCCCGCTTTCGATCGCATGGAGGCTTCGTTCGGGGCGCCCGAGGCGGTGCCCTTCGGCGACGTCGTCGGCCGCTTCCTGTCGTCCCCCGACGAAAGCCACCAGTTCGACTGGACCACCGACGACACCGCCGGCGCGCGCCATTTCTGCGTCCGGCTGGCGCGGCTGGAACCGCTGGCCGACCAGCCGCTGCGCTGCCTCGTCTCGCTGGTCGATCGCACCGCCGAGGTGGAGAACGAACGCTCGCTCAGGGCCGAGATGCTGCACGACAGCCTCACCGGCCTGCCCAACCGGGTTGCCTTCGACGAGGCGCTGGAGGCGGTGACGGCGGCGACGGGGACCGGGACGGCCGATGCCGCCATCCTGGTGGTGAACCTGGCCCGGTTCAGCCGGATCAACGAATGCATGGGGTCGATCGCCGGCGACGAACTCATCATCACCGTCGCGCGCCGCCTGGTCTCGACATTGCGCGCCGGCGACGTGCTGGCGCGGATCGGCGGGGACGAGTTCGGCGTGCTGATGCGCGTGACCGCGGATGCCGCGGAGGCGCGCGAGGCGGCGAAGCGGATCGTCGCGACGCTCAGCCCGCCCTACCGCCTGTCCGACCTGGAGATCCGCATCGACTGCGCGGTCGGCTGCGCGATGGTGCGCGACGGCACCGGCTTCGCCGAGGACGTGGTGCGCAACGCCCAGTTCGCCTGCAAGCGCGCCAAGATGACCGGCGGGGTCGAGGTCTACCAGCCCGGCCAGGCGAGCGGCGTGCGCCGGCGCTTCTCGATCGAGACCGAGCTGCGCCGCGCGATCGAGGGCGAGAAGCTGGCGCTGGCCTTCCAGCCGCTGATCGACCTGACCACCGGCCGCGTCACCGGCTTCGAATCGCTCGCCCGCTGGACGCATGAGGAGGAGGGGCCGATCTCGCCGGCCGAGTTCATCCCGGTGGCCGAGGAATGCGGCCTGATCGTGCCGCTCGGCCGCTGGGCGCTGGATACGGCGCTGGCGACGCTGGCGCGGTGGGACCGGGCCGCCGGCGCGCCGCTGCCGCTGTCGGTCGCGGTGAACCTGTCGGCGATCCAGCTGATCCGCGACGACGTCGCCGCGATGGTCGAAGGCGCGCTGGCGGTCCACGGCATCGGCGGCCGGCGCCTGACCATCGAGCTGACCGAGAGCGCCATCGTCCACGATCCCGAACGCGCCGCCTCCGTGTTGCAGGCGCTGAAGTCGCTCGACTGCTCGATCGCGATGGACGATTTCGGCACCGGCTATTCCAACCTCGCCTATCTCCAGAAACTGCCGATCGACGTGCTGAAGATCGACCGCAGCTTCGTGACCGGCATGCTGGCCGACCGCGACAAGGTGTCGATCGTCCGCGCGATCCTGGGCCTGGCCGACGCACTCGGCATGCGGACCACGGCAGAGGGGATCGAGACGGTGGAACTGGGCCAGACGCTGTCGGCGCTCGGCTGCAACCTGGGCCAGGGCTACGTCTACGGCGCACCGATGCCGCCCGCCGACGCGCTGGCATGCTTTCGCGCGAGGGCGGGTTAGGGTGGCCGTGACGGGCAGGCCGCTCGAACTTCAAGGCTTTCCCAGGTGAGCCCCGGCCTGCGCCCGGGAACAGCCTAACGTCCCGCCAGCGCCCGCCCCGCCTCCTCGGCCGCGATCGCCTCCGCCCGCGCGGCATCCGGGAACCCCTCCGCCACCCAGCGCCGCTCCACCGCCCGCAACGTTGCCGCCACCACCGGCCCCGCCGCCAGCCCCAGCGCGATGAGGTGGCCGCCGCTTATCGACAGGCGGGGGCGGGTCCAGCGGGTGAGCGCGGCGAGGTCGGCGGCGTCGCCCTCGCCCAGCAGCAGCCGGTCCACCGCCGCGTCGCGGCCGAGACGATAGGCGAGCGCCGGGGCGGGGAGCGGCTCGATCGGGGTCGCCGCCGCCGCCATCCGGTCGCGCGCGGCGCGTGACAGGCGCAGGCGGGCGGCGACGTCCGCCGCGACTGCGGGATCGGCGGGCAGCAGCGCCGCCAGCCGGCGGAGCGCGGCGGGGGCGATATCGAACGCCACCTCGCGCGCGACCAGCCGCCCGAGCCGCTCCACCCCGCGCGCGTCGATCTCGGGCAGGACCGGCCGCCAGATGCCGCGATCGAGCATGAGCCGGACGGTGGCGGCCGGATCGGGCAGGCCGAGCAGCTTGCATGTCTCGTCGGCGATGCGTTCGCGCGACAGCGCCATCAGGTCGTTGGCGCGGCCGGCGCAGGCGGTCAGGCCCGCCGCGTCCGGCGCGCCGGCGCCGAAGCGGGCGTGGAAGCGGAAGAAGCGCAGGATGCGCAGATGATCCTCGGCGATGCGGGTCAGCGGATCGCCGATGAAGCGCACCAGCCGCCGGTCGAGATCGCCGAGGCCGCCGAAATAATCATGGACCCCCGCCGCCCCGGCCAGCCCGAACGCCGGCCCGGCGGACAGCGCGTTGATGGTGAAATCCCGCCGCGCCGCATCCTCCCGCCAGTCGTCGGTGAAGGCGACGGTCGCATGGCGGCCGTCGGTCGCGACGTCGCGGCGCAGCGTCGTCACCTCCACCGGCCCGTCCGGCAGCACGGCGGTGACGGTGCCGTGGGCGAGGCCGGTCGGCACCGCCTTCAGCCCGGCGCCGCCGATCCGCGCGACGACGTCGGCCGGCGCCAGCCGGGTGGCGAGATCGACGTCGGCCACGGGCAGGCCCAGCAGCGTGTCGCGCACCACCCCGCCGACGAAGCGGGTCTCGCCGACGCCCGCGTCGAGCGCGTCGAGCAGCCGGTCGAGCCCCGGCCGCCGCCGCCACGCCGCGTCAGCCGGCAAGGCGCGCGCCGAGGTTGACGATCATCGCCGCCGTCGCCCCCCAGATGCGCCGGTCGCCCCAGACGATCTCGTAATAGCGCCGCTCCCGCCCGCGCCATTGGCCGGTCCGCTCGACCCGGTTGGCGATGTCGAGGACGAAGCCGAGCGGCACCTCGAACAAGGCCGCCACCTCGCGGTCGTGCGGCTTGAGCGGCAGGTCGGGCGGGACGAGGCCCAGGACCGGCGTGATGCTGAAGCCGCTGCCGGTGCGATAGACGTCGGTCGCGCCGATCACGTCGACCCGGGGGCCGGGCAGCCCGATCTCCTCCTCCGCCTCGCGCAGCGCCGCGGCGATCGGGCCGTCGTCGCCCGGATCGACACGGCCGCCGGGAAAGGCGACCTGGCCGGGATGGTGGCTCAGCGTCTCGGTGCGCAGCGTCAGCAGCAGCGTCGGCGCGGGCCGGTCGACCACCGCCATCAGGACGGCGGCGGGGGTCTCCGCATCCGGCGTGTCGTCGCCAAAGTCGCCCTCCAGCAGCGCCGGGCCGGCGTGCGCGAGACCGGCGGCCAACCGGGCGCGCAGGGTCATGCGGCCGGCCCCAGCGGCATGAACGCGCCGTCGCTCCACAGGCCCGGCGGATCGGCCTCCTCGTCGAGCGCGAGGGCGGCCAGCTCGTAATAGACCGGCCGCGCGATCAGCGCGTCGAGGCCGCCGCGGACGTGGAGATAGGGGTGCGGGCCGTCGTCCCGCGTCTCGATCCGCAGGGGATGCGCCGCCGACGCCACGACCAGGTCGCCGGTGTTGAGGCGGAAGGCCAGGCGGCGGCCGCGCCCTTCCCCCTCGCTCGTCAGCTCGACCGCGACGAAGGGCGCGTCGTCCACCGCGATGTCGAGCTTCTCGGCCGGGGTCACCAGCACGAAGCGGCCGTCCGCCTCGCGCCTGAGGATGGTGGAGAACAGCCGCACCATCGCCGGCCGGCCGATCGGCGCGCCTTCGTGGAACCAGGTGCCGTCGGCGGCGATGCGCATCGCGCTGTCGCCGCAATGGCTCGGGTTCCATTGCCCGACAGGCGGCAGCCGCCGCTCGTCGGCCATGCGGGCGATCTCGACGAGCGACAGCCCGCTGAGGTCGGGCAGGGGTTCGGGGGAGGGCATCGCGCTAGGTAGGCCGCGACGGCCGCGCGCGCAAAGCGCCGTGCGCCGGAAGCCGCGCCTCCGGCGACAGCCGCGCCAGCAGCCGCCGCCGCTCGACCGGGCCGGGCAGGCGCCAGCCGGCGGTGGCGGCGGCGTCGAAGCCGAAGCGGCCGTAATATTCCGGGTCGCCGATCAGCACCGTCGCGCCGATCCCGCCGGCGTCGATGGCGGCGAGCGTGCGCGTCGTGATCGCCCGGCCCAGGCCGCCGCGCTGGCGATCGGGGCGGACGGCGATCGGCCCGAGCAGGAGCAGCGGCGCGATCGTGCCGTCGTCGCCGGCCAGCGCCACCTCCCAGCTCTGGGTCGAGGCGAGCAGCGCGCCCGCCTCGTCGATCGCCGCCAGCGACAGCCGCGGCACCGCCGCCAGCCCCGCGCGCAGGCGATAGGCCGTGCGGCCCCGCCGGTCGGCGCCGAAGGCGGCGTCGAGCAGCGCCTCCACCTCATGCGCGGGCACGTCCGAGAGCGGCTGGAAGGCGACGGTGGCGATGATGGCGAGGCTCCGACAGCGCGGTTGGATGGCGCCACGTAGCTATGCCGGGCGAAACGGCAAGGGGAGCGCCGGCCTTGCCCCGCCGGCCGGCCCCGATTAACCGGCGGCGATGGAAGACAGCCTCCAGCTCCAGGTCGACGACATCGAGGTGGCGGTGCTGACCGGCATCTATTCGGAGGAGACGCACCTGCCGCAGCCGCTGCGCATCTCGATCGAGGCGGAGCTGGATTGCCCGGACAGGTTCGATGCCGTCACACCGCTGTCGGCGTCGAAGAACTATCTCGACCTGAAGCGCGCGGCGACCGAGGCGCTGCCGGCGGGGTGCCACTTCACCCTGATCGAGGCGGTGGCGGACCATATCTGCGAGACCCTGTTCGTCGGCGATGCCCGCGTGCGGCGGGTGGCGGTGAAGATCGTCAAGCTCGCCATCTCGCGGAACGGCGAGTCCATCGGCATGCGTCTCGTGCGGCACCGGCCGTGACGCTCGCGCTCGTCACCGGCGGGTGCCGTCGCATCGGGGCGGCGATCGCGGCACGGCTGGCGGCGGCCGGCCATGATCTGGCGCTCCATGCCCACAGCGCCGATGCCGCGCCGGAGGAGGCGCTGGCCGCCGCGATCGCGGCGGGCGGCGTTTCCTCGCAGGTCTTCCCTGCGGACCTTGCCGACGCGCGGGCGGTGGAGGCGCTGGTCGGCCAGGTGGCCACTCATTTCGGCCGCGCGCCCGACATACTGGTCAACAACGCCTCGCGCTTCGGCTTCGACACGCCCGAAAGCGTCACCCAGCCCGGCATGCTGGACTATTACACGGTGAATTGCGCGGCGCCGGCGGTGCTGGCCCGCGCCGTGGCGGCGGCGGCCGGGCCGGAGCGGACGGCGACGATCGTCAACATCCTCGACCAGCGGATCGCCCAGCCCAACGGAGACCAGCTGAGCTACACGCTGTCGAAGCTCGCCCTCTCCGAGCTGACCGGCATCCTCGCCCACCATCTGGCGCCGCATGTCCGCGTGGTCGGGGTGGCGCCGGGGCTGACGCTGCCGACGGAGGATTATTCGGCCGGGCAGATGGCGCGGCTGGCGGCCGCCATGCCGCTCGCCCGCCTGCCGACGCCGGCGGACATCGCCGATGCGGTCATGTATCTCCTGTCGGCCGGCGCGGTGACCGGCCAGACGCTGTTCGTCGACGGCGGCGCGCATCTCCGCCGCTACGATCGGGACTTCATGTTTCTGGAGCGGGACGGAGGTTAGCGATCCCGGCCTCGAACATCCTGCAATGGCGTGCTAATCATTTCGGATGCGATCGAATCTCTTCGGCCTGAACCGCTCGCTGGGCCTCGCCATCCTGGCCATCGCGCTGGTGTCGGCGATCGGCAGCGGGCTGGCGCTGGCGGCGCTGGGCGACCTCCAGGCGGCGACGGCGGCGCGGGGCCGGTCCAACGAGATCATCGCCGAGCTGAACGGCTTCGAGGCGGCGATGCTGAACCAGGAGACCGGCGTCAGGGGCTATCTGCTCACCGGCCGTGGCGCCAGCCTGGACCCCTATGTCGCCGGGCGGCTGTCGCTCGACGGATCGATCGCGCGGCTGGCGCGGCTGGTCGCCGCCGATCCGGTCCAGCGCGACCTCCTCGCCCGGTCGGTCCGCGCCGCGCGCGACTGGCAGGCGACGGTCGGCGCGCCGATCGTCGGGCTGATGGTCGATCCGGCGACGCGGGCGCGGGCGCGGGCGCTGGAGGCGAAGGGAGAGGGCAAGGCCAGGTTCGATGCCTTCCGCGCGCGGCTCGCCCGGATCGAGGCGCGGGAAAGGCGGTCGCTGGAGATCCAGGGCGCCGTCGTCCGGCGGGCCAGCGGCATGGCCACCTTCGTGCTGCGGACGGCGGCGATCGTCACGATCCTGATCTGCATGGGCGTCGGCCTGGCGATCGGCCGCGTGGTGGTGCGGCCGCTGGTCGCGCTGGCCGACGTGATGGGCCGGCTGGTGCTGCGCGACACCGACGTCGCCATCCCCAGCATCCGCCAGCGCAACGAGGTCGGCGCGATGGCCCGCGCGGTACAGGTGTTCAAGAACAGCCTGATCGAGCTGGACCGGACCTCGGTGCTGCGCGTCACCGCCGACACGCTGCCGGCGATGGTCGGCTATGTCGATGCCGACCGGCGAGTCGGTTTCCTGAACGGCGAGTTCGCCCGCTGGTTCGATTTCGCCGAGGGCGAGGTGGCCCGGGTGCAGGGCCAGCCGCTGGAGCGGGTCTTCCCCAAGGGCGTATTCCCCGGCGTCGGCGCGGAGCTGACGGCGGCGCTGGCGGGCGAGGAAGCGCGCTTCGCCGGCCGGCTGGCGCCGAAGGGCGGGCCCCCGCGCGACATCGAGGCCTATTACCGGCCGCATCTGGCGCCCGACGGCCGGGTGCTGGGGGCGGTGACGCTGCTGACCGACGTCACCGACCGCAAGGATATCGACCGGCGCCTGCGCCACCAGGCGCACGACCTGCAACGTTCCAACGAGGAGCTGGAGCAGTTCGCCTATGTCGCCTCGCACGACCTGAAGGCGCCGCTGCGCGGGATCGAGAATCTGGCGAGCTGGATCGAGGAGGACCTGGCCGAGGCGCTGACCGGCGCCACGCGCACCAACATGGACCTGCTGAAGAGCCGGGTGCGGCGGCTGGAAAGCCTGCTCGACGATCTCCTCGCCTATTCGCGCGCCGGGCGCGACGACACGGTGGTGCGGACGGTGGATGCCCGCGCGCTGGTGGACGAGCTGGCGCTGCTCATCAGCCCGCCGACGGGCTTCGCCATCGTCGCCGGCGACACGCTGCCGACGCTGTCGGCGGCGCAGGCGGCGCTGGCGCAAGTGTTGCAGAACCTGATCGGCAATGCGGTGAAGCATCATCCGGCGCCCGCCGGCGGCCATGTCTGGGTCGATGCCGCGCCCCCGGCGGACGGCATGATCGCGTTCCGCGTCGCCGACGACGGCCCCGGCATTCCGGAGAAGTTCCGCGACCGCGTGTTCGGCATGTTCCAGACATTGCGCCCGCGCGACGAGGTGGAGGGTAGCGGCATGGGCCTCGCGATCGTAAGAAAGCTCGTCGAGCGGCAGGGCGGCAAGGTGTGGCTGGCGGCACGCGACGGCGGCGGCCTGGCGGTGCATTTTACGTGGCCCGCCATCGCAGGGGAGATGTGAGATGGCGACACCGACGGTCAACCTGCTGCTGGTCGAGGACGACGAGGTCGACGTCCAGGGGCTGAAGCGCGCCTTCATGAAGAGCCGCATCGGCAATCCGATCGCGGTCGCCCGCGACGGGATCGAGGCGCTGGAGATCCTGCGCGGGGAAAACGGCCGCGACAAGCTGCCCAAGCCGCATCTGGTGCTGCTCGACCTCAACATGCCGCGCATGAACGGCATCGAGTTCCTGGAGGTGATCCGCGCCGACGAGGATCTGAAGAACACGGTGGTGTTCATGATAACCACCTCCAAGGCCGACGAGGACAAGGCCCGCGCCTACGGCCACAACGTCGCCGGCTATATCGTGAAGCAGGATCCGGCGAATACCTTCATGGAGGCGGTGTCGCTCCTGGAGCATTACTGGAAAATCGTCGAGTTCCCGCAGTAGCGTGCCGACACCGATCCGCATCCTGCTGATCGACGACGACGAGGTGGACCGGATGACGGTCCGCCGCGCCCTGTCGGCGGCCGATCTGCATCACGAACTGGTCGAGGCGGCCGACGGCGCGACCGGCTTCGGCCTGGCGCAGGCCGGCGAGTATGACTGCGTCCTGCTCGACTATCGCCTGCCCGACGTCGATGCGTTCGACCTGCTGCGCGATCTCCAGTCGCCGGAGGGCGGGCGCAAGGCCGTGCTGATGCTGACCGGGGAGGCGGACCCGGAAGTGGCGGTGAAGCTGATGCGGGCGGGGGCGCTCGATCACCTCGCCAAGTCCGAGCTGAGCCCGTCCGGGCTGGCGCGGGCGATCCGCTATGCCAAGGCGCGACGCGGCTTCGTCGCCGAGCTGGAGACGGCGCGCCGCGACGCCGAGGAGAAATCGGCCGCGCTGGCCATGCTCGATCGGCAGAAGTCGCTGCTGTTCTCGATCATCGCCCACGATCTGCGCAATCCGTTCCAGGTGCTGCTGGGCCTTTCCGACGTGCTGAGCCGCGCGGTCGCCGATCGCGACCACGCCGCGATCGAGCGGCGCGCCCAGGGCATCCACCAGGCGGCGCGCGACGCCTACGAACTGATGGAGGGGCTGTTCAACTGGGCCAGCATCCAGATGGACAGCGTCGACGTCGCGCTGGAGAGCCTGGCCGTCGCCGACGTCGTCGCCGCCGCGACCGGCAGCTGTCGCGAGGCGGCGAGCGCCAAGGGGGTGGCGATCGTCGTCGAGGATCGCGGCCTGAAAGTGATGGCGCATCGCGACATGCTGGCGACGATCATCCGCAACCTGGTCGGCAACGCGATCAAGTTCACGCCGGCGGGCGGCAACATCGTCGTCGCGGCGGAGGGGCGGGGGGACGGGACGGTGGCGCTCGGCATCGCCGACACCGGCGTCGGCATGTCGCCGGACCTCCTGGCCGGGCTGTTCCGGCTGGACCGCCGCACGACGACGCCCGGAACGGCGGGCGAGCGCGGCAGCGGCCTGGGGCTGCTGCTGTGCCGCGACCTGGCCGAGCGGCTGGGCACCGCGCTGGAGGTGGAGAGCGCGGCCGGCGAGGGCACGACGTTCCGCTTCGCGCTGGCGCGGGGATAGATGGCTCCGATCGCCTTTGACCCGCATCGTTCGTCCTGAGTAGCCGCTGAGCTTGTCGAAGCGGCGTATCGAAGGACCAGCGCTTCGGTCCTTCGATACGGGTCTTCGACTTCGCTACGCTTCGCTCAGCCCCTACTCAGGACGAACGGTGGTGGTGGTCCGTGGGGTGGCACTACCCCCCGTCCTCCCCCCGCACCACCAGCCCGGCCGGCACCGACAGGGTGAAGGCGCCGCCGCCGTCCGCGTGGTTCGCCGCGGCGACGGCGATGCCCATGGCGTCGGCGAAGCCCTTGACGATGGCGAGGCCCAGGCCGCTGTCGCCGCCCTGGCCCTGGACGAAGGTCTCGAAGATATGGCCCGCCGTGGCCTCGGCGATGCCCGGTCCCTGGTCGCGGACCGTCAGCGCGACGCCGCCGGCGGCCGCCCGGCCCTCGATCGTGATCGTCCCCGCGCCGCCGTGCTGGGCGGCGTTGGCCAGCAGGTTGATGAGGACGTGGTGGAGCAGGCGCGCATCGGCGCGGATCAGCGGCAGGTCGGGCGGCAGCGCCAGCGCGACCGGGTTGAACTGGACGAGATCGTGGACGTCGATGAGCGCGCTGTCGACCGCGTCGGCCAGGTCGACGACCTCGGGCGACGGGCGCAGCGCCCCCGAATCGAGCCGGACCATGTCGACCAGATTGTCGAGGAAGCGCCGCAGCCGCGCCACCTCGGCGCGGGCCAGCGGCAGCGCGGCGAGGTTCCCATGCTCGGCGGCGATGGCGTCGATCGCGGCGCTGACCCCGGTCAGCGGGGTGCGCAGGTCGTGGCCGATCGAGGAGAGCAGCGCCACGCGCAGCCGGTCGCGCTCCTTCAGCACCGAGGCGCTCCGCACCTCGCCCTCCAGATGCAGCCGCTCATGCGCCAGCGCCGCCTGGCCGACCAGGATCGACAGCAGCACGGCGCGGTCGGCCGGCACCGGATCGCCGCCGTCGTCGCGCGACACGCCCAGCACCGCCAGCACGCCGAGCGAGGTCTTGAGCGGGTGGAACTGCCAGTCGGCCGCGTTCAGCGTCTGGGTATCGTGGCCGGCGGCCTCGCCGCGCGTCCAGCTCCACTCCGCCGCCGCCTGGTCGACCGGGCCGAGGGGGGCGGGCGTCGGGTCCCCGTCCACGGGTTTCAGCAGCCCGTCGCGCGGGCTCAGCAGGATCGCGTCGACGCCGAGCAGCCGGCCGACGTCGCGGCAGATCAGCGCCGCCGTCGCGCCTTCGTCCGACGCGCCGGCCAGCGTCTGGGCGAAGGCGGCCAGCGCCGCGCTCTCCTGCGCGCCGCGCACGCCGAGCTGCGCCTGCGAGCGCAGCCGCCCGGCGAGCCGGCTGGTCACCGCCGCCACGCCGAGCAGCGCGAGCATGGTCAGCACGCTCTGCGGGTCGGCGATGGTGAAGGTGTAGAGCGGCGGCAGGAAGAAGAAGTTGAACGCCAGCGCCGCGCCGATGCCGGCGACCAGCGCGTGGCGCAGGCCATAGGCCGCCGCCGCGAACATCACCGGCAGCAGGTAGAGCATGTCCACCGGGCCGGTGCCGATCCACGGCTGGGCGACCCGCGCCAGCATCGTCGCCGCCGCCACCAGCAGCGCGACCACCGCATGGTCGCGCGGCGAGCCCCAGGTCGACGCGCGGCGCGGCGCGGCGCGGCGCGGCGGCGCGACGGTCGGCGCGGGGATGACGTGGACCGCCAGCCCCTCGGTGCCGCGCAGCAGCGATTCGACGACCGAGCCGTGGCGCAGCGCGAACCACCAGCTCCGCTGCGACTTGCCGACGACGAGCTGCGTCGCGCGCATCGCCGCCACCTGCGCCAGCAGCCCGGAGACGACGCTTTCGGCCGGGATGGTGGAGATCGTCGCGCCGAGGCCGGTGGCCAGCCGCAGCGCATCGGCGATGCGGCGGCGCTGCGCCGCGTCGAAGCCGGCGTCGCGCGCGGTTTCGATATGCACCGCCGTCCACGGCGCGCGCAGCGCGTCGGCCAGCCGCTTGGCCGCGCGGACGAGGACCTCCGTCCCCTCCTGGTCATGCACCGCCACCAGCACCCGCTCGGCCCCGAAGGTGCCGGCGAGCGCGCCGGCGTCCAGTTCCTCCACCATCCGCCGGTCGACGCTCTGCGCGGCGCGGGTCAGCGCCATCTCGCGCAGCGCCGACAGGTTCTGGCGGGAAAAGAAATTGTCCAGCGCGCGCGTCGCTTCTGCGGGCACGTAGACCTTGCCCGCCTTCAGCCGGTCGATCAGCTCGGCCGGCGGGATGTCGACGATCTCGATCTCGGCATGCTCGAACACGCTGTCGGGCACCGTCTCGCGCACGCGGACGTGGGTGAAGCTGGCGACGACGTCGTTGAGGCTCTCGACATGCTGGATGTTGAGCGTGGTGTAGACGTCGATGCCGGCGTCGAGCAGCTCGGCGACATCCTGCCAGCGCTTGGGATGGCGGCTGCCGGCGGCGTTGGTGTGGGCATATTCGTCGACCAGCGCCAGCGCCGGCCGGCGGGCGAGCACGGCGTCGAGGTCCATCTCCTCCAGCGTCCGGCCGCGATAGTCGATCGTCCGGCGCGGGACGACCGGCAAAGGCGCCACCAGCGCCTGCGTCTCGGCGCGGCCGTGCGTCTCGACGATGGCGACGACCACGTCGGCGCCGGCGGCGAGCCGCGCGGCGCCTTCCGACAGCATCTCGAACGTCTTGCCGACGCCGGGGGCCGCGCCGAGGAAGATCTTCAGCCGCCCCTTCCCCTCGCGCGCGGCACTGCGCAGGAGCGCGTCGGGCGAGGGGCGTGGGGTGCGGTCGGGCATGGTCCGATCCTAAGGCGGAAGGCCGGAGAAACCCACCACCGTTCGTCCCGGGTCGCGACCGCCCGCCGATCCGCTCCAGCTTCGCGTTCGTCTCCGGCAAATCCCGTAAGGGGAGCGGTCGTTGGAGCGGGAAGTCACTTGGAAACGACCGGGCCGATCCGCTCCGGCGACTCTATCCGCCTCACCAGACCGTCGATCGCCGCCCAGCCATGCGCGCCGAGCGCCGCCATCCCCCGGGTGCTACGCTTCGTCATCCCGCCCAGCGCCACGACCGGCACCGGCGCCCCCCGCGCGGCCAGCCCGAACCGCACCCGTCCCAGCGTCGCCGCGCCGGGATGCGAGCGGGTGGGGAAGACGGGGGAGAGGAATACCACGTCCGCCGCCGCCCGCGCCGCCGCCGTCAGCTCGCGCCGACCATGCGCCGACATGCCGTGGAGGCCCCGGCCCCCCACTCCACCCCCATGCCACCCGTCCGCCCGCCACGCCGCCGCCAGCCCCGGCGGCCCGGCGAGCAGCAGCAGCAGCCCGCGCCGCCGCGCCGCCGCCCGCACCCGGTCGAACAGCAGGCGGCGGACGGGCGCGGGGGTCGCGTGGTGGCGGAACACGACGCCGGACCCGCGGGGCAGGGCATTCAGCGCCGGCCACAGCGCCTCGCCCGCCCGCTCGTCGGTCATCAGCCACAGACGGGGGACGGGGGAGCGGGCGCGGCGCGGCGGCATGGCGCTCCCTATAGCACCGGCCCTATAGCACCGGCGATGACCGACGCCCTCTCCGCCGTCCATGCCCGCATCGCCCGCGCCGCGCGTCCCGCCCGCCGCGATCCGGGCGACGTCACCCTCGTCGCCGTGTCCAAGACCCGCAGCGAAGGGGAGATCGCTCCGCTGATCGCCGCCGGCCAGCGCGTCTTCGGGGAGAACCGGGTGCAGGAGGCGGCGGCGAAATGGCCGGCGCTGAAGGCCATGACGCCCGGGCTGCGCCTCCACCTCGTCGGCCAGCTCCAGTCCAACAAGGCCGCCGCGGCCGTCGCGCTGTTCGACGCGATCCATTCGGTCGACCGGCCGTCGCTGGTGACGGCGCTGGCCACCGCGATGGACGCCACGGGCCGCCGCCCGGACTGTTTCGTCCAGGTGAACATCGGCGAGGAGCCGCAGAAGGCCGGCTGCGCGATCACCGACCTGCCCGCGCTTCTCGACATCGCGCACGCCGCGGGACTGCCGGTGGCGGGGCTGATGGCGGTGCCGCCGGCCGGGGTCGCCGCCGCGCCCTATTTCGCGTTGCTGGCCAAGCTCGCCCGCGACCACGGGCTGGCCGGCCTCAGCATGGGCATGTCGGACGATCTGGAGGAGGCGGTGATGCTGGGCGCGACCCATGTCCGGGTCGGCACCGCGCTGTTCGGCGCGCGCGGATGACGCCGCCCCGGATCAGTTGTTCTTCAGCGCCAGCGCCGTCGCGGTCACCGAGAAGATCGGCGAGATCAGGAGGTTGATGATCTGGACCAGCTTGCTCGTCGTGTTCGACGGCGAATTGGCGAGATAGACCACGTCCTTGTCCTGCATCGCGAAACGCTGCGACAGGAAGTAGCTGGCGGGATCGGTGAGATCGAGGCGGTAGATGATCGGCGTGCCGTCCGGCCCGCCGCCGCCCTGCGCGGGCGCATAGCGGAAGACGAACACGGCACGCGGATCGGCCGACGTGTCGCTCGGGCCGCCGGCGCGGGCGACCGCTTCGGCGAGCGACACGCCGACGGCGTTGAACGGCGCCTGCGCCACGCGGCCGGCGGCGCCCAGCACGACGTAGCTGCGCTCGCGCCGGAGCAGCTCGATGCGGTCGCGCGGCAGCAGGACGAGGTCGTCGGCCGAGCGCGAGCGGATCGCCGACAGCGGTGCCTCGACGGTGCGGCCGTCGCGGGTGAAGCGGACGCGGATGTCCTCGGGCTGGTCGGCGCCGCCGGTCGAGCTGCCGCCGGCGATGCCGCCGGCGTCGGCGATGGCGTCGAGCAAGGTCTCGCGCGCGCCGGTCAGGCGATAGCGGCCGGGCGTGCGCGCCTGCCCCGTCACCAGCACGGTGCTGGCGACCGTCTGGCCCAGCGTCACGATCACCTGCGGGCTCTGCGACTTGCCGGCCAGCCCCGCCTCGATCATGCGGCCGACCTGCGTCGTCGTCTTGCCGGCGACCTGGAGGCGGCCGACGTAGGGCACGCTGATCGCGCCGTCCTCGTCGACCGACAGCCCCGTCACCTGGCCGCGCCGGGCGGTGTCGGTCTGCGGGAGCGCGCCGCTCTCGCTCAGGGTCGCCTGGCCGCCGCCCGAGAAGAGCGAGGCGCCGACCTCGAACACCGAGATCTGGAGCACGTCGCCCGGCCCGATCACGTCGACCCGGCCCGGACGCGCGAGGCCGGCGAGCGCCGTGGTCGAAACCGCGGCCGTCGTCGCCATCGCCGGCAGGGTCGGCTCGACGCCGAGGCCGGCGATGTTGGCCGGCGCGACATCGACGATGCGGAAACCCATCAGGTTCCGGTCGGCCTCGGCGCCGCGGACGATCTGCCTGGCGGTCGGGCCGCTGGACGGCAGGCTGGCGCAACCCGACAGCAGCAGCGCGCCGGAGGAGGCGAAAGCCACCGCGCGGCTCACGGCCCGCTTCGTCATACCGCCGTCCCTTGAACCCATGCCCGCCAGATCCTGCCCCGAACGCTCAGACGCGGGCACCGCCGACCACCTGCCGGTAGAGCGCCGCGACCCTGTCCCGGTAGCGGCTGGACGAGAAATTGCCAGCCTGAATCGGCCCCGCCGCCGCCAGCCGCCGGCGCAGGCCCTCGTCGCCGTCGAGCCGGCGGATGCCGGCGGCGATCGCCGCCACGTCGTAGGGATCGACCGTCAGCGCCGCCTCCCCCACCACCTCCGGCAGCGCGCCGGTATCGCCGGTGAGCAGCGGGACGCCGAGCGCCAGCGTCTCCAGCGCCGGCAGGCCGAAGCCCTCGTGGAGCGAGGGGAACAGGACGGCGCGCGCCCCCCGGATCAGCTCGACCAGCAGCGGCCGGGGGAGATAATCGACCACCCGCACCCGCTCGGCCGCCGCCAGCCGCTTGCCGTGGCCGCCGTTGAGCAGGCGGAGCGCGTCCTCCGACCGCCAGCCGCCGGCGCCGACGATGACCAGCGGGGCCGCGACGTCGGCCGACAGATACGCCTCGATCAGCCGGCCGACATTCTTCTTCGGCTCGATCGCGCCGAAGAACAGGAAATAGCCGTCGCGCGCCAGATCGAACAGCCGCGCCAGCCGCCGGTCGAGATCGTCGCCTTCCACTGCGGCGGCGGGCAGGTCGACGGGCTGGAAGGTGTTGACGACGCGCGCCGGATCGGTCGGGAACAGCTCCAGTATGTCGCGGCGCGACGCCTCCGACACGGTGCAGATCGCCGCGGCTTGCGCCACGCAGCGGCCGATCAGCGCGTCGTGATAGCGCTTGTCCTCCAGGCTGGTATGCGGCAGCCGCAGCGGCACGAGATCGTGGATGGTGTAGATGTTGGCCGCCCCCGCCAGCGTCACCGGCACCGGATAGGTCCAGTGCATCACCGCCGGGGGATCGGGCACGCGCACCGTCATGAACCGGCCGTAGCGGCGGAAATGCCGCACCGAGATGGTGAACAGCGAGCCGAGGCTGAACAGCCGGTCGAAGCGCGGCAGGCTGGCGAAATCGGCGTTCACCACCCGGCCGCTCACCGGCACCGGCACCATGTCGCGCGGGAAGGGCGAGGTGAAGGCGCGCTTGATTGCCCGGCGGAGCGTCGGCTTGAGCTTGACGGCGGCCGGATCGCCCTCGGCCAGACGGGCGTAGAACAGCGTCTCGCGCAGTTCGGGCCGGGCCTTGGGCGGGATGTCCAGCCCGAAGAGCAGGTCGATCGGGTGGCCCAGTTCGTCGACCGCCCGCGCGAGCGTCCGGCCATAGGTGGCGACCCCGGTGCCGCGGGTCATGGCGAGGTTGTAGCCGTCGATGCCGACCCGGTTCATGCCGCCGCCCCGGCGTAGAAGGCGTCGAGCCGCGCGGCATAGGCGGCGGGCGCGAAGAAGGCGGCGCGCGCGCGCCCCGCCGCCGACAGGCCGGCGGCGAGCGCGTCGTCGGCGTCCAGCCGGGCGATGGCGGCGGCCATCGCGGCGGTGTCGCGCGGATCGACCGCGAGGGCCGCGCCGCCCGCCACTTCCGCCTGTGCGCCAAGATCGGATGTCATCACCGGCGTGCCTAGCATCATCGCCTCGGCGATCGGTAGCCCGAAACCCTCGGCGAGCGACGGGAAGAGGAGCGCGCGGGCATCGCGCATCCAGGCGAACAGGGTGGCCGGCGCCTGCCAGGGCAGGCGGACGACCAGCGGCCGCGCGTCCAGCATCGCCTCCAGCGCGGCGTCCGCCGCCGGCCCGACGACGACCAGCGGGCGCCGCGTGCCGGACAGCGCATGCGCCTCGGCCAGCCGGGCGATGTTCTTGCGCGGCTCCACCGTGCCGCAGAACAGGTAGAAGCCGCCCGGCGGCAGCAGCGACTGGGTGCCGGGCAGCGGGTCCGCCGCCTGCCAGCAGTTGCCGATCCTCGCCGGATCGATCCCCAGGGTCGCGACCAGCTCCGCCCGCCCCGCTTCCGATACCGCCAGCAGCCGGTGGGCGTGCGCCAGGATGGCGGCGAGCAGGCGGCGGTGGCGCCGCCCGGAAATCGTGGTGAGATCGGGCCGGGTGAGCGGGATGAGATCATGGACGGTATAGATATTGCGCCAGCCGTCGAGCCGGAGCGGCACCGGATAGGTCCAGTGCATCAGCCCGGGCGGACCGTCCACCGTCAGCCGCAGCGGCCGGCCATGGAGATCGAAATGGGCCTGCGCCTCGGCGAAGAGGCCCGGCGGGGCGACCAGCCGCTCGCCCCGCCGCACCAGCGCCCGCGCGCCGGGGCGCAGCGCGGCGAGGCGGCGGCGCCAGCGGCCGGGCCGTTCGCCCGCCGCCTCCGCCAGGATCAGCGGCGGACGGCCCGCCCGGGCGAGCGTCGCCACCAGCCGGTCGGCATAGCTGCCGACCCCGGTGGCGCCGGCGTCCAGCATCCGGCCATCGACGCACAAGGGAATATTCATGTCGGCCATGCGACAGGCGGAGCGGTTGGGGCGACCGATGGTTGTCCCTGCCTAGCGATTGCCGCGATTAGACGCCACATGACGGCGGCCAAGCAAATACGGGACTGCCATGATCGTCTTTGACCATGTGTCGAAAAAATATAACATCCGGCGATTCGAGAAGCAGGTCCTGCGGGATATCAGCTTCACCATCAACCGGGGCGACAGCATCGGCATATGCGGCGCGAACGGGGCGGGCAAGTCCACCCTGATGCGCCTGATCGCCGGCGTCGAGGCGCCGACGTCCGGCACGGTCAGCCGCAGCATGTCGACCTCCTGGCCGATCGGCTATACCAGCTGCTTCCAGTCGAGCCTGACGGGCGCCGACAACACCCGCTTCATCGCCCGCATCTACGGCCAGAATGTCGACGAGCTGCTCGGCTTCGTGGAGGATTTCGCCCAGCTGGGGGCCTATTTCCACCAGCCGATCAGCACCTATTCGGCCGGCATGACGGCACGTCTCGCCTTCGGCATCAGCCTGGCGGTGAACTTCGAATGCTATCTGGTGGACGAGGTGACGGCGGCGGGCGACCAGCGCTTCGCCGAACGCTGCCACGAGGCGCTGGTGACGCGGCGGCGGAACGGCACGCTGGTGATGATCTCGCACAGCTTCGCCACGCTGGAGCAATATTGCGATCGCGGCGCCGTGCTGCACGATGGCCACCTCACCTTCTTCGACACCGTCGCCGAGGCGGTGGAGGTGCACAACCACAATCAGCGGATCGCGGCGTAGGGATCGTTCCGGCCCCGATCGCCGCGGGCAGCCGGCCGGTGCATGTCGCGACGCTTCCGCGCGGGCGGAAAAGACCGTAAACAGGGCGCATGGCACTCCTCGGCCTCGGCTCGAAACCCTTCTTCGACGACAAGAACCGCGCCTTCTGGTTATTGCAGTCGCTCGGCTGGGGGGGGTATTTCCTGCTGCGCGCGCTGGGTGGCCTGGCCAACAACATGGGCTGGCTGTTCGTCGTGCCCTCGGCGCTCTCCACCGCCACCGGCTATTCGCTGACGCTGCTGATGGCCGCCGCCTTCCGCCGGCTCATCAACGCCCGGCCGATCGTGACGTGGAGCGTGTCGATCCTGCTGCTCGTCGTCGCCTCCTTCGCTTTCTCGACGATCGAGGTGTGGGCGCACGCCACCTTCTACCGCCCCGGCTCGCGGCCCGAGGGGGTGCAGTTCTTCGGCGCGATCCTGCTCGATTTCGCCCTGCTCGCGGCCTGGTCCGGCCTCTATTACGCGATCAACTTCTTCCTCCAGCTGGAGCGGCAGTCGGTCCAGCTGCTGCGGCTGGAAACGCAGGCCTCGACCGCGCAGCTGGCCATGCTGCGCTACCAGCTGAACCCGCATTTCCTGTTCAACACGCTCAATTCGATCTCGACGCTGGTGCTGCTGAAGCAGACCGACCGGGCGAATGCGATGCTGTCGCGCCTCTCGTCCTTCCTGCGCTACACCATCGCCAACGAGCCTTCGGCCGAGGTGACGCTGGCGCAGGAGGTGGAGACGCTGAAGCTCTATCTCGAAATCGAGAAGATGCGCTTCGAGGACCGGCTGCGCACCCATTTCGACATCGATCCGGCGACGGCGCGCGCGCGCCTGCCCTCGCTCCTCCTCCAGCCGCTGGTCGAGAATGCGATCAAATACGCCGTGACCCCGCGCGAGGAGGGGGCCGACATCTCGGTCGCCGCGCGGCTGGCCGGGGGCCGCGTCCAGATCACCGTGTCCGACACCGGGCCGGGGTTGAACGGCGGCGCGCCACCGCCCAACTTCACCCCCGCGCAGATCGATTCGGCGCCGGGCGCGGCGGTGCAGTCCACGGGGGTGGGGCTGGCCAACATCCGCGACCGGCTGGCCCAAGCCTATGGCCCGGACCACCGTTTCGATGTCCGCGCCGCCGCCGGCGGGGGCTTCGGCGTCGTCATCGAGATACCGCATAGCGAAGTGCCCCGATCCCCCGAGCCCAGGGCCGACCCCGTCAAGGAAACCGCATGACCATCCGCACCATCCTGGTCGACGACGAGTCGCTGGCCGTCCAGGGCCTCCAGCTGCGCCTCGCCGCCCACGAGGACGTCGAGATCGTCGAGACCTGCACCAACGGCCGCGAGGCGATCCGCGCGATCAAGACGCAGAAGCCCGATCTCGTCTTCCTCGACGTGCAGATGCCGGGCTTCGACGGCTTCTCGGTGGTGCAGGGGCTGATGGAGGTGGAGCCGCCGCTGATCGTCTTCGTCACCGCCTATTCCGACCACGCGCTGCGCGCGTTCGAGGCCGACGCGCTCGACTATCTGATGAAGCCGGTCGACGTGGACCGGCTGGCCGACACGATCGAGCGGGTGCGCCAGCGCCTGGCCGAGAAGCGCGGGTCGGAGGAGGCGGAGAAGCTGAAGGGGGTGCTGGCCGAGCATGCGCCCGAGGCCGCCGCCGAGGCGCTGGCCGACGCCGCCGCCGACGGCCCCTCGGCCAACCGCTTCGAAAAGCTCATCAACATCAAGGATCGCGGCCAGATCTTCCGCGTCGACGTCGACACGATCGAGCGGATCGACGCCGCCGGCGACTATATGTGCATCTATACCGGCGACAACACGCTGATCCTGCGCGAGACGATGAAGGACCTCGAAAAGCGCCTCGACCCCCGCCGCTTCCAGCGCATCCACCGCTCCACCATCGTCAACCTGGACCTGGTCAAGGAGGTGAAGCCCCACACCAACGGCGAATGTTTCCTGGTGCTGGGCTCGGGCGCGTCGGTGAAGGTGTCGCGCAGCTATCGCGAGGTGGTGGCGCGCTTCGTGCATTGAGTGGCGGCGTTCGGTTGGACCGAAGCGTGAAGCCGCCGCGAGAGGAGGGAGCTTTCCCGCCTCACTGTGGCCCCCCTGCACCGCCCGCCTCCAATCGCCCCGCCGCATCTGGCGACCGTCCGGCCGCTCGCGTAGACGGGGGCGATGGCGTCCGCCGCTCCTCCCGACAACACCGATATCGCGGCGCTGGCCAGGGGCGGGCGGACCAATTTCTTCGGCTTCCTGCTGCGCCTCGCCGCGCGGCTGCCGTTCCTGTTCATCGCCGGCCGGGTCTATGGCGCCGACGCGCTCGGCCGCTTCGCCTATGCGGTCATCATCGTCGAGTTCGCCGGGCAGCTCGCCACCCTGGGGCTGAAGCGCGGCCTGGCGCAGCAACTGGCGAAGACGAGCCGGCCGCACGGCCATGTCGTGTGGGACGCGATGCTGCTGGGCGGGATCGCGGCGGCGGCGACGGCGGCGGTGCTCGCCATGGTGCCGCAGATCATGTTCCCCAACAGCCGGCTGAACGGGCTGGACTGGCTGCTGCCGCTCACCGTCTTCGGGCTGGTCTGGTCCGACATCGCGCTCGCCGCGCTGGCCTATCGGCTGGACATCGCCGCGACGGTGAAGGCGCGGTCGATCGTCGAGCCGTGGACCATCTCGATCGCCGCCTTCGCGCTCCAGTGGTATTCGCTGCGCGACGGGCTCATCCTGTCCTATGTCCTCTCGATCATCGCCGCCTTCGTCGCCTCGATCGTGCCGCTGGTGCGGAGCTACGGCGCCCCCGGCCGCTGGCAGCCCGAGCCGCACCGGCTGGCCAGCCTCACCCGGCGCAACCTGCCGCTGGCCGCCGCCGATGCGATCGAATGGGGCTCGCGCCGGCTCGACATCGCCATCCTCGGGCTGCTCTTCCCGCCGGCGACGGTCGGCATCTATTACGTCGCGCAGCAGGTCGCCTCGCTGCCGCAGAAGCTGAAGACCAGCTTCGATCCGATCCTGGGGCCGGTCATCACCCAGAAGCTGGAGGAAGGCGACAGGCGCGCCGTCGCCCGCCAGGTGCGGCAGGTCGGCTTCTGGATCATCGCCGCGCAGACCGCCATCGCGCTGGCGCTGGGCATCCCGGGCGAAGCGGTGATGGGGCTGGTCGGGCCGGATTATGTCGGCGGCGCCTGGGCGCTGGGCTTCCTGCTGGCGGCCGAGGTGGTGGCGGCGACGGCGGTGGTGGCGGAAGCGGCGCTGATCTACGTCGCGAGGCAGCGCAACCTCCTCGTCTCGCTGCTCATGGTGGCGGTGCAGGTCGCCTTGAGCTTCGCCGTCGTCCACGCCATGCGCGCGCTCCACTGGCCGCTGCTGGTCCAGGCCGCCGGGCCGGCGCTGGCGATGACCTGCGCGCTGGGCCTCGCCTCGATCCTGAAGGCGCGGCTGCTCGGACGATTGCTCGGCGCCGGGGTATCGGGCTGGCGCTGGGCGCTCGTTTGGGCGGCGGCGCCGGCGGTGGTGGCCGGCGCCGTCGCCACGCGGCTGCCCGAGTGGCTGGAACTGGTCGTCGGCATCCCGGCGATCCTCGCCGGCTATGGCGCGGTCATCTGGTACAAGGGCTTCGGCGCGGAGGATCGCGAGCTGTTCCGGATGAAAGGCGCGGCGGCGGCGTAAGCTAACCCCCCGTTAACCGCCCCTTAGAACCTTTGCCGCCATGAACGACGTCATGAGCGAAGATCATATCCGCGCCGACGTGGCGATCGTGGGCGCCGGTCCGGCGGGTCTGACGGCGGCGTATCTGCTGACGAAGGCGGGGGTATCCTGCGTGGTGATCGAGCGCGATCCGCATGCGGTCGGCGGGATCAGCCGGACGGTGGAGCAT
Source organism: uncultured Sphingomonadaceae bacterium (assembly GCA_964244125.1). Classification (GTDB taxonomy): domain Bacteria; phylum Pseudomonadota; class Alphaproteobacteria; order Sphingomonadales; family Sphingomonadaceae; genus Solisphingomonas. The sequence goes on from CAXTHU010000001.1 coordinate 22,859, forward strand.
GGCGGCTTCCGCTTCGACATCGGCGGGCACCGCTTCTTCTCGAAATCGAGACAGGTGGTGGAGCTGTGGGACGAGCTGCTGCCGGACGACTTCATCGACCGGCCGCGGATGAGCCGCATCTATTACGAGGGCAGGTTCTACAGCTACCCCTTGCGCGCCTTCGAGGCGCTGGCGAACCTCGGCCTGTGGCGCTCGACGCTGTGCATGGCGAGCTTCGCCTGGGCCAGGCTGTTTCCCCGCCGCGATCCGCGGAGCTTCCGCGACTGGACGGTGAACCAGTTCGGCCACCGGCTCTTCTCGATCTTCTTCCGCACCTATACCGAAAAGGTGTGGGGCATGGCCTGCGAGGACATCTCGGCCGACTGGGCGGCGCAGCGGATCAAGGGCCTGAGCCTGGGCGGCGCCGTGTGGGACGGGCTGAAACGCTCGCTCGGCCTCAACCGCCGGCCCAACGACGGCATGGCGGCGAAGTCGCTGCTGGAGACCTTCCGCTATCCGAGACGCGGCCCCGGGATGATGTGGGAGGCGGCGCGCGACCGCGTCGTCGAAGGCGGCAACCGCGTGCTGATGGGCACCGCGCTCGGCCGGCTGCGGCATGACGGGACGCGCTGGCGGGTGACGGCGAGCGGCCCCGGGGGGCCGGTCGCGATCGCCGCCGACCATGTGATCTCCTCGGCGCCGCTGCGCGAGCTGGTCGGGCGCATCCACCCGCTGCCCGAATCGGCCGGGCGCGCGCTCGACCTGCGCTATCGCGACTTCCTGACGGTGGCGCTGAAGATCAGGAGCGCGGACATCTTCCCCGACAACTGGATCTACATCCACGATCCGGCGGTGAAGGTCGGCCGCATCCAGAACTTTCGTTCCTGGTCGCCCGAGATGGTGCCCGATCCGGCGCTGGCCTGCGTCGGGCTGGAATATTTCTGCTTCGAGGGGGATGGTCTCTGGGCCTCGTCCGACGACGATCTGGTGGCGCTGGCGACGCGCGAGATGGCGCAGCTTGGTCTCTGCGATCCGGCCGCCGTCGAGGGCGGCGTCGTCGTCCGCCAGGAGAAAGCCTATCCGGTCTACGACGCCGGCTATGCGCAGGCGGTGGCGGCGATCCGCGACGAGCTGGAGGGCCGCTATCCGGGCCTCCACCTGGTCGGGCGCAACGGCATGCACCGCTACAACAACCAGGATCACGCGATGATGACCGCGATGCTGGCGGTGCGCAACATCCTGGCCGGCGCGCGCGTCCACGACCTGTGGAGCGTCAACGAGGACGCCGAATACCACGAGGCCGGCACCTCCGGCGCCGAGGACGACGCCGACATCGCCGCCGCGCTGTCGTCGGTCAGGGCGGTGCCCGAACGGGTCGCGCATCGCGCGGCGGCGTGATCCACCACAGCTTCCCGGCGGCGGCCGCGCCGCGCGTCGCGGCGCCTCCACCGGCCGCGAAAGGCCGGTGGACGATGATCGCGGTCTGGCTGGCGATCGCGGCGGTCATGGTCCGGTTCGACCGGGCCGCGATCGTCGCGGGCGACTATGGCGACACCGACGACTGGCTCCGTCTCCAGGAGATGCGCGACTGGCTGGGCGGGCAGGGCTGGTTCGACGTCCACCAGCACCGCATCGGCATCGGCGAGGGGCTCGCGATGCACTGGTCGCGGCTGGTGGACGTGCCGATCGCGCTGTTCGCCGCCCCGCTGGGGCCGCTGATCGGGCGCCATGCGGCCGAGGCGGTGGCGGTCACCGCGGTGCCGCTGCTGACGCTGGCGGTGATGCTCGCGGCGCTGACGCGCGTCGTCCGGCGGCTTTTCCCCGCTTCCCCGGCCGCGCCGGCGATCGGCGCCTTCCTGGTGGCGGTGGCGCCGCCGGTGCTGACCCAGATCCACCCGACCCGGATCGATCACCATGGCTGGCAGATCGCACTGGCGACGATCGCGCTCGCCGCGCTGGTCGGGCCGGCGCGCCGGCGCGCCGGCATCGTCGCCGGCCTCGCCACCGCGCTCTACCTCAACATCTCGCTGGAGGGGCTGCCGTTCGCGGTCGCGACGGCCGGCGTCCTCGCGCTCGGCTGGGCCTTCGGGATGGAGCGGCAGGAACGGTTGCTCGGCTTCCTGGCGGCGCTCGCCCTCGGCTCGGCGGTGCTGCTGGCGGCCACCGCGCCGCTCTCGCGCTTCGGGCTGCCCTGGTGCGACGTGATCCTGCCGGCGCATGTCCTCGCGCTCGGCGTCGCGACGCTCGGCTGCGCCGCGATCGCGCGGCTGTCGGCGCCGGCGGCGCGGATCGGCGGGCTTGTCGTCGTCGGCGCCGGGGCGGCGGCGGCGCTCTGCCTGGCGGCGCCGATCTGCGCCACCGGGCCGTTCGGGATGCTCGATCCGCTGTCCCGGCTCTACTGGTACGACAACGTCGTCGAGGGGCTGCCGATCTGGCGCCAGCGGATCGCGGTGGCGCCGATCATGGTCGGCTTCCCGCTGATCGGCCTCGTCGGCGCGCTGCGCGCCTGGCGCGGCGCGGCGGAACCCGAACAGCGGCGGCGGTGGCTGATGCTGCTGATGCTGGGGCTGGCCACGCTGGTCACCGGCATGCTGGTGCGCCGGGCGGGCGGGATCGCGCATGTCGTCGCGGTGCCCGGCGCGCTGGCGCTGATCCTGTCGCTGAAGGCGCGGATCGGGCTCAGCCGGGTGCCGCCGGTCCGCGTCGTCGGCACGACGGCGGCGATCCTGCTGCTGTCGCCGCTGATGCCGGCATGCCTCGGCGTCCTGCTGGATCGCGCGCCGCCCGCGCGGCCGGCGCCGAAGCTCCGCTGCGGCCTGGACTGCGCGCTGGCCCAGCTCGCCGCCATGCCGCCCGCATCGATCCTCGCCGGCCTCGACATGGGGCCGGAACTGATCGCGCGGACGCCGCACCGGGTCTATTCCGCCGGCTATCATCGCAGCGGCCGGCCGATGACGGAGACGGTGCGCGCCTTCCTGATGCCGCCCGGTGTCGCCCACCGACTCGTCGCCGCCCGCCGCCTGGACCATGTCCTGATCGATCCGCGATCGGGCGAGGCGGAGATCTACCGCAAGGCGGCGCCCGACGGCCTCATGGCGCGACTGCTGGCCGGGCGTGCGCCATCCTGGCTGCGCCCGGTGGCGATCGGCGGTCCGCTGAAGCTCTGGCGCGTGGTCGGCTGACGCCCTTGCCCTGAACCATGCCGCCGCATAGCAGGCGGCGATGACCGCGCCCCCGCCAGGCCCCCGTGAAGCGCGCGCCTGGTGGGAAGGGCGGGCCTATGCGCTCATCCTGATCCTGCTCTCCGCCGTGCCGCTCGTCTGGCCGCCGGTGCCGCCGCTGGTCGATCTGCTCGGCCATATGGGCCGCTACCGCGTGCAGCTCGATCTGGCGACCTCGCCCTGGCTCGGGCAGTATTTCGGCTTCCACTGGGGGATCATCGCCAATCTCGGCGTCGACCTGCTGATGCAGGCGCTGGGGCCGGTGCTGGGGCTGGAGCCGGCGGCCAAGCTGATCGTCATGCTGATCCCGCCGCTGACCGTCGCGGGGCTGATCGGCATCGTGCGCGAGACGCATGGCCGGGTGCCCGCCACCGCCGGCTTCGCCCTGCCGCTCGCCTGGGGCTATCCGTTCCAGTTCGGCTTCGTCAATTTCGCCCTGTCGATGGCGCTCGCCTTCTGCGCCTTCGCCTTGTGGCTGCGGCTCGGGCGGCTGGGCTGGCGGCGGCTGCGCGTCGTGCTGTTCGTGCCGATCGGCCTCGTCATCTGGATCGCCCATATCTTCGGCTGGGGGGTGCTGGGTCTCTGCGTCTTTTCCGCCGAGCTGGTCGGGCATCGCCGGCGCGGCGACGCGCTGCCGCACGCGGTCTGGCGCGCGGGGCTCGCCTGCTGGCCGCTCTGGCCGCCGGTCCTGCCGATGGTGGCCTGGCGCGAGCAGGCCAGCGGCATCACCGGCGACTGGTTCACCTGGACCGTGAAGCTCGCCTGGATGGCGTCGATCTTCCGCGAGCGGTTCCGCGCCTGGGACCTGGCAGGCGCGATCGGCCTCTACACGCTGGCGCTGACCGCGCTGTTCGAGCGGCGCTTCCGCTTCGATCCGGTGCTGGGGCTGGCGGGGCTGGTGCTGGCGGCGACCTTCGTACTGCTGCCGCGCATCCTGCTCGGCTCGGCCTATGCCGACATGCGGCTGATGCCGACGACCGCGGCCTTCGTCGTGCTGGCGATCATCCCGGCGGGTTTCCCGATGCGCGGCCAGTGGTGGATCGCCGCGGCGGCGACCGGCTTCTTCGTCGCCCGCGTCGCGACCAGCACGGCGGCGCTGGCGCTCTACGGCGCCGGCTGGGCGGCGCAGCTGCCGGCGATCGACCATATCCGTCCCGGATCGCGCGTGTTCGTCCAGGCCGCGATCCTATGCCAGCGCGAATGGCATACCTCGCGCATGGAGCATCTCTCCAGCTTCGCCACCATCCGCGCCCAGGCCTTCGTCAACGACCAGTGGGTGATGCCGGGCGCGCAGCTCCTCACCATCCGCCAGGACCGGGCCGACGGCTTCTCGCGCGATCCGTCGCAGATCGCCCGGCCGACCGACCGCTGCCGCTCGCGGGGGGAGAAGCTGCTCGGCCCGGCGCTGGCGACCTTCCCGCGCGACGCCTTCGACTATGTCTGGCTGATCGACGTGCCGCGCGCCGGCCTGCCGCGCGATCCGGGGCTGGTGCCGCTGTGGGTGGGGGAACGGTCCGGGGCGCTATACCGGATCGTGCGCGGGACTATCGGAACACCCACACCCGGTTCAGGACGAACACCAGCGCCGGCGTCGCCGTGACCATCAGCGGCGTCGGCGTCCAGGCGGGCAGGCCGAGGCGCGCGGTCAGCAGCCACACCCAGCCGGCGTTCAGCCCCAGGCTCACCAGCGAGACGCCGACGAACCGGCCGGTGGTGGCGAGCGGATCGTCCCGGCTGCCATGGCCGCGAAAGCTGTAGCGGCTGTGGGCGACATAGCCGATCGTGACGCCGACGACATAGCCGACCAGATTGGCGATCTGCGGCGCGAGGCCCGCGAGATAATGCGCGGCGAAATAGGTCGAGATGGAACAGGCGGTCACCGCCAGGCCGGTCACGCCGTAGCGCGCCGCCTGGGCGAGGAGCGCGCGCCGTTCCGGCGACCAGCCGTCCAGAACACCCATCGCACGCATCCCCGTTGCCGCCTTCCCTTGGCCGTCCGTCTTCCGCCGGCTAGAGCGGCTTCGTTAATTCGCCGTCGCCGGCAGGCGGGATCGGGCATGTAATGCGCCACGGCGCCGGGGGAAAGCGCGCGATGGCGACCACGAGCGGCAGGGATCGGCGCTGGATCGGCTGGCTGCTGCTGGCCTGGGCCGCCGCCGCCGCCGCGATGCTGTGGTACAGATGGGGCGCGATCCACTGGTTCGCGCTGCCCGATACCGACGACAACATCCGCTTCGCCCAGGTGCGCGACTGGCTGAACGGCCAGCGCTGGTACGACCTGCGCCAATATCGTCTCGATCCGCCGCGCGGGGCCAGCATCCACTGGTCGCGGCTGGTCGACCTGCCGATCGCCGGGCTGATCCTGGCCGTCCGCCCGTTCGCCGGCACGCTGGTCGCGAACAAGGCGGCGGTGGCGCTGGCGCCGCTGATCCCGATGGCGCTGGCGCTGTTCGGCGGGGCGCTGGCGGTGCGGCGGCTGGTCGCGCCGGCGGCCTGGCCGCTGGCGGTGGCGCTGACGCTCGGCGGCCAGGCGGCGCTCTGGATGTGGATGCCGCTGCGCATCGACCATCATGGCTGGCAGCTCGCGCTCCTGATCCTCACCGTCGCCGGCGCGGCCGATCCGAGGGGCACGCGCGGCGGGCCGACGATGGGGCTGGCGACCGCCGCGTCGCTGACCGTCGGGCTGGAGATGCTGCCCTATTTCGCGATCGCCGCCGTCGTGCTGGTGGCGCGCTGGGTGGCCGACGGCACCGAGGCGCGGCGGCTGGCGACGTTCGGCGCGAGTCTCGCCGCCGGGGCCGCGCTCGGCTATGCCGGCTTCGCCTCCTATGACAACCGGCAGGCATTGTGCGACGCATTGTCGCCGGTGTGGCTGTCGGACGCGCTGCTCGGTGGCGCGTTGGCGGTCGGGCTGGCGGCGTTGCCCCTGCGGAACTGGCGGACGCGCGGCCTGCTGGCGCTGTTGGCGGGGGCGGCGGTCGCGGGCTTCCACGTCGCCGCCTGGCCGCAATGCCTCGGCCGGCCGGAGAACGTGTCGCCCGAACTGGTCCGGCTGTGGCTCGGCAACGTCAAGGAGGCGCGGCCGATCTACCTCCATCCCTGGCGCACCGCGCTGCAGGTCGCCGCGCTCCCGGTGGCGGGGCTGGTCGGCGCGGCCTGGGCGACGTGGTCCGCGTGGCGGACGCCGCGCTTCGCCGCCTGGGCCTCCGCGCTGCTGTTCGTCGCGGCGGCCTGCGCGCTGCTGCTGTGGCAGATGCGCGCCGGGCCGGCGGCGCAGGTCCTCGCCGTGCCGGGCGCCGCCGCGCCGGCTTACGCGCTGTGGCGGCGGCTGGACGGCCACCGCCATGCCTGGGCGCAGGTGCTGGGCGGGGCGGCCGGCTTCCTGGCGATCTCGGGTCTGTGGACCAACATCGTGGTGCGCCTCCTGCCGGCGCCGCCCGCGCCGCCGCCGCGCGGCCTGAAGTCGGTGAAGCAGGATCGCAGCCGCTTCTGCCCGACGCTGCGCTCGCTCCGCCCGATCGCGCGGTTGCCGGCGGCGACCTTCCTGACCTTCGTGGATTTCGGCCCGCGCCTGATCGCCACCACCCGTCACGGCGCCATCGCCGGCCCGTATCACCGCAACGGCGCCGCGATCCTCGACGTCCACCACGCCTGGCGCGGGACGGCGGCGGCGGCGCACGACATCGTCCGGCGGCACGGCGTCGGCTACGTCATGACCTGCCCCGGCATGGCCGAATCGACCATCTACGCGGCGCAGGCCCCGCGCGGCTTCTACATGGCGCTGACCCGGGGACAGGCGCCCGACTGGCTCCGGCCGGTGCCGCTGCCCGAGGGCAGCCCGCTCAGGCTGTGGCGGGTGACGGGTTGAGCGCCCTGGCCAGCATGTCCCGGTCGAGGGCGTTTTCCCACCGCGCCACCACCACCGTCGCCACCGCGTTGCCGATGAAGTTGGTGAGCGAGCGGCATTCCGACATGAAGCGGTCCACCCCCAGGATCAGCGCCATCCCCGCCACCGGCACCGTCGGCACGATCGACAGGGTGGCGGCCAGCGTGACGAAGCCGGCGCCGGTGACGCCGGCCGCCCCCTTGGACGACAGCATCGCGACCGACAGCAGCAGCGCCTGCTGGCCCAGCGTCAGATCGACGTCGCACGCCTGGGCGATGAACAGGCTCGCCAGCGTCATGTAGATGTTGGTGCCGTCGAGGTTGAAGGAATAGCCGGTCGGGACCACCAGCCCGACGACCGGCTTGGCGCAGCCCGCCGCCTCCATCCGGGCGATCAGGCTGGGCAGCGCCGCCTCGGAGGAGGAGGTGCCCAGCACCAGCAGCAGCTCGGCCTTCAGATAGCGAACGAGCGCCAGGATCGAGAAGCCGTTCAGCCGCGCGATGATCCCCAGCACCACCAGCACGAACAGGATCGAGGTGGCGTAGAAGGTCGCGACGAGCGCGGCGAGATTGGCGAGGCTGCCGATGCCGTAGCGCCCGATGGTGAAGGCGATCGCCCCGAAGGCGCCGACCGGCGCGGCGCGCATCAGGATGCCGACCATGCGGAAGACGACGGTGGCGGCGCGCTCCATCAGGTCGAGCAGCGGCCGCGCCGGCGCGCCCGTCAGCGCGATCGCGACGCCGGACAGGATGGCGACGAACAGCACCTGGAGGACGTTGCCGTCGACCAGCGCCGAGACCAGCGTGTCGGGGATGATGCCGGTGAGGAAGCCGACCGGCGTCTGGTCGTGGGCGTGCGCGGCGTAGGTCGCGACGGCGCCGGTGTCGAGCGTCGCCGGGTCGATATGCAGCCCCGCCCCCGGCCGGACGACGTTGGCGACGGCGAGCCCGACGAGCAGCGCGAGCGTCGAGACGGCGAGGAAATAGGCGAACGCCTTCAGCGCCACCCGCCCCACCGCGCGCAGCTCCGCCATGCCGGCGATGCCGGTCGCGACGGTCAGGAAGATCACCGGCGCGACGATCATCCTGACCAGCTTGATGAACGCATCGCCCAGCGGCTTCAGCGCCGTGCCGACATCGGGCCAGAGGTGGCCGACGACGGCGCCGAGGAGGATGGCGACGAGCACCTGGACGTAGAGCTGGCGGTACAGGGGGATGCGGGCGGGTGGGGCGGTGCTGACGATCATGGCGGCCTCTTTAAGAGGTCTATACTGTGGTCACCAAGCTGTCGCCCGTGAAGACAGTTCCCCGGCGCAGGCCGGGGCCCAGTTGGGAAGGCCGAGGTAACGGAGCGCCGCGCCCATCACCGACGTCTCCCAACTGGACCCCGGCCTTCGCCGGGGAACCACCTCTTCCATGTCAGAATGGGATAAGCGCCGACTCGCTTCACAATCTGCCCCGGACCGATCCGGGGGCCATCTCTCCGCTTGGACGGAGCGACGTGTGGACGGATGGATGCTGAAACAGGTTCAGAATGACGAGTTGAATCAAACAAACCTGCTGCCAAAAGGCCTCATCCTCACCCCAGCCCCTCCGCCCTCTCCGCCAGCGCCAGCCACCGCTCCTCCGCCGCATCCCGCGTCGCCCGCGCGGCATCGACCGCCGCCGTCAGCGCCGCGAACCGCGTCGGGTCCCTGGAGTAGAGGTCGGCGTCGGCCAGCGCCGCTTCGTCGCGGGCGATGGCGGCGGCGATGGCGTCGATCTCGGCCGGCAGCCGGTCGAGGTCGCGCTGATCCCTGTAGCTGAGCTTGGTGCGGGGGCCGGGTGCCGCGGCGGGCTTCGTCGCCTCCTTCGCGGCGGCGCGCGGGGCGGCCCGCCGCGCGGCCCAGTCGGCATAGCCGCCGGCGACGATGTCGACGTTGCCCGATCCGTCCAGCCCCAGCGTCACCGTCACGGTGCGATCGAGGAAGTCGCGGTCGTGGCTCACCAGCAGCACGGTGCCGGCATAGTCGGCGATCACCTCCTGAAGGAGGTCGAGCGTCTCCAGGTCGAGATCGTTGGTCGGCTCGTCCAGCACGAGGAGGTTGGACGGCCGGGCGAACTCGCGCGCCAGCAGCAGCCGCGACCGCTCCCCGCCGGACAGCGTCGCGATGCGCGCGTCGACCATGTCCGGATCGAACAGGAACTCCTTCAGATAGCCGGCGATATGCTTGCGCGACCCGCGCACGTCGATCCAGTCGCCGCCATCGGCCAGCATGTCGCGCACCCGCTTGTCGGGCGCCATCAGGCTGCGCTGCTGGTCGATGACGATGCCGTCGAGCGTCCTGGCCAGCTTCACCCGGCCCGCATCCGGCGCCAGCTCGCCGGTCAGCAGCTTCAGCAGCGTCGTCTTGCCGGCGCCGTTGGCCCCGACGAGGCCGATGCGGTCGCCGCGCGTCACGCGGAAGCTGAAGTCGCGGATGACGATGCGGTCGCCATAGGCCTTGGTGACGTGCTCGGCGTCGATCACCACCTTGGTGCGGACATCGTCGGTGGCCAGGCCGATGGCGGCGGTGCCCGGCGGCCCCAGCATCGCCCGGCGTTCGGCGCGCATCTCGACCAGCTTGGTCAGCCGCCCCTGGTTGCGCCGCCGCCGCGCGGTGACGCCGCGCAGCAGCCAGTGTTCCTCCAGCTTCAGCCGCGCGTCCAGCTTCTCGGCGTTGCGCGCCTCCTCCGCCTGGACCCGGTCGGTCCAGGCCTCGAACCCGCCGAAGCCGATTTCCGCGCGCCGCACCTGGCCGCGATCGAGCCACAGCGTCTGACGCGTCAGACGCGTCAGGAAGGTGCGGTCGTGGCTGATCGCGATGAACGCGCCGGCGAAGCGGCCGAGCCAGGTCTCCAGATATTCGATCGCGGCGAGATCGAGGTGGTTGGTCGGCTCGTCGAGCAGCAGCACGTCCGGCGCCTGCGCCAGCGCGCGGGCGATGGCGGCGCGGCGCCGCTCGCCGCCGCTGGCGCTGGCCGCCTCGCGGCCGAGGTCGATGCCGATCTGATCGGCGATCGCCTCCACTTCATGGCGGGCGGGGGCATCGGGCGCCGCCATCGCGAAGTCGCGCAGGGTGGCATGGCCGGTCATCGCCGGCTCCTGCTCCAGCAGCACCACCCTGCTGCCCGGCACGATGGTGCGGCGGCCCTCGTCCGCCTCGATCCGGGCGGCGAGCAGTTTCAGCAGCGTCGTCTTGCCCGCGCCGTTGCGGCCGATCAGCGCCAGCCGGTCCCGCTCCCCGACGAACAGGTCGAGGCCGCGGAACAGCCAGCCGGACCCCTGGACGAAGCCGATGCCCTGGAGCGAGAGGATCGGTGCGGGCATGGGTCTGGCGGCTCGCGGTTCGGCAGGAGGGCATCGGGCGATCCCCGAGCGGCATTCAGGGCCTATTCAAGGCTTTGGGGCCATGCCACAGACCGATGCCGGAAATGAAGCCCTCTCTCCTCGCCGCCGCGCTTCCGGGCGCGCTGATGCTGGGCGCGCTGATCCTGGCGCCGCCGGCCGGGGCGGAGCATCGCCGCGATGCCGATGCCGCCTATCACGCCTCGCGCGCCGGCGAGATCAGGCCGCTGCGCGAGATCGAGCTGCGCGTCCTGCCGCGCATGGCGGGCGCGGTCTATCTCGGCCCCGAGTTCGATCCCGCCTCGGCCACCTATCGGCTGAAGTTCATGCGCGGCGGATCGGTGATCTGGATCGACATCGACGCGCGCACCGGGCGCGAGATCGGCCGCTCGGGGGATTGAGGGGCCTCACCCCAACCCGCACCGCCTGCCGGGCGAACTGCTCGACCTCCAGCTTCAGGTCCTGCGGCGCCTGTGCGATCCGTGGAACCGACCGTCGCCCGCCTTGCGGCCGCCGAGCCCGAACCGGCAAACCGCGCCGTTGCGGATCGGCGCCGATGCGGAAGCTCCGGAAACCGCCCGCGCCATCGCTTGATCTAACCCCGTCCATGCCCCATCTGCCGGACATGCTGATCGAGACCGAGACCACGCCGAACCCGGCGACGCTGAAGTTCCTGCCGGGACGGGCCGTGATGACCGCCGGCACGCGCGACTTCGCCACGCCCGAGGAGGCGGAGGCCTCGCCGCTGGCGCAGGCGCTGTTCGATCTCGGCGACGTCGGCGGCGTGTTCTTCGGCCGCGACTTCGTCTCCGTCACCGCCGGCGAGGGGGTGGAGTGGCGCCGGCTGAAGCCCGAGGTGCTGGGCGTGCTGCTCGATCATTTCGCCGCCGACGCGCCGCTGTTCCGGCCCGGCAGCGCCGGCGACATCGCCGTCGCCGCCGATGGGAACCCAGGCTATGGGGGCGTCGGCGACGACCCGGCCGACGCCGAGATCGTCGACCAGATCCGCGACCTGATCGACACCCGCGTCCGCCCCGCCGTCGCCAACGACGGCGGCGACATCGTCTATCGCGGCTTCCGCGAGGGCACGGTCTACCTGGCCATGCACGGCGCCTGCGCCGGCTGCCCGTCCTCCACCGCGACGCTGAAGAACGGCATCGAGCAGCTGCTGAAACATTATGTCCCCGAAGTGACCGAGGTTCGCGCGGTCTGATCCATCAAGAAAGGTTTCCGATGGCGGCAAGGCTGTCCGACGACGCAATCGACACGATCTTCCGCCTGGCCCGGAGCTATAACGGCTATACCGACCGGCCGGTCGACGAGGCCGCGCTGCGCGAGATCTGGGACGTGATGAAATGGGGGCCGACCTCGGCCAACCAGCTGCCGGCGCGCATCGTCTGGGTGACGAGCGCGGCGGGCAAGGAAACGCTCGCCGCGTGCATGTCCGACGCCAACAAGCCCAAGGTGCTGTCGGCGCCGGTCACCGCCATCATCGGCATGGACATGGAATTCCACGAACAGCTCCCCAAGCTGTTCCCCCATGCCGACGCGCGCAGCTGGTTCGCCGGCAACGACGCGCTGATCGCCCAGTCGGCGATGCGCAACTCGACGCTCCAGGGCGCTTATCTCATCATCGCCGCGCGCGCGCTCGGCCTGGATACGGGGCCGATGTCGGGCTTCGACGGCGATGCGGTGGACGCCGCCTTCTTCGCCGGCACGACGGTCCGCACCAACTTCATCTCGACGCTCGGCCATGGCGACCCCGCCGGCGTGTTCGGGCGGCTGCCGCGCCCGGATTTCGAGGCGTTCAACCGGATCGCCTGAGAGTAGGTGCGGACGCTCGCCATCGAGACCGCGACCGCCGCCTGCTCGGTCGCCCTGGTCGAGGACGGCACGGTCGTGGCGGCGCTGCACGAGGTGGTCGGGCGCGGCCATGCCGAGCGGCTGGTGCCGATGATCGCCGCGCTGCCGGACGGCGGTCGGGCGGACGCGATCCTGGTCGATTGCGGGCCGGGCAGCTTCACCGGGGTGCGCGTCGGGCTGGCGGCGGCGCGGGGGCTGGCGATCGGCTGGGGCGTGCCGGTGACGGGCTGCTCCTCGCTGGCGCTGATCGCGGCGGCCGCCTTCGCCGCCGAGCCGGGCGCGGCGCGGCTGACGGTCGCCATCCCCGGCGGCCATGGCGAGTTGTTCGTCCAGACGTTCGACCGCGGACCCGTCGCGCGCGCACCGCTCGCGTCCCTTGCGCCCGAACGGGCGGCCCTGGCCGGCGAGGCGCTGGTCGTCGGCGGAGGGAGCGCAACGCTCGTCGCGATCCGGGGCCATGGCCGCGCGCTGGACGCGCTTCCCGCCGCGGCCGACATGGCGCTGCTGCCGCCGGCGCTCGCCGCGCTGCCGCCGGTCCCGATCTACGGCCGCGCGCCCGACGCGCTGCCCCGGATGGCGACGGGGCCGGCGGCGTGAGCGGGCCGCCGCCGCTGCTGCGCCGGGGGGCGATCGGCGACCTGGACGAGGCGATGGCGGTCATGGCGGTCGCCTTCGATCCCGAATATGGCGAGGCGTGGACCCGCGCCCAATGCGGCGGGATGATGGCGCTGCCCGGCGTCTGGCTGACGCTGGCGCGGATCGGGGACGTGCCCGCCGGCTTCTCGCTCGCCCGCATCGTCGCCGACGAGGCGGAGCTGCTGCTGCTCGGCGTCCACCCGGCCTGCCGGCGGCACGGCGTCGCGACCGCGCTGCTCGCCGCCGCCGAGGCCGACGCCGCCGCGCGCGGCGCGGTGCGCTTCCACCTGGAAGTCAGGGCCGACAATCCGGCCGGCGCGCTTTACGACGCGGCGGGCTTCGCGATCTGCGGGCGTCGGCCCGGCTATTATGTCGGTGCCGGCGGCCAGTTGTTCGACGCGCTGACCTTGAGCAAGCCCGTCGCGGGCTGATTCCATGCCCGTCGCTACTTCATTCTTTCTTGCAAACATCGCGTGCGTCGACCATCAGGACGCACCGCCTTGTTCGGCGGCTCTTCCTCCCAAGCGTAAGGTTTCATCCATGAACGACCACGACGACGTCGCCGAGACGTTGATTACCCTGACCGCCGACATCGTCGCCGCCCATCTCAGCAACAACAACATCGCCGCCGACGAGGTGCCGCAGCTCATCACCAGCATCCACCAGGCGCTGGCCGGCCTGGGCGGCGCGGCGCCGGCCCCGGCGACCAAGCAGGAGCCGGCGGTGTCGGTCCGCGCCTCGATCAAGCCCGACTATGTCGTGTGCCTGGAGGACGGCAAGAAGCTGAAGATGCTGAAACGCCACCTGATGACCCATTACCAGATGACCCCCGACCAGTATCGCCAGAAGTGGAGCCTGCCGGCCGACTATCCGATGGTCGCGCCGAACTATGCCGAGCAGCGCCGCAGCCTGGCCAAGAAGATCGGTCTCGGCACCAAGCGCCGCAAGGCGTGAGGTGGCGGGCGGGCGCGCGTTCCCCCGGACGCGCGCCCGTGTTGGCATTTTCACGTAGGCAAGTCCGCTGGAAAGCGCTCTTCCGCGCTTTCCGGCCCCCGCAAACGACTCGCAAATGGCCATCGCCCCTATGCGCCGTGACGCCGACCGCCTAGATTGCCGCCGTTCACTCGTGACGGGCGGCCCATGCGGAAAATCGATGTCGAGGCACTGTGCGCCGAAAAGGGCCTCAGGATCACCGAGCAGCGGCGGGTGATCGCCCGCGTGCTGTCCGAGGCGCAGGATCATCCGGACGTCGAATCGGTCCACCAGCGCGCCGCTTCCATCGATCCCGGCATCTCCATCGCCACCGTCTACCGTACCGTCCGCCTGTTCGAGGAGGCCGGCATCCTGGAACGCCATGATTTCGGCGACGGCCGCGCCCGCTACGAGGCGGCGGCCGAGGCGCATCACGATCACCTGATCGACGTCGAGAGCGGCCGGGTGATCGAGTTCGTCGACGCCGAGCTGGAGGCGATGCAGAAGCGCATCGCCGAGAAGCTCGGCTTCCGCCTGGTCGATCACCGGATGGAGCTGTTCGGCGTATCGCTGTCGCGCAAGGAGTAGGACGGGATGAGGTTCGATCGCCTCTTCCCTTTCACCCGACCACACCGTTCGTCCTGAGTAGGGGCTGAGCTTGCCGAAGACCCGTATCGAAGGACCTGTGGCCGGCTGGTCCTTCAATACGCCACTTCGACAGGCTCAGTGGCTCCTCAGGACGAACGGAGCTTTTTGACGTCAACGGGAGGTGCCTACCTTCCGCGCCGCGATCCGCATCCTCCTCATCGTCGCCCTTCTCGCCGCCCTGCTCCCCCTCCACTACGTCACCCGCGCCCTCGCCGGCCGCTCGCCCTGGCCGCGCCGCTTCCTCGCGGGCACGGCGCGGATCGCCGGGGCGCGGGTACGGACGGCGGGGGAGCCGGTTCCCGCCCCTGTGCTGCTCGCCGCCAACCACCTGAGCTGGCTCGACATCCTCGTCCTCGCGGCCGCCTCCGGCTGCGCCTTCGTCGCCAAGGCGGAGATCGCGCGCTGGCCGACGATAGGCCGGCTCGCCGGGCTGAACCGCACGATCTATGTCGAGCGCGCGCGGCGCGCGGCGGTGGGCGGGCAGGCCGACACGCTGCGCCGGGCGCTGGCCGGGGCGCAGCCGGTGGCGTTGTTCCCGGAGGGGACGACCGGGGCGGGCACCGAGTTGCTGCCCTTCCGCCCCAGCCTGTTCGCCGCCGTCGCGCCGCCGCCGCCGGGGGTGCGGGTGCAGCCGGTGCTGATCGACTATGGCCCGGCCACCGCCGCGCTGGCCTGGGGCGCCGAGGAGGGCGCCGCCGCCAATGCGCTGCGCCTGCTCGGCCGGCGCGGCGGCTTCATCGCCACCGTCCGCTTCCTCGATCCGGTCGACCCGGCGGCCTGTGGCGACCGCAAGGCCGTCGCCGCCGCGGTCGAGGCGGCGATCGGGCGGGCGTGGCGCGATGGCGCGGCGGGCCGCCTTCCGCTAAGCGCGCCGCGATGACCCGCCCGCGCTCCTTCCACGTCAAGTCCTTCGGCTGCCAGATGAACGTCTATGACGGCGAGCGCATGGCCGAACTGCTCGCCGCCGACGGCATGACCGCCGCCGACGCCGCCACCGCCGACCTCGTCGTCCTCAACACCTGCCACATCCGCGAGCGCGCGGCGGAGAAGGTCTATTCGGACATCGGCCGGCTGGTCCGCGACGACGGCGGCCGCCCGATGATCGCGGTGGCCGGCTGCGTCGCGCAGGCCGAGGGCGCCGAGATCCCGCGCCGTGCCAAGTCGGTCGACATCGTCGTCGGCCCGCAGGCCTATCACCGCCTGCCCGCGCTCGTCGCCGCCGCGGGGCGGGGCGAGCCGGCGATCGACACCGACATGCCGGCCGCGTCCAAGTTCGCCGCGCTGCCGGCCCGCCGCCGGGTCGGCCCCGCCGCCTTCCTGACGGTACAGGAGGGGTGCGACAAGTTCTGCACCTATTGCGTCGTCCCCTACACGCGCGGCGCCGAGGTCTCGCGGCCCTGGCAAGCGGTGCTGGACGAGGCGAAGGCGCTGGTCGACGCCGGCGCGCGCGAGATCACGCTGCTGGGCCAGAACGTGAATGCGTGGGAGGACGGCGGGCGCGGCCTGCACGACCTGATCGAGGCGCTGGCCGCCATGCCGGCGCTGGCCCGCATCCGCTACACCACCAGCCACCCCGACGACATGGCCGACGGGCTGATCGCGGCGCATCGCGACGTCGCCAAGCTGATGCCCTTCCTCCACCTGCCGGTGCAGGCCGGCAGCGACCGCATCCTGCGCGCCATGAATCGCGGCCACGACACCGCCGCCTATCGCCGCCTGATCGATCGCGTGCGCGCCGCCCGGCCCGACATCGCCGTCTCGGGGGACTTCATCGTCGGCTTCCCCGGCGAGACCGAGGCCGATTTCGCCGCGACCCTGGCGCTGGTCGACGCGGTCGGCCATGCCCAGGCGTTCAGCTTCAAATACTCCCCCCGCCCCGGCACGCCGGCGGCGACGATGGCGGCCCAGGTCCCGCCGGAGGTCATGGACGACCGGCTGCAACGGCTCCAGGCGCTCATCAACCGCCAGCAGCACGACTTCAACCGCGCCACCGTCGGCCGGCGGACGGAGGTGCTGGTGGAACGGCGGGGAAAGCTGCCGGGGCAGATGCTCGGCAAGTCGCCATGGCTGCAATCCGTCCACCTGACGACCGACGCGCCGGTGGGCACGCTGGTGCCGGTGGAGATCGTCAGCGCGGGGCCGAACTCGGTGGGTGGGATGACGGCCTGACAAAGCCGCTGGCTTTCCGCCCGCCCCCGCCCCATCTTCGCCGCCACCAACCCGTGGCCGAAAGGTGGAGTTTGAGTCGCAAACCCGTGATCGCGCAGGCCGGCGAGCGTGCCCGCCTGGAGGTGCAGTTCGACAGGCCGCAATTGCTGGGGCGACTCTTCGGCGAATACGACCAGAACCTGATCGCGGTCGAAAGCCGGCTGGGCGTCTACATCTCCGCGCGCGGCAACAAGATCCAGATCGAGGGCGTGGCCGAGCAGGCGGCCCGCGCGCGCGACGTGCTGATGGGGCTCTACCACCGCATCGTCCAGGGGCAGGAGCTGGAGCCGGGCGCGGTCGAGGCGGTGATCGCCATGTCGGCCGAGCCGATGCTCGACGGCATCGTCCGCGACGTCTCCGAACTGCCCGCGGTGACGATCCGCACCCGCAAGAAGACGATCGCCCCCCGCTCGCGCACCCAGATCGCCTATATGGAGGCGCTGGGCCGCGACGACATCATCTTCGCGCTCGGCCCCGCCGGCACCGGCAAGACCTATCTGGCCGTCGCCCAGGCGGTGCAGCAGCTCATCACCGGATCGGTCAGCCGGCTGATCCTGTCGCGCCCGGCGGTGGAGGCCGGCGAGCGGCTGGGCTTCCTGCCGGGCGACATGAAGGAGAAGGTCGATCCTTATCTCCGCCCGCTCTACGACGCGCTCTACGACATGCTGCCGACCGAGCAGGTCGAGCGGCGGCTGGCGAGCGGAGAGATCGAGATCGCGCCGATCGCCTTCATGCGCGGCCGCACCCTGTCGGAGGCCTTCATCATCCTGGACGAGGCGCAGAACACCACGCCGGCGCAGATGAAGATGTTCCTCACCCGCTTCGGCCAGAACAGCCGCATGGTCGTCTGCGGCGACCCGCGCCAGATCGACCTGCCCGACATCGGCAAGTCGGGCCTCGCCGACGCGGTCGGCCGGCTGGAGAGCGTGCCCGGCATGTCGATGATCCGCTTCGGCGCGGCCGACGTGGTCCGCCATCCCATCGTCGGGCGGATCGTCGAGGCGTATGAGGGGCCGGATGCTTGAGGTCGCCACCGACGCCGGCGAGCTGTGGGACGCCGCCGTCGACTGGGACGATCTGTGCGCGCGCGCGGGCCACGCGGCGGTGGCGCATTCGCCCTACAAGCTGCTGCTCGACAAGGCGGTGACAGCGGAGATTTCCGTCCGTCTGGGGGAGGACGAGGAGGTCCGTGCGCTGAACGCGCGATATCGCGGCAAGGACGCGGCCACCAACGTCCTGTCCTTCCCGATGGTCCAGCCGGACCTGATCGAGGGCCTCGCCAATTCGGACGACGGCGAGGTGCTGCTCGGCGACATCATCCTGGCGCGCGGGGTGTGCCTGGCCGAGGCGGCGGACAAGGGGGTGGCACCGGCCGACCATGCCGCGCATCTCGTCGTCCACGGGACGCTGCACCTGCTCGGCTACGATCACCGGGACGACCCGGCGGGCGAGCGGATGGAGGCGCTGGAACGCGACGCGCTCGCCAGCCTCGGCATCGCCGATCCCTACGCGATCCGCAAGGACTGAGGGCCGGCACAAGAGGGTTGCGCCGCTCCCGCGAAAGGCATAGCCGACCCGTCAGGGGATCACGCCTTCTAGGGATCGGGCATGGCCGAGTTCTTGCTGCCGAAAAACTCGACGATCAGGAAGGGCGGCCGCGTCCACAAGGCCGCCCCGCAAGCCAAGAACGTCAAGGCGTTCCGCGTCTACCGCTACGATCCCGACAGCGGCGAGAACCCGCGCTACGACCAGTTCGAGATCGACCTGGACGAATGCGGCCCGATGGTGCTCGACGCGCTCATCAAGATGAAGTCGGAGCAGGACCCCTCGCTCACCTTCCGCCGCTCCTGCCGGGAGGGCATCTGCGGCTCCTGCTCGATGAACATCGACGGCACCAACACGCTCGCCTGCACCCAGGCGATCGACGACATCAAGGGCGAGGTTCGCATCACCCCCCTGCCGCATATGGACGTCGTCAAGGATCTGGTGCCCGACTTCAGCCGCTTCTACGCGCAATATGCCTCGATCCAGCCATGGCTGAAGACGGTGACGACGACGCCCTCGGGCAAGGAGCGGCTGCAATCGCCGGACGATCGCGCGAAGCTCGACGGCCTTTACGAATGCATCCTGTGCGCCTGCTGCTCGACCTCGTGCCCCAGCTACTGGTGGAACAGCGACAAGTTCCTGGGGCCGGCGATCCTGCTCCAGGCCTATCGCTGGCTGGCCGACAGCCGCGACGAGATGACGGGCGAGCGGCTCGACGAGCTGGAGGACCCGTTCCGCCTCTATCGCTGCCACACCATCATGAACTGCGCCAACGTCTGTCCCAAGGGGCTGAACCCGGCCAAGGCGATCGCCGAGATCAAGAAGATGGTGGTCGAGCGCGCCGTCTGAACCGATGGCCATGCGATTCGACGAAACGACCGATGCCGAGGGCTTCCGCGTCTGGCGGTTGCCGGAGACGGGGCGCTTCGTCGACAGCTACGGCGAGACCCGCGTGCGCGCCGAGCCCCACGGCCGGGTCCGCTGCCGGGTGGCCGTCGGCGAGCCCCAGGCGAACGGCGGCGGCGCCATCCACGGCGGCTTCATCCTGGCCTATGTCGATCACGTCGCCTTCTGCGGCCTCGCCCTCCTCGGCCGGCTGCCGCCCGGCGGGGCGGTGACGCTGGCGGCGAACACCTCGTTCATCTCCGCCGGCTCGATCGACGAGCCGCTCGACGCGATCGTCGAGGTCGTCGGCGAGACGGGGCGGATGATGTTCGTGCGCGGCCTGATGGAACAGTCCGGGCGGACGGTGGCGAGCTTCGAGGTGACGCTGCGCAAGACGCCGGTGCGCGGCGCCCCCGCCCCCGCCCCTGCCCCTGCCGGCGCGTGACCGTCCTCGCCCGCTACCGCGCGCTGGTGGCGGCGGGGGAGCTTCGCGCCGATCCGGACCAGGCCGCCACCGTCGCGCGGCTGGATGCGCTCGCCGCCGCGCTCGCCCGTCCGGACCGGGCCGGCATCCTCGGCCGCCTGCGCCGCCG
The DNA here is from genome assembly GCA_964244125.1 of uncultured Sphingomonadaceae bacterium. Taxonomy (GTDB): domain Bacteria; phylum Pseudomonadota; class Alphaproteobacteria; order Sphingomonadales; family Sphingomonadaceae; genus Solisphingomonas. Next base: position 42,661 of record CAXTHU010000001.1, read on the forward strand.
TAACCCGCCGCGCCCGCCCGGTATCTACATGTGGGGCGGCGTCGGGCGCGGCAAGTCGATGCTGATGGACCTGTTCTACGGCGAGGCGGACGTCGCCCCCAAGCGCCGCGTCCACTTCCACGCGTTCATGCTGGAGGTGCACGAGCGGCTCAGGGCCGAGCGCGCGCGCGAGCTGGGCGATCCGATCCCGCCGGTCGCCGCCGCGCTCGCCGCCGGCGCGCGGCTGCTCGCCTTCGACGAGATGGTGGTCAACAACATGGCCGATGCCGCCATCCTGTCGCGGCTGTTCACCGCGCTGCTCGACGCCGGCACCACGATCGTCACCACCTCCAACCGCCCGCCGGCCGACCTCTACAAGGACGGGCTGAACCGCGCGCTGTTCCTGCCGTTCATCGCGCTGCTCGAACGGCGGCTCGACGTGCTGCCGCTGAACGGCCCGACGGACTATCGGCTGGAGCGGCTGGGGGGTGCGCCGACCTGGCATGTGCCGAACGGGCCGGCGGCGACGGCGGCGCTGCGCGACGTCTTCTTCCGCCTGACCGACTATCCGCCGGAGGATGGCGAGCATGTCCCGTCCGAGGAACTGGTCGTGCAGGGCGGCCGGACGCTGCATGTGCCGAAGGCGCTGAAGGGCGTCGCCGTCTTCTCCTTCAGGCGGCTGTGCGGCGAGCCGCGCGGGGCGGCCGACTATCTCGCCGTCGCGCGCCGGTTCCACACCGTGATCGTCGTCGGCGTGCCCGTCATGACCGCCGACCGCCGCAACGAGGCGGCGCGTTTCAGGACGATGATCGACGCCTTCTACGAATATCGCGTGAAGCTCCTCGCCGCGGCCGATGCCGAGCCGGCGGCGCTCTACCGCCAGGGCGACGGCGCCTTCGAGTTCGAACGCACCGTGTCGCGGCTGATCGAGATGCGCAGCCGGGACTATCTCGCCGCCGGCCACGGCACGGCGGCGTGAGCGCCAAAGCGGTTGAACCTGCTGCGCCGCAGCGTTAAGCGGGCCACGTCAACGCCGGGCCGCCCGCGGCCTTCGTCTCGCGCGTGGCGTCGCGTCGTTATGAGGAACAGCAATGGCTCGCAGGAAGATCGCGCTGATCGGCGCCGGCAACATCGGCGGCACGCTCGCGCATCTGGCGGCGCTGAAGGGGCTCGGCGACATCGTGCTGTTCGACGTGGTCGAGGGGGTGCCGCAGGGCAAGGCGCTCGACCTGTCGCAATGCGCGCCCGTCGAAGGGTTCGACGCGACGATCACCGGCACCAACGACTATGCCGACATCGCCGGCGCCGACGTCGTCATCGTCACCGCCGGCGTCGCGCGGAAACCCGGCATGAGCCGCGACGACCTGCTCGGCATCAACCTCAAGGTGATGAAGGCGGTGGGCGAGGGCATCGGCGCCAACGCGCCTGACGCCTTCGTCATCTGCATCACCAACCCGCTCGATGCGATGGTCTGGGCGCTGCGCGAGTTCTCGGGTCTGCCGCATCACATGGTGGTCGGCATGGCCGGCGTGCTGGATTCGGCGCGCTTCAGCCACTTCCTCGCCGACGAGTTCAAGGTGTCGGTGAAGGACGTGACGAGCTTCGTGCTGGGCGGCCATGGCGACACGATGGTGCCGGTGATCGCCTATTCCACCGTCTCCGGCATCCCCGTGCCCGACCTGATCGCGATGGGCCTGTCGACGCAAGGCCGTATCGACGACATCGTCAAGCGCACGCGCGGCGGCGGCGGCGAGATCGTCGCGCTGCTGAAGACCGGCTCGGCCTATTACGCGCCGGCGACCAGCGGCATCGCCATGGCCGAGGCGTATCTGGGCGACAAGAAGCGCGTGCTGCCGGCGGCGGCCTATCTGGACGGGCAATATGGCGTGGACGGCCTCTATGTCGGCGTGCCCGTCGTGATCGGCGCCGGCGGGGTGGAAAAGATCGTCGAGATCAGGCTGGACGAAGAGGCCGGGGCGAACCTCGCCGTGTCGGTGGACGCGGTGAAGGAACTGCTGACGGCGTGCAGGGGGATCGACGGATCGCTGACTTGAGTACCACCCCGGCGAAGGCCGGGGTCCAGTAGCGG
>CAXTHU010000002.1:0-42719 GCA_964244125.1 uncultured Sphingomonadaceae bacterium
CTGGACGAGGCGCGTGCCCGCGCGGTGGCGACGGCGCGGGCGCGGGCGGAACTCTACGCCCGCGCCGCCGGGCTGACCGTCGCTCGCATCCTGTCGATCGGCGAGAGCGAGGCGAACCCGACGCCGGTGATCCGCCCCGTCATGATGATGGCGCGGGCGGACAAGACGTCCGCCGACACCGCGATCGAGCCGGGCGAGCAGAAGCTGGCGGTCACGGTGACGGTGAGTTTCGAGTTGCGGTGAGGCTCATCCTCTTCCGTATCCGGGAGGCAGGCCTATCGAACGATGTCGGGACATCATGGCCGTTTCACAGCCTTCGCTGCCGCCCGGCACGATCCCGATCCCAGCCTGCTCAGCTTGACCGACAACATAGATGCTGTTCGGACGAGCGGTCCTGTCTTGGACCGGATGCTCTAACGGGTGTGATTCCCCGTCGCCTGGTGTAACGGAACGGCGGGGGGCCGATGTGGCCGTATGGGCCGTCGATGGGCGGCGAGTTCGGGGTGGGCATGGCGAAAGCGAGCATTTCCCTGATCGGGCTGGTCGTGGCCGGCGCCGCTTCGGCCCAGATCGTCCCCGTTCCACCGCCGGTCCCGCCAGCAGCCGTCTCCCCGCCGACCCGCGAGGAGGTCAACCGGGGGCAGCCGGCGACCCCTGCCCCGGCTCCCTCGCGTCTCACCATCGACGGCGGGATCGAGCGGGCGCCCTGCCCGCTGGCCGATCCGCGCTTCGCCGGCGTCACCATCACCCTGACACAAGCCCGGTTCGACGGGCTGAAGGGCGCCGATCCCGCGAGCCTCAAGCCCGCCTACGAGGCCTATATCGGCCGGACGATCCCGCTCGCCGCGGTCTGCGACATGCGCGATGCCGCCGCCACGATCCTGCGCCGGCAGGGCTATCTCGCCGCCGTGCAGGTGCCGCCGCAGCGGATCGAGGGGGGCGTCGTCCGCTTCGACGTGCTGATGGCCAAGCTGGTCGGCATCCAGGTGCGCGGAGCGGCCGGCCGCTCCGAACGCGCCATCGCCGCCTATCTCGACAAGCTGAAGAACGCCGAGGTGTTCAACGAGAAGGAGGCCGAACGCTACCTCCTCCTCGCCCGCGACCTGCCAGGCTTCGACGTCCGCCTGACCTTGCGCCCCGCCGGCACCGTGCCCGGCAAGGTGATCGGCGAGGTGGCGGTGGTGCGCCAGCCGCTCTCGATCGACACCAACATCCAGAATTACGGCGCCCGCGACGTCGGCCGCATCGGCGGGCTGCTGCGCGGCGAGGCATACGGCCTGCTGGGCCTGGGCGATCGCCTGTCGGTCGGCGTCTTCTCCACCGCCGATTTCCGCGAGCAGCAGGTGTTGCAGACTTCCTACGATTTCCGCCTCGGCGGCGAGGGGCTGACGGTCGGCACGCGCTTCACCTATGCCTGGACCAAGCCGGATATCGGCGCCGGCCTGAATCTCCGCTCGCGCACGCTCGTCGCCGGGGGCGAGCTGCGCTATCCCTTCGTCCGCGCGCAGGCGGTGAACGTCCGCGGCGCCGGCGGCCTGGACTATGTGAACCAGCGGGTCCGCTTCGCCGGGCTGCCGCTGACCGAGGACAAGCTGCGCGTCGCCTATCTCCGCCTCGACTTCGACGCGCTGGACCGCGCCAGCATCGGCGGCGAGGGCGGCTACAGCGCCGCCGAGCCGCGCTGGCGCGCGGTCGGATCGCTGGAGGCGCGGCGCGGCCTCGACATCCTCGGCGCGTCCAGGCCATGCGGCGCCGGCTTCGCCCGCTGCCTCGTCGCCGGCGCCGTGCCGCCCAGCCGGATCGAGGGCGACCCCACCGCAAGCGTGATCCGGGCGAGCGGCCTGGTCGAGTTCCGCGCGACCCCGCGCCTCGCCTTCGTGCTGGTGCCGAGCGCGCAATATTCCCGCTCGCCGCTCCTCTCCTACGAGGAGATTTCGGGCGGCAACTACACCTTCGGGCGCGGCTACGATCCGGGCGTCATCATCGGCGACAGCGGCGTCGGCTTCCAGTCGGAACTGCGGCTGGGTGGCATCTCGCCCCGCCGCGCCGACGCGCTCGCCTTCCAGCCCTTCGCCTTCTTCGACTTCGGCCGGGTGTGGAACCGCGACCGGCTGACCGCCGGCCCGGACCCGCAGAAGCTGGAGTCGGCGGGCGGCGGACTGCGGGTGGCGTTCGGCGACCACCTCCGCCTGGACACCGCGCTGGCCGTGCCGCTGCGGACGACGGGTCTTCAGACGAAGCGCGGTAGTCCGAGGCTGCTGGTTTCACTCACGACACGGCTGGTGCCCTGGCGGTAGGGGTCCGTTCCCCGGCGTAGGCCGGAGAACCTCCATATTTTCGGTAGACATCGATCCGGGGCGGAGTTGACGCCACTCATCCCCCCGCCGATGAGCGCCCCCATGACCCCGCTACGCCTCTTCAACAGCCTCACCCGCGCGATCGAGGATTTCCGCCCGATCGCCCCGCCGGCGGTGAAGGTCTACAGCTGCGGCCCGACGGTCTACAACTTCGCCCATCTGGGGAATCTGCGCGCCTATGTCTTCACCGACACGCTGCGCCGCGCGCTCGAATGGAAGGGCTATGCGGTCGAGCATGTCGTCAACATCACCGATGTCGGCCATCTCACCTCCGACGCGGATGCCGGCGAGGACAAGATGGAGCGCGCCGCCGCCACCGCGGGCAAGACCATCTGGGAGATCGCCGCCTTCTATACCGCCGCCTTCAAGTCCGACCTGAAGGCGCTGAACATCCACGACCCGACCCGCTGGAGCGTCGCGACCGACCATATCGGCGACATGATCGATTTCACGAAGCGGATCGGGAAACATACCTACCAGCTCGAAACCGGCCTCTATTTCGACACCGCCAGCGTGCCCGATTATGGCCGGCTGGCGGGGCAGGCGGCCGACGAGACGATCGGCCGCATCGCCGAGGTCGGCGGCAAGCGCCACCCGGCCGACTTCGCCGTCTGGCGCGCCTCCCCGCCGGGCGAGCGACGGCAGATGGAATGGGACAGCCCGTGGGGGAAGGGCGCGCCCGGCTGGCACCTCGAATGCTCGGTGATGAGCATGAAGTATCTCGGTCCGCAATTCGACATCCACACCGGCGGCATCGACCATCGCGAGATCCACCACCCGAACGAGATCGCCCAGAACCAGGCCTACAACTGCTCGGAGAGGAGCGGCGCGAACGTCTGGATGCACAACAACTTCCTGGTCGATCGCACGGGGAAGATGGCGAAGTCCGCCGGCGCGTTCCTCATCCTGCGGACGCTGGTCGAAAAAGGCGTCCATCCGCTCGCCTATCGGCTGATGTGCCTTCAGGTGCATTACCGCTCGGAGATGGAGTTCACCTGGCGGGGATTGGCGGCGGCGCTGACCCGGCTGAAGCGGCTGGTGCAATCCGTCGAGAAGCTCGGCGGAAGCGAGGCGGGCGTCGTCGCCGATCCCCGGCTGCTCGATATGATGGAACGGTTCGACGCCGCGCTCGCCGACGACCTCAACACGCCCAGGGCGCTGACGCATCTCGACGCCGTGCTGGCGGCCGAGGCCGATCCCGCCGAGCGGCGCGCCGCCGCCGCCCGGATGGATGCCGCCCTCGGCCTGAACCTGATGCGCCTGACCCGCGCCGACCTGCGCCTCCGCCCCGCCGGCCTCGCCGTCACCGACGGCCAGATCGCCTCGCGCCTGGCCGAGCGCGCCGAGGCGAAGCGCGCGAGGGACTTCGCCACCGCCGACGCCATCCGCGCCGCGCTCGACGCCGCCGGCGTCGAGATCATGGACGGCGATCCGCTCGGCTGGGAGTGGCGGGTCGATCTCGACTGATGCCGTAACGATGGCGGACGATGGGGGTGGCAAAGCTCCATCCCTGCCGCTAGCGTCCGCCGCCAAGGGCAAACCCAGGGGGGACTCGGTATGGCGACGAAGGCATCGGACCTGTTCGTGCAGTGTCTGGAAGAAGAGGGCTGCGAATATATCTTCGGCGTGCCGGGCGAGGAAAATCTCGACATGCTCGACAGCCTCAGCCGCTCGACCAAGATCAAGCTGATCCTGACCCGCCACGAACAGGGCGCGGGCTTCATGGCCGCCACCTATGGCCGCCACACCGGCCGCACCGGCGTCTGCATGGCGACATTGGGTCCCGGCGCGACCAACTTCGTCACCGCCGCGGCCTATGCGCAGCTCGGCGGCATGCCGATCCTGATGGTCACCGGGCAGAAGCCGATCAAGAAGTCCAAGCAGGGCCGCTTCCAGATCCTCGACGTCGTCGCCATGATGGGGCCGATCACCAAGTTCACCCACCAGCTCGCCGCCGCCGACAACATCCCGAGCCGCGTCCGCGAGGCCTACCGCCTCGCCGAGGAGGAGAAGCCCGGCGCCACCCATATCGAGTTCCCCGAGGACATCGCCGACGAGCATACCGACGCCAAGCCGCTGAAGGCGTCGCTCGCCCGCCGCCCGTCGGCCGAGCCCAAGGCGGTGCGCGAGGCGGTGAAGATGCTGGAGGCGGCGAAATCCCCCGTCCTGGTCATCGGCGCCGGCGCCAACCGCAAGCTGACCGGCCGGATGCTGCTCCAGTTCGTCGAGAAGACCGGCATCCCCTTCCTGACGACGCAACTCGGCAAGGGGGTGATCGACGAGACCCATCCCAAGTTCCTCGGCTGCGCCGCGCTGTCGGCCGGCGATTTCGTCCATCGCGCGATCGAAAGCGCCGACCTGATCCTCAACATCGGCCACGACGTCATCGAGAAGCCGCCCTTCTTCATGCGCGACGGCGGCCCGCCGGTGATCCACATCTCGACCCGCTCGGCCGAGGTCGACCCGGTCTATTTCCCGAATGTCGAGGTGCTGGGCGACATCGCCAACGCCATCTGGCAGATGAAGGAGGACATCGTCCCCTCGGGCCGCTGGAACTTCGACCGGATGTTGGCGGCGCGCAAGGCCGAGGTGGAACACACCGCCTCGATGGACCGGGACGAGCGCTTCCCGATCTTTCCGCCGAGCTTGGTGCGCGAGATCCGTTCGGCGATACCGTCCGACGGGATCATCTGCCTCGACAACGGCGTCTACAAGATCTGGTTCGCGCGCAACTACAACGCCCGCCAGCAGAATACCGTGCTGCTCGACAACGCGCTGGCGACGATGGGCGCGGGGCTGCCGTCGGCGATGGCCTCGGCGATGGTCTATCCCGACCGCAAGGTGATGGCGATCTGCGGCGACGGCGGCTTCATGATGAACAGCCAGGAGATGGAGACCGCCGTCCGGCTGAAGCTGAACATCACCGTCCTGATCCTGAACGACAGCAGCTACGGCATGATCCGCTGGAAACAGGCCAACATGGGCTTCAAGGACTGGGGCCTCACCTACGGCAACCCCGACTTCGTCAAATATGCCGAAGCCTATGGCGCCCACGGCCACCGGGTGGAGAGCCACGCGCATCTCCAGACGCTGCTGAAGGAGTGCCTGGATACGCCGGGCGTCCACCTGATCGATTGTCCGGTGGATTATTCGGAGAACGACCAGATCCTGAACAAGGACCTGAAGGCGCTGTCGGCAAAGGTCTGACGCAACCCGACTGCCCTTCCCTTCAGGGGAGGGGCTAGAAAAGGTAAAATCTCGTGAAGCTCAAGGACACCTATCCGCTCTATCTCGCCAACGAGGCGCGGCAGCCCAACGCGGACCTGGCCGTCACCGACAAATACACCGGCGCGGTGGCGACGCGCGTCGCGCTGGCGGATGCGGCGACGATCGACGCCGGCATCGCCGCCTGCGTCGAGGCGGCCGGGCCGATGCGGAAAATGGCCGCCTACGAACGCCAGGCCGTGCTGCAGCATTGCGTCGGCCGCTTCACCGAGCGGCGCGACGAGCTGGCCTATGCGCTGTGCGTCGAGGCCGGCAAGCCGATCAACGATTCGCGCGGCGAGGTCGGCCGCCTGATCGATACCTTCCGCATCGCCGCCGAGGAAAGCGTGCGCATGACCGGCGAGGTCCAGCCGCTCGACATCGCGCCCCGCGCGCGCGGTTATCAGGGCATCTGGAAGCGGGTGCCGATCGGGCCTTGCAGCTTCATCTCGCCGTTCAACTTTCCGCTGAACCTCGCCGCGCACAAGGTCGCGCCGGCCATCGCGGTCGGCTGTCCCTTCGTCATGAAGCCGGCGTCGCGCACGCCGCTCGGCGCGATCATCATGGGCGAGGTGCTGGCCGAGACGGACCTGCCCCGCGGCGCCTTCTCCATCCTGCCGGCCAGCCGCGACGGCGCCGACCTGTTCACCGAGGACGACCGGCTGAAGCTCCTGTCCTTCACCGGCTCGCCGGGCGTCGGCTGGGAACTGAAGGCGAAGGCCGGCAAGAAGAAGGTGGTGCTGGAACTCGGCGGCAACGCGGCGGTGGTGATCGACCGCGACGCCGATCTGGACGACGCCGTCGACCGCACCGTGTTCGGCGCCTTCTACCAGTCCGGCCAGTCCTGCATCGGCGTCCAGCGCATCCTCGTCCACGACGACGTCTACGATCGCTTCAGGGAGATGCTGGTCGCCAGGACGAAGACGCTGATCGCCGGCGATCCGCATGACGAGAAGACCTTCGTCGGCCCGATGATCGACGTGAAGGAGGCCGAGCGCCTCGACGGCTGGATCCGGGAAGCGGTGGCCGGGGGCGCCAGGCTGCTCTGCGGCGGCAGGCGCGAGGGCGCGATGCTGGAGGCGACGCTGCTGGAGGAGGTGGACCCGTCCACCAAGCTCAACGTCGAGGAAGCCTTCGGCCCGGTCGCCTTCCTGATCCGCTTCAGGAACTGGGCGCAAGCGATGCACATCGTCAACGATTCGAAGTTCGGCCTCCAGGCCGGCATCTTCACCCGCGACATCTTCCAGGTGCTGGACGCCTGGGACGAGCTGGACGTCGGCGGCGTGGTGGTGAACGACGTGCCGAGCTACCGCGTCGACAACATGCCCTATGGCGGGGTGAAGGACTCCGGCCTCGGCCGCGAGGGCGTGCGCTTCGCCATGGAGGACATGACGGAAATCCGGAACCTGGTGATCCGCCGGCGGCCGGAGGACTCCACGCCCAAGCCGCGCCCGGAGTAAACCCGGCAGTCATTCGACCGGACAAAGGAAACGTCCCCCGGCGCAGGCCGGGGCCCTGTCGGGAGGCCGAGGCGAGGAGCGTGGTGCCCGCCTGCCAACGGCTCCCGACTGGACCCCGGGCCTTCGCCGGGTAACACGGCTTTCGGAACCGGATGGTGCGAGATCGATCCGCGACCGTCAGGTCGGACCCCGGTCGCCGCCTTCCGCCAGCCGCCGGTTCGCCAGCCGCAGCTTGTCCGCCATGCCGCTCGCGAACGCCGCCTCCAGCGCGGCGCGCGTCGCGGGATTGAGGCGGAGGAAGCGGCCGAGCGCGTCGGCCGTCACGCACCAGAAGCGCGCATGTGTCGCAAGTGTCACCGTGGCGGTCGCCGGCGCGCCGGACAGCACCGTCACCTCGCCCAGGAAGTTGCCCGCCGCGCAGGTCGCCACCCGATGTCCGCCGCTCGCCACCGCCGCCTCGCCCTCGGACAGGTAGAACAGGTGGGTGACCGGCTCGCCCTCGCGGGTCAGCAACTCGCCGGCGCGGCCGTCGATCCACAGCCCCTGGTCGAGCAGCTGGCGCGCCTCGGCCGAGCCCATGCGCGGCAGCGCCCGCTCGGCGAAGCGCGCCTCCTCGTCGCGCAACGCCGCGCCGCGTCGCGGCCGCAGCAGCAGCGCGAGCCGCGCCAGGTTGAGCGCGACCAGCACGGCGGCCACCGCCACCAGCGCCAGGCGATGGCGCGGCAGCGCGCCGACGAGCGCGATCGCGCCCGCCGCTGCAAGCGACAGCCGCATCCACCGGCCGGCCCGGCCGAGCGAGCCGATCGCCAGCACCGCCCCGCCCGCCAGCAGCAGCGTGTAAACGCTCGGTATCGTCATCCCGGCCCCGCCCCGCGCTTCATCCGAAACCCGCCACCGCGATAGCCGCCGGCGGCGGCGGATACCAGCGCGCACGGGCCGCGGATGCATTCTGCGTCTTGCAACGCTCCACCCGACCGAACATAGATGGAGCGGGGATGCGCCGGCGGGCGCGGATAAGGCGTGAACACGCCGACGTCGGGGGGACGGGATGGTTCGGAGCAGGTCCTGGATCGCCGGATTGACGGCGCTGGTGCTCCTCGTCCTCGCCGCGACCGCCGCCCTGCTGCTGCCCGGACGGGCGCCCGCCGTCGCCGCCGGGGCCGGAGCCGGAGCCGGAGCCGGAGCAAACGTCCATGTCGGCGTCGCCTCCTGCTCGGGCTCCACCTGCCACGGCCGTTCGGAGGGCGACGGCGCGGTCGTCCGCCAGGACGAGCTGATGCGCTGGCAGGATCCGTCCAGCCCGGCCGGCGCCCATGCCCGCGCCTGGACGGTGCTGAAGGGGGCGCGCAGCCGGGCGATCGCCGCGCGGCTCGGTCTCGGCGATCCGGCCGCGGCGCCCATGTGCCTGGGCTGCCACGCCGATCCCGCGCCGGCACGCGGCCCGCGTTTCCAGCTTTCGGACGGCGTCGGCTGCGAGGCGTGCCACGGCGGCGCCGGGGACTGGATCGCCAGCCACACCTCGGTCGGCGCCACCCATGCGCAGAACGTGGCGCGCGGGATGGTCCCGCTGGAGCGGGCGGCGGCGCGCGCGTCCAACTGCCTCGACTGCCATTTCGGCAGCGACCGGCCCGGCCAGTTCGTCGATCACCGCATCATGGCCGCCGGCCATCCGCGCATCTCCTACGAACTCGACCTGTTCTCCACCCTGGAGCAGCATTGGAACGAGGATGGCGATTATCGCCGCCGCAAGGGCGCCGCGTCCAACATCCGCATGTGGGCGGTGGGCCAGGCGATGGCGGTGGAGCGCGCGCTCGCCCTCTACGCCTCGCCGGCGCGCGGGCAGGAGGGCACCTTCCCCGAGTTCTACTTCTTCGATTGCCACAGCTGCCATCGCCGCATCTCGGACCAGGCCGATTTCCGCGCGACCGCGCCGGTCAATCCCGGCCGGCCGATCCCGTCGGGCATGCCGCCGTTCAACGACGAGAACATGATAATGCTGTCCGCCGCCGCGCGCGCCACCGCGCCGGCGCAGGCCGCGCGGTTCGACGCCGACGCCCGCGCCTTCCACGCCGCGCTGGCGCAAGGCCGGCCGCAGGCGGTGCAGGCGGCGGGCCGGCTGCGCCAGTCGGCCGCCGCGCTCGCCGCGGCCTTTTCCGCCGCGCCGCTGGGGCCTGCCCAGGCCTTCGCCATGATCGACGCGATCGCATCGGCCGCCATCACCCCGCGATTCACCGATTACGAAGGCAGCGTGCAGGCGGTGATGGCGGTCGACACGCTGCTGTCCTCGCTGGTCAACGGCGGGGCGGTGCCGCGCGATCGGGCACGCGCGATCCGTGGCGACGTCGATCGCGCCTATCAGGCGGTGCGCGATCCCAACGCCTACCGGCCCGCCGACTTCCGCGCCGCGCTCGGCCGCGCCGCCTCGGCGATCCGGACGCTCGGATGAGGCGGCCACGGCGCTTCTCGGCGGCGGTCACCGCGTTCGCCCTGTCGCTCGCCGCCTGTGGCGGCGGCGGCGGCGGCGGATCGCCGACCCCGACCACCACGCCGCCGGCCCCCAGCCCGGCGCCGGGCGGCCTGTTCGTGCCCCCCGCGCAGGAGGCGCTGACCGTCGCCGACGTGCAGCGCGTCCTGGCCCAGGCGGTCGGCGAGGCGCAGGCGCGGCGGCTGCCGTCGGTCATCACCGTGGTCGATCGGCCGGGCAACGTGCTGGCCGTCTTCACCATGGCCGGCGCGCGCGCCACCGCCGTCGTGCCGAACGCGCGCGACGGGTCCGCGCGCGACGTGCAGGGGCTGGCGCTGCCGGCGACGCTCGCCTCGATCGCCAAGGCGATCACCTCGGCCTATCTCTCCTCGTCCGGCAACGCCTTCACCACCCGCACGGCGAGCGAGATCGTGCAGGAGCATTTCCCGCCCGCCCCCACCACCGTCGGGCTGGAGAGCGGGCCGCTGTTCGGGGTGCAGTTCAGCCAGCTGCCCTGTTCCGATCTCTCCGCGCGCTACGTCGCGGCGGGCGGCCCGGCGGCGCTGATCGGGCCGAAACGCTCGCCGCTGGGACTGTCGGCCGACGCCGGATCGGTGCCGCTCTACAAGAACGGGGTCGTCGTCGGCGCGATCGGCGTGACGGGCGACGGGGTCTACGGCCTGGACCCGAACATCCTCGACGTGGACGAGGATGCCGAGGAATATATCGCCGTCGCCGGATCGACGGGGTTCGAGGCGCCGGCCGCGATCCGCGCCGACCGGATCACCGTCGACGGCACCGCGCTGCGCTTCGTCGATGCCGATGCCGCCAGGCTCGCGAGCAACCCGGCGACCGCGCCCGCCTTCGCCACGCTGGCCTCGGCCGGCGCGCTCACCCCGGTGCGCGGCTATTTCGCCGAGAGCGGCACGCCGGCCGTGCTGCCCGGCACCGCCTATGGCAGCGAGGCGTCCGGGCTGCGCCGCGCCACCGGCGCCGAGTTCGCCAATACCGACGCCTATGTCCTGTCGGACGGATCGGGCGCGAACCGCTATCCGCCGCGTGCCGGATCGGACGGCGCCGAGGTGTCGCAGCCGCTGACCGCCGCCGAGACGCGCGCGCTGCTGGAGGAAGCCTTCACGATCATGAGCCGCGCGCGCGGCCAGATCAGGCGCCCGCTCGACAGCCGGGCGCAGGTCACCATCTCGGTGGTCGACACGCTCGGGAACATCCTGGGCGTGGTGCGCGGGCCGGACGCGCCGATCTTCGGCACCGACGTGTCGCTGCAAAAGGCGCGCACCGCCGCCTTCTTCTCCAACGCCCGCGCCGGCGACCAGCTGCTGGCCGACCCCTCCGCCGACGTGCGCGGCTTCGTCGCCGCCGCGCGCACGTTTCTGGGCGATCCCGCCGCGCTGACCGGCCGCACCGCCTTCACCGATCGCGCCCACGGCAACCTGTCGCGGCCCTATTTCCCCGATGGCGAGGTGGCGCGGCCGAACGGCCCCTTCTCGCGCCCGATCGGCCAGTGGTCGCCCTTCTCCACCGGGCTGCAATCGGCGCTGATCCTCGGCGATCTCGCCCGGCATATCGGCTATGTCGCGAGCGGCGGGACGGACGTGCCGCGACGCTGCACCGCGCTGCCGCAGACGCCGGCGGGGATCACCCGGCTGGCCAACGGCATCCAGATCTTTCCCGGATCGGTGCCGATCTATCGCGGGTCGCAGCTTATCGGCGGCATCGGCGTGTCGGGCGACGGCATCGACCAAGACGACATGATCTCCTTCCTCGGGCTGTTCAACGCCGGCGCCCGGCTCGGCGGCATCGGCAACGCGGACCAGGCGATCCGCTCCGACCGGATCGTCGTCGATGTCGGGGCCGGCGTGCGGCTGCGCTATGTCGGCTGCCCGTTCGCGCCGTTCCTCGACACCGCCGACCAGTCCCCCTGCGACGGCAAGTAGATGGCGGGCGCGCTCCTTCCCCTGCTGGCGGCGATGCAGGCGGCCTCGCCCGGCGCCACCATGCTGCCGGCCCAGGCGCCGATGCAGGAAGCGCCGCCGCCGGACACGGGCGCGGCGGGCGTGCCGACCGAGAACCCCGACGACGCCGTCCTGGACGGCCGCCGCCGCCCCGGCGTCGCCCCGCCCGCGTTGCCCGAGCGGGTCGACCAGACCAACCCCGGCGCCGTCCGCGCGCCGCCGCCCAGCGCCTTTCCGGCCGACCAGATCCCCGTCCCCGACCGCTGGCGGCTGATCCAGACGCTGGGGGTGGTGAAGGAGAACGCCGCCGATCCCTATCACCAGAACACGCTGAAGGGCGATCGCCCGATCAGGATCCCGTCCTGGGCGCCGCTCCACGGCGAGGATTGGTTCCTGAACGTCGGCGTGGTGTCCGACACGGTGGTCGAGCCGCGCTCCTTCCCGATCCCCGTCGGCGTGCAGACCACCACCGACTCCGGCGCGCTCGACGTGTTCGGCCGGCCCGAGAGCATCGTGCTGGCGCAGACCTTCATCGCCTCGGCGTCGCTCATCAAGGGATCGACCGCCTTCAAGCCGCCCGAGATCGAATATCGCGTCGCCGTCGCCGCGCAGGTGAACTACGTCAACCTCAACGAGCGCCGCATCCTGAACGTCAGGCCGTCCGCGGCTTCGCACCGCACCGACATGTTCGTCGGCTTGCAGGAGGCGTTCATCGACCGGCACCTGCGCAACGTGTCGGATCGCTACGACTTCGATTCGCTGCGCGTCGGTATCCAGCCGTTCCAGGCCGATTTCCGCGGCTTCCTGTTCAACGACAACCAGCTCGGCATCCGCCTGTTCGGCAATCGCGACGACAACCGCATCCAGTACAACCTGTTCGCCTTCTGGCGGCTGGAAAAGGACACCAACAGCGGCCTGAACGACATCACCCAGACGCCGCGCGACGATTTCGTCGTCGGCGCCAACCTCTATCGCCAGGACTTCCCGGTCCCCGGCTTCACATCCCAGGTGACGGCGATCTGGAACATCAACCGCGAGAAGAACGACGTCGAGATCGACCATAACGGCTTCCCGGTCCGCCCGGCGCTGCTCGGCGACCTGCGCGGCCGCGAATATGACGCGGTCTATCTCGGCTATAGCGGCGACGGGCGGTTCGGCCGGGTGAACCTCACCACCTCGCTCTACGCCGTGCTGGGCGAGGATCGGAACAGCATCTTCACCGGCCGGCCGGCGAGGATCCGCGCCTTTTTCGCCGCCGCCGAACCCTCGATGGATTTCGACTGGGTGCGCGTGCGGCTGGCCGGCCTCTACGCCACCGGCGACGGCAACGTCCGCGACAACCGGGAGACCGGCTTCGACGCGATCTTCGAGAACCCGATCTTCGCCGGCGCCGACACCAGCTATTCGATCCGCCAGAACATACCCTTCGCCGGCGGCGGCCGGGTGATCGCGCTCAACGGCCGCAACGGCATCCTGAACTCGCTGCGCTCCTCGAAGGAGCAGGGCCAGTCCAACTTCAACAATCCCGGCACGATGCTGCTGGGCGTCGGCGCGGATTTCGACCTGCTGCCGCAATTCCGCGTCTCGGCGAATGTCGACCACACCTGGTTCGAGAACACGACCGTGTTGCGCGAGCTGCGCCAGGAAGGCTCGATCTCGCGCGACAAGGGCTGGGATTATTCGGTGGCGACGATCTATCGTCCGAAGATGAACCAGAACCTGGTATTCCGCCTGTCCGGCGCGATCCTCGATCCCGGCAAGGGCTTCCGCGACCTGTTCAGCAACAACCGGGGGCGTGACTTCTACTATTCCGTCCTGTTCAACGCGATCCTGAGCTACTGATGCGCCGACCCTCTTCCTTCCTTCGTCATGCCGAACTCGTTTCGGCATCCATCTCTCCGTTTGCGAAGGCCGCTCTTGCTGCACGATGGATGCTGAAACGAGTTCGGCATGACGGTGGAGTCCTGCTGGCCGCCCTCCTCCTCGCCCTGACCTTGCTGGTCCCCGCCTCCGCTCCGGCCTCCAACGCCGAGCGGCCCGTCGCCCGCACCTACCCCCACTTCCCCGCCGCGCCGCAGTCGCAGGACTGGGCCGCCGCCGACGCCAAGTCGTCCGGCTGCGTCTCCTGCCACGTCGCCTCGGACCAGAAGACGATGCACGACAGCCCGGCGGTCGTGCTCGGCTGCGCCGACTGCCACGGCGGCGACGCGAGCGTGCGCGGCGATCCGAAGCTGGCGGCGGCCGACCCGGCCTATGTCGCGGCGCGCGACCGCGCCCATGTCCTGCCGAGATATCCGCATGGCTGGAACTGGCCGTCCTCGGCCAATCCCGAGCGCAGCTACACGCTCCTGAACAAGGAGAGCCCGGAATATATCCGCTTCGTGAACCCGTCCGACTATCGCGTCGCGCGGGAAAGCTGCGGCGCCTGCCACATGCCCGTCATCGAGGCGGCGGAACGATCGATCATGGCGTCCGGCGCGATGCTGTTCGGCGGCGCCGCCTATAACAACGGCATCGTCCCCTACAAGAACTACGTCTTCGGCGAGGCCTATACGCGGGAGGGCGAGCCGGCGAAGATCGTCTCGCCGGGCGCGACGCCGGGAACGGTGACGCCGGAGCAGGCGGCGCGCGGGGCGCTGCCCGCGCTCTATCCGCTGCCCACCTGGCACGTCATCCCGCCGGGCGACGTGTTCCGCGTGTTCGAGCGCGGCGGCCGCAACGTCTCGACCCAGTTCGCCGAGATCGGCCTGCCCAATCCGTCCGGCAACATCCAGCGGCTGGAGGAGCCCGGCCGGCCGGACCTGAAACAGTCCAACCGCGGCCCCGGCACCGGGCTTCGCGTCGCCATCCCGGTCCTCAACATCCACAAGACGCGGCTGAACGACCCCTTCACCTGGATGATGGGGACGAACGACCAGCCGGGCGACTATCGCCAGTCGGGCTGCGCCGCCTGCCACGTCGTCTACGCCAACGACCGCGAGCCGACGCACAGCCTGGTCTACGCCAAATACGGCCGCGACGGGCAGACCGCGACGGTCGATCCGACGATCAACAGCAAGATGCAGGGCGCGGCCGGAGAGCATGGCGCCACCGGCCATGGCGAGTTGAAGGGCGAGCATGGCGCCAAACCCGCTCACCCGATCGGCGCGAGCGCCGAAAGGGAGAAGGGCCACCCGATCTCCCACGCCTTCACCCGCGCCATCCCGACCGCCCAGTGCATGAACTGCCACATGCACCAGCCGAACATCTTCCTGAACAGCTACCTCGGCTACACCATGTGGGATTATGAGTCCGACGCGCCGCTGATGTGGCCGGAGCGGCAGAAATATCCCACCGCCGCCGAAGTGCGCAAGGTGCTGGACCGCAATCCCGAGGGCGCCTCCCCGCGCGGCAAATGGGCCGACCTCGACTTCCTGCGCAACGTCTATGAGGACGTGAACCCGAAGGCGAAGGACACCCAGTTCGCCGACTATCACGGCCACGGCTGGAACTTCCGCGCGATCTACAAGCGCGACCGCGAGGGCAACCTGCTCGACGCCGACGGCAAGATCGTCTCGCCGGACGATCCCGAGAAGTTCCAGAAGGCCGACGGCCCCAGGTTCCAGCAGCCCGGCACCCAGCGCGGCAAGGCGGTCCACATGATGGACATCCACGCCGAGAAGGGGATGCAGTGCGCCGATTGCCACTTCGCCCAGGACAGCCACGGCAACGGACTGATCTATGGCGAGGTGGCCAACGCGGTGGAGATCGGCTGCAAGGATTGCCACGGCACCGCCGATGCCTTCCCGAGCTTGCGCACCTCCGGCCCGGCGGCGCCGCCCAAGGGCACCGACCTGTCGCTGATCCGCAACCCCGACGGCCGGCGCCGCTTCGAATGGTCGGTCGACGGCAATGGCGAGCGGGTGCTGGTGCAGCGCTCGGCGGTCGATCCCAAGCTCGAATGGCAGGTCAGCCTGGTGCGCGAATCGGTCGATCGCGGCTCGGCCCATTTCAACGCCAAGGCGTCGCGCGCCAAGCTGATGGGCCGCGACGGCGCCGAGACCGGCAAGTTCGACTGGGGTCCCGGCGTGGCCGCCGCCGACCGCGCGCACAAGCCCGAGGAGATGGCCTGCTTCACCTGCCACCTGAGCTGGACCACCTCCTGCGGCGGCTGCCACCTGCCGATCGAGGCGAACTGGAAGACCACGGTTCACAAATACGAGGGCGAGGAGACGCGCAACTTCGCGACGTACAACCCGCAGGTGGCGCGCGACGACATGTTCCAGTTGGGGCGCCACCAGACCACCAAGGGCGCGATCATCGCCCCGGTGCGTTCCACCTCGGCGCTGATCCTGTCCTCGACGAACCTCAACCGCGAGCGCATCTACGTCCAGCAGCCGCCGATCTCCTCGGCCGGCTTCTCGTCGCAGGCCTTCGCGCCGCATTTCCCGCACACCGTGCGCAAGACCGAGACCAAGACCTGCTCGGACTGCCACCTGTCGGCGGCGAACGACAACAACGCGATCATGTCGCAGCTGATGCTGCTCGGCACCAACTTCGTGAACTTCGTCGGGATGCACGCCTGGACCGGCCTCGAAGGCGGGTTCGAGGCGATCCGCGTGACCGAATGGGACGAGCCGCAGGCGGTGTTCGGCTCCTACCTCCAGAAATACGCCTATCCCGACTTCTATCGCGACCATGTCGAACGCAACCGGCGCGAGCTGGTCGACTGGGTCCGGGGCAAGCGCTTCGACGGGAAACTCTCCGGCGAGACCCATCCTCTCGAAGATATCCACAACACCGTCCAGGGCACGCCCGGCCGCGTCGGCTGCCTCCAGCTGCGCGGCGAATATCTGTTCGCCGCACAAGGGCGGGGCGGGTTCCGCGTGTTCGACGTCGCCTCGATCGGCAACAAGGGCTTCTCGGAAAAGATCGTCACCGCGCCCTTCTCGCCGCTGGGCCAGGACATGCGCGTCGCCTCGGCCGACGCCACCTGCATGGCGCTGCCGACCGACCAGCCGATCGCCCCGACGCGCAACACGCCCAAAATGCAGGCGATGAACCAGGAACAGCCGTTCCATCCGATCTACCACTATGCCGTGGTGACGGATGCGGTGGAGGGGCTGATCCTGGTCGACGTCGACACGCTGGCCGACGGCGATCCGCGCGACAACGGCCTGAAGCGCGCCGCCACCTGGAATCCCGTCCAGAACGGGGTCGACGTGCTGAAGGGCGCGCGCCACATCACGCTGGCCGGCCACATCGCCTATGTCGCCGCCGACGCCGGGCTGGTGGTGGTCGATCTCGACGATCCGCTGAAGCCGAAGCTCGCCGCCGTCTTGCCGCTGCGCGACGCCCGCGCCTCGGCGATCCAGTTCCGCTATCTCTGGGTCACCGACGCCGACGGCGTGAAGCTGTTCGACGTCACGAATCTCCGCCGCCCGGTCGCGGTGCCCTCGGGCACGATCCCGCTGGCCGACGCGCGCCGGCTCTATGTCGCGCGCACCTATGCCTATGTCGCGGCGAAGAAGGACGGGCTGGTCATCGTCGACATCCGCAATCCGGAGGCGCCGCGCCTCTACCAGAAGGTCGATTTCGGCGGCCGGCTGAACGATGCCGAGGACGTCATCGTCGGATCGACCAACGCCTCGCTGTTCGCCTATGTCGCCGACGGGCGGAACGGGCTGAAGGTGCTGCAACTCACCTCGCCGGCGACGCAGCCCAACTTCTACGGCTTCTCGCCCGCGCCCAAGCCCGAGCTGATCGCCTGGGCGCGCACCCCCTCCCCTGCCCTCGCCCTCTCCAAGGGCCTCGACCGCGACCGCGCGGTGGACGAGGCCGGCGGCCAGATCGCCGTCTTCGGCCGCCTCGGCTCCCGCCCCTTCACCCGGCCGGAGATGGAGCGCCTGTTCCTCAACCGTCGCGGCGTGCCGTGGAAGGTGGTCGATGCGCCGGACATGCGCGACTGGGTGCCGTCGCGCATGGCGGGGCGGTAGCGATCCGTCGCCCCGGCGGAGGCCGGGGTGACGATCAGGCCGACGCGCGCTCCTCCAGCAGGTGCCGCACCAGCCCCTGCATCCTGTCGTCATAGACCGCGAGCGGGACGTGATCCTCGGCCGTGGCGAAATGCGTCACCAGTCCCTCGCCGTTCCACCAGTGCAGCGCATAGCCCGGCGCGTCGGCCATTATCATCGGCCGGCCGTCGGGGCTGTCGGGGTCGATCGCGTCCAGTTCCAGCGCGACCTGCGGCGCCGAGGACGAGCAGACCGACAGCGTGCGGCCGGCCCACTGGGTGACGATCGAGCGGTGGATGTGCCCGCATAGCAGGCCGATCACCTGGGGATGGCCCGCGATCGCCGCGCGCAGCCGCGCCACCCACGGCTCGTCCCGGCCGCTGGTCATCCACGGGATGCCGGTATCGATCGGCGGGTGATGCATGACCAGCAGCGTCGGCCGCTCCGGCGCCGCCGCCAGCGTCCCGGCCAGCCAGCCGGCGCGATCGGCGCAGAAGGCGCCGCCGTGCCGCCCCTCGTCCAGCGTGTCGAGCATGACGAGGCGCAACGGGCCGGCGTCGCGGACATATTGGACGTGGCCGGCGGGCGTCGTGCCGACCTCGGGAAACTCATGCCGGAAGGCGGCGCGCAGATCGTGGTTGCCCAGCCCCATCATCACCGGCATCGGCAGGCCGGCGAAGGCGCCGCGCAGCCGGCGGTAGCTGTCGGCGTCGCCGCGATCGACCAGGTCGCCGGTCACCAGCAGCAGCTCCGGCCGCGGCCGCATCGTGGCCATGTCGCGCAGCACGGCGGCCAGCCGCTTGCGGTTGAACTCGGCCGGGTTGTCCGGATCGAAGCCCAGGTGGATGTCGGTGATCTGGGCGATCAGCATGGTCGGCCCCTTTGCACGCGGTCTTGCCTACGCCGACTTCCTTATCATTCCCTTCACGCCTGGCCGTGATCCGCCTCACTCGAATGCGGGATCAGCCGTTCTCGTCGCGCGATTTCACCAGTGCGGTATCGGGGCGGACCACCGGGTCGCGCCGGGGGTGACCGGCCGGCTTCCTGCCGACCAGCCCCTCGCGCATCATCGTCGGCCGGCCGGGGCCGATGTGAAAGTCGTGGCACATCGCGCAGCCGGAGGGCACGTCGGCCTTGGCGTTCTCGCCCATGTGGCATTCGCGGCATTCGGCGATCTTGGGCAGCAGCAGGTCGGACGCCTTGTTCGACCGCCCCGCCGCGTGGCAGCTCTCGCATGTCTCGCTCCGGTGCGCGGCATGGTCGAACCAGCCCTTGGCCAGATAGCGCGTCGGCTGGAAGACGGGCGCGACCGCGAAGTTCAGCGTCCGGGGATCGCTGGCGGGCGTGATCGCGTGACAGTCGTAGCAGGCGCCGCCGGGCGAGAAGACGGCGCGGATCGCCTGGGATGCGCGGCTGCCCGAGGAGCCGACCGCGAGGTAGTAATCCGCCGCCGTCCGCGCCCGCGCCGCGTCGCCCGGCCGCCGCCGCGCCATGCCGCCCAGCACCGCCGGCCGGCTCGGTCCGTGCGCGCCGTAGAAGTCGCGCAGTTCGGCCACCACCTGGCGCGGCTGGCCGTGGCGCAGCGTGCGGACGGTGCCGTCGGCGGTGCGATCGAAGGCGAGGCTGTGGCAGGCCGCGCAGTTCCGCTCCATGTCGACGGGGCGGAAGCTGTTGCCGTCGGGTCCGGCGGCGTGACAGTCCTTGCAGGCCAGCGCCTTGCCCCAGCCCTGCGCGCCCGCCATCGACCGGGTCATGCGCGCGACGCCGTTGGTCTTCGACAGGTGCAGCGCGTGCGGGAACTTCAGCCCGTTCGCCTCCTGCGGATCGGCATCAAGCGAGATGCGCTGGAACCGCGGCTTCACGCCCGCGAACGCCACCGTAACCGCGGGGCGGAACTGCGGATGGGCGGTGCCGAAATCGCCGGCATTCGCGATCTTCGTATCCGTCACCCGGCTGTCCAGCGAACCGTGGCAGTCGGTGCAGAAACGCTGCGGCGTGGCGGCGATGCGCTGCTCGCCCTCATGCTCGGTATGGCAGTCGACGCAGCGCCCCTGCGGGATGCCGAAGGTGGTCTGGAACGCGATGCGGACCCTGCCGCCCATCGACGGCGGCGCCTTGGCCATGGCCAGCCGGCGCGGATCGGCATGATCGTGCACGTCGCGATGGCACGCGGCGCAGCTGTCGTCGCGCACCGCGACGAAGGGCTGCTGGTGGCAGGCCTGGCAGTCGTCCTTCAGCCCGGCATGGGCGCGCGACAGCGGGCCGGACGACCATGCCTGGTCGGCGTGATAGCCGCGCCCGCGCGCATCGGCGATCCGCTGCGCGCCGGCCCCGGCGGGCGGCCGCGCGCCGTGATGGAAGCTCCAGATCGGCCAGGCGAGGAACAGCAGCAGGATGGCGGCGGCCAGCCCCCAGGCGAGCGGCCGCTTTCCGATCAGCGTGCCGCCCAGGCCGAAGGCGCGCGCCTCGTCCTTGGCCTCGGACGCGTCCGACAGCGCCTCGACCCGCTCGACGTTGATGATCGTGTCGCCGGTCTCGCCGTCCCTGGCGATGGTCAGGCTGTGGCCGCCGATGCGGACGACGTTGGCGCGGTCCAGGTCGATTTCGGCGCGCGGCGCGGACTTGCCGTTCGCCTCGAACGGCAGGTTCTTGTCGGCGACGATCTCCAGCCGGTTCGGCCCGATCCGCCGGATCGTGGCGTGGTTCAGCGTGACGGCCAAGTCGGCGAGGTGGATGTCGCTGGCCGTGTTGCGGCCGATCGTCAGGGTGTCGCGATCGAACGTGCGCGGCCGGATGATCTCGCGCCCGTCGGCGGCGCGGCTGATCTGGCGGACGACGAAGCTCATGGCGCGCGCCTCACCAGTAGTAGAAGACGGAGACGATATGCGCGGCGAGCGCGGCGATCAGGGCGAAGGTCACGGGGACGTGGACGTAGAGCCACACCTCCAGCAGCGCCTTGATCCGGAGATGCGCGCGCACCCGCTCCAGCGCCGCTTCCTTGCGTTCCAGCAGCTGGTCGACCCGCTCCAGCGGATCGTCGCCGATCTTGGGCCTGGGGCCGGTGACCCGCCTGATCTCCTCCTGCGCGCGGCGCGTGGCGCAGTTGCGGTAACGGCCGGTCAGCCGCGCGGCCAGCCCGCCGCCGAACGGGTCCTCGTCCAGCGACAGCCGCACGGCGGCGGCGAAATGATGGTCGAGCGGCTGGGCCGCGTCATGCAGCTGGCGGTCGATCTGGCGCAGGTTGTCCAGCATCTGCGTCTGCGTCGTCTCCTCCCGGTTGGACGACAGCGATCTCGGCAGGGTGGCATAGGCGACGACGCCGAAGATGCCCGACAGGATGACGAACATCATCAGCGCATAGGCCAGCGTATGGACGTTCCAGCCGAACTGGAAGCCGGTGTGCAGCGTCGCGATGACGATCAGCGAGAGGCCGAGATAGACATGCGCCGAGGTCCACGATTTCAGCGACCAGCGGCCCCGCGTCATCGCCCGCTTCCTGAGGCCCAGCATCGTCAGCCACAGGATCATCAGCGCGCCGACGGTGCCGAGCGTATAGCCGTACCAGCTGCCGCCGTTGGGCCGCGGCGCGACGTCGATCATGAGGTAGACGGCGAGCGCCAGCAGCGACAGCCCGCCGGCGATCTTCAGCCACAGGAAGTCGCGATGGCGCAGGAAGCCCTCGTGGCTGGTCGCCCGTTCCCGCCTGCCCTGTGCCGCGCGCATCGCCCCCCGGCCGGCCATCAGTCCTGCCCCAGCCTGGCGACGGTGAGGAACTCGTCGGGCGCCACGCGGATCGCGGCGCCGGTCGGGCAGGCGCGGACGCAGGCCGGGCCGCCGGAGATGCCCGAGCACATGTCGCATTTGATCGCCTTCTTGGCGGCGTCGGCCCCGGGCCTGGCGTGTTTCTTCGACCATTTGTAGCTCGGCTCGCCCGGCCCCGGCCCCAGCCCGAGGAAGATCCAGGACAGCAGCGGCGGCTTCTTCGGCGGCACCTTGTCCAGCCGGATGACGCCATAGGGGCAGTTGCGCTGGCAGTTGCCGCAGCCGATGCAGGTGTCGTCGATGAACACCTCGCCGTCCGGCCCGCGATGGATCGCGTTGGGCGGGCAATCGGCCATGCAATGCGGATGCTCGCAATGGCGGCAGCTGGTGGGGACGTGGAGATGCGCGTAGGTCTTGCCCGCCTCGCGGTCGAGCCGGCTCAGCCCCTCGTGGCTGTCGGCGCAGGCCTTTTCGCAATTATCGCAGCCGACGCAGAGGTTCTCGTCGATCAGCAGCACGTCGGTCGCCTCGCCGATGCCGTTGTCGACCAGGAAGCCGGCGATGGACGAATACATGTCGACCACGCCGGAGAAGCTGTCCTTCTTGGCCTCGACGAAGGCGTTCAGGTCCTGCCGGCTGGCCATGTCCTGTTTCGCCTTGACGAGGAGGCCGGGTTTGGCCGCCAGCAGCCGGCGGAACGCCTCGCCGTCGAGCCTGATGACCTCGCTCTTGACCGCGGCGCGCACCGTCGCGGTCCGCCGCCCGCCGTCGATCAGCGCCATCTCGCCGACATAGCTGCCGGCAGGCAGGTAGGAGAGGAACACCGGCTTCCCGCCGATCGCCTTTTCGACCACCATCGATCCGGTGCGGATGACGAAGATGTCGTAGCCCTCGTCGCCCTCGGCGATGATCGTCTGGCCGGCGCGGACCGATTTTATCTCGGCCGTCCCGGTCACCTCGGCCAGGTCGGCGGAGGTCAGGCCCGAGCCGAAGATCTGGAGCAGCTGGCGCTCGGTCGAGATGCGGGTGACGGCGCGCTTGGCCGCCGGCACCGACGACATGAGCTTCAGCGCCGCCGTGCGCGACACCTCGACCATGATCGAATCCTCGGCCGCGACGATGGTGGCGCCGCGCCGCCGGCCGGAGATCAGCCCGACCTCGCCGAAGATCGATCCGCGCGGCACGGGCACGGTGCGGCCCGGATCGCGCGGATCGACCTGCACCGCGGCGCCGCCCGAGGCGATGCCGAACAGCGACGATCCCGGCGCCGCCCGCTCGAAGACGGTCTCGCCGGCGCGGTAGAAGCGCACCTCGCTGTCGAGCATGAACTCGCGCATCTGGAGCGAGGACAGGTCGTTCAGGATGGCGACGTTGTCGCGCAGGAACTCCAGCCAGTCCTCCACCGGCCGCTTCTCGGGCAGCGCGGCGAACTTGGCCTCCAGGATCGGCTCGTCGGCGGGTTTCAGCGCGGTGTTGCCGTTGATGAACTCGACGACGTCGTAGCCCTGGTTCATGCAATGCTTGATGAGCGGATAGCCCGCCAGCGCGCCGATGACGAACATGCCCGGCGCGGTCGATTCGAACACCGCCGACAGTTTCGGGAACGCCTCGCGGTCGCGGCTGGAGAACTCGATCCCGGTGCTCTCGATGAAGCCGCGCGGGGCGGCGGAACCCATGCGGGCGATGATCCGGTCGCACGGGATCCTCGCATCGCCGTCGCGCGTCTCTAGCGTCAGGAAGCCGTCCTCGACCAGCGACGGCGACGTCTCCAGCATGATCGTCAGCCGCCCGGCGTCGCGCGCCTCGGTCAGCAGCTTGACGTTGGCGCCCTTGGCGCGGGCAAAGTCGGCGCCGCGGTTGAGGATGGTGACGATGTTGCGCTGCTCGGGATCGGCGGCCAGGCCCAGCGCGTTCTCGATCCCGGCGTCGCCGGAACCGATGACGGTGATGTGCTCGTCGACATATTCGCCCGGATCGTCCAGCTGATACTGGACGTGGGCGCCGTCGCCGCCGGGGCAGCGCATGGTGTTGGGATTGCCCTGCGTGCCGATCGCCAGGATGACGTTGTCGGCGGTCACCTCCGTCCCGTCGGTCAGCTTCAGGCGATAGGGCGGGGCGAGGCGCTGCTTCTCCACCTTCTCGACGGTGCCGTCGCGGGCGCGCTTCTCGATCGTGAAGCTGCTGCCGGGGATCGGATCGCCAGTGCCCTCGATCGACTTCACCTCGGCCTTGTAGCGGACGTTGACGCCCTGCCCGGCGGCCTGCTCGTTCCACGTCCCGAGGATCGCCTCGCGCTTGCCGGCGCCGAAATCCATGTCGGATCGCAGCACCAGCTGGCTCGGCGTCGCCATGACGTGCTTGCCCTTCTGGTATTTGTAGATCGTGTCGGACAGGTGGTCCGTCTTCTCCAGCAGGACATGGGGGATGCCCAGCGCCGCGGCATGGCCGGCGGCGCTCAGCCCCGCCGGACCCGAACCGACGATGGCGATGCGGAAATGGTCTGACACGCCCCTGGTCGCTCCCCCTCGAACGACGATCCGCACCCCTTCCCCGGGACGAACCGCCGTGGCGCCACTTTACCAACTTCCCCGGCCATCGCTAGAGAGATGTGGTCCTCATCAATCGCGAGTCCGCCAGATATGCCGTCTTCCGTTTCCAGGGCCGCCCCCGCCCGCCTGGCGCTGGGCGCCGCCGCGCTGGTCGCGGTGGCGGCGGTCGGGGTGGCGGTGATGCGCGGGCGGCAGGACGCGGCGCCGCCGCCCGACAGCCGGGCGGCGGCGGCGCCCGCCGGCGACGTCGGCGACATGATCGGCCGGCTGGAGGCCAGGCTGCGCGGCGACACGACCGACGCCGACGGCTGGCGGATGCTCGGCTGGGCCTATTTCGAGACCGGCCGCTACGGCGACAGCGCCACCGCCTATGGGAAGGCGGCGAAGATCGATCCGACGAAGGCCGAATATTGGTCCGCGCTGGGCGAGGCGACGGTGCTGGCCGAAAAGGGCGGCGTATCGCCCGCCGCCGCCGCCGCGTTCGGGCGGGCGCTGGCGGTCGATCCCAAGGACCCGCGCGCGCGTTACTTCATCGGCGTGCGGAAGGACATGGCCGGGGATCACCGCGCCGCCGTGGACGACTGGATCGCGCTCCTGAAGGACACGCCGCCGGGCGCGCCGTGGGCGGCGGACGTGCGCCAGCTGATCGGCAAGGTCGCCGCCGCCAACAGGATCGACATCGCCGGGCGGATGCCGCCGCCGGGCGCGCCCGCCGCCCCTGCTCCCGGATCGCCGACCGACGTCGCCACCGCCGGCATACCCGGGCCGACGCGCGACCAGATGCAGGCGGCCGCCGGCCTCCCGCCCTCGCAGCAGAACGTCATGATCCAGGGGATGGTCGACGGCCTCGCGGCCAAGCTGGCCGCCGATCCGCAGGATACCGACGGCTGGATCAGGCTGATGCGCGCGCGCATGGTGCTGAACGACGCCCCCGCCGCCGCCCAGGCCCTCGGCCGCGCCCGCGCCGCCAACCCGGCCGCCCGCGGCAAGCTGGACGAAGCGGCCCGCGCGCTGGGCGTGCCGGGTGCGTGAGGGGACGCCGGCGGGTGCCGATCGGCCGTCGCCGAGGCTCCTCGCCATCGTCGGCACCCGGCCGGAGGCGATCAAGCTCGCGCCCGTCGCGCTCGCCGCCGCAGCGCGCGCGGACATCGACCTCGCCCTCGTCGCCACCGGCCAGCACGGCGCGCTCTGCCACGACGCGCTGGCCGATTTCGGCCTCGTCGCCGACGGCACGCTGACGCTCGCCCCGCATGACGGCACGATCGACGGCGCCGTCGCCGCGATCGAAGGGGCGGTGGGCCGGGCGATCGCCCGTCACGCGCCGGACATGCTGATCGTCCAGGGCGACACCAGTTCGGCCTATGCCGCGGCCCTTGCCGCCCATCGGCGGGGCGTGCCGCTGGCGCATGTCGAGGCGGGGCTGCGCTCCTATGATTTCGACCACCCCTTCCCGGAGGAGCGCAACCGGGTGGCGATCGACGCCATGGCCGACCTGCTCTTCGCGCCGACGCCGGAGGCCGCCGCCAACCTC
This sequence comes from uncultured Sphingomonadaceae bacterium, assembly GCA_964244125.1. Lineage (GTDB taxonomy): Bacteria > Pseudomonadota > Alphaproteobacteria > Sphingomonadales > Sphingomonadaceae > Solisphingomonas. Next base: position 25,354 of record CAXTHU010000002.1, read on the forward strand.
GCCGTCGATGCCGCGGTCCGGGGCCAGGTGCTCGTCACCGGCAACACCGGCATCGACGCCCTCCTCGTCACGCTCGCCGGCAGACGCCCCGGGCCGGCCGTCGCGGGGCGGCGCCTGATCCTCGTCACCTGCCACCGGCGGGAGAATATCGGCGCGGGCGTCGCCGGCGTCTGCGCCGCCGTCGCCCGGCTGGCGGCGCGCGGCGACGTCCGCATCCTCCTGCCGCTCCACCCCAATCCCGCGATCCGCGCGCCGATCGAGCGGGCACTGGGGCGGGTCTCCGACGTGACGCTGGTCGATCCGCTGCCCTATCCGGCGATGGTCCAGGCGATGGCGGCGGCGCATCTGATCCTGTCCGACAGCGGCGGCGTGCAGGAGGAGGCGCCCGCGCTGGGCACGCCGGTGCTGGTGCTGCGCGCGGTGACCGAGCGGCCCGAGGCGCTGGCCACCGGCAACCTGATGCTGGTCGGCACCGATCCCGGCCGGATCGTCGCCGCCGCCACCCGCCTGCTCGACGATCCGGCCGCCCGTGCCCGCATGGCGCGGCCCGCCTTTCCCTATGGCGACGGGCGCGCCGCCCCGCGCATCCTAACCGCCATCCGCCGCTTCCTGGATCAGCCGGTTGCTTTTGCCGCGCCCGGCGCGCAATCACGCTGGCCTTCGGCACCGATTGCGACAGATAGGGACGACTGACGATGGCGGTGGCGAACTGGGCGCCCGACACATGGCGCCGCCACGACGCGCGGCAGATGCCGGCCTATCCCGACGCCGGGCGGCTCGCCGCCGCCGAGCGCGAGCTGTCGGCCTATCCGCCGCTGGTCTTCGCCGGGGAGGCGCGCGACCTCCAGGCCGATCTCGCCCGCGTCGCCGCCGGCAAGGCGTTCCTGCTGCAAGGCGGCGACTGCGCCGAGAGCTTCGCCGAGTTCCACCCCAACAACATCCGCGACACCTTCCGCGTCCTCCTCCAGATGGCGGTCGTCCTCACCTATGCGTCCAAGCTGCCGGTGGTGAAGGTGGGGCGGATGGCGGGCCAGTTCGCCAAGCCGCGCTCGAGCGATCTGGAGGAGCAGCGCGGCGTCTCGCTGCCGAGCTATCGCGGCGACATCGTCAACGACATCGCCTTCGAGGAAGCGGCGCGCACGCCCGATCCGCAGCGCATGATCCGCGCCTACAACCAGTCCGCCTCGACCCTCAACCTGCTGCGCGCCTTCGCCCAGGGGGGCTATGCGAACCTGCACCAGGTCCATCGCTGGACGCTCGACTTCATGGGCCGCAGCCCCTGGTCCGACCGCTATCGCGATCTCGCCGACCGCATCGGCGAGGCGCTCGACTTCATGGCCGCATGCGGCGTCGATCCCGAGACCGTGCCGCAGCTGAAGGGCACCAGCTTCCACACCAGCCACGAGGCGCTGCTGCTGCCCTACGAACAGGCGCTGACCCGGCAGGATTCGCTGACCGGCGACTGGTACGACACCTCGGCGCACTTCCTCTGGATCGGCGACCGCACCCGGTTCGAGGGATCGGCGCATGTCGAGTATCTTCGCGGCATCGGCAATCCGATCGGCATCAAATGCGGGCCGAGCCTGGCGCCTGACGTGCTGCTGCGCCTGCTCGACACGGTCGATCCGGCGCGGACGCCGGGCCGCGTCACGCTCATCACCCGCTACGGCCACGACAGGATCGAGCGGCACCTGCCCGAGCTGATCCGCGCGGTGAAGCGCGAGGGGCGGCAGCCGGTCTGGTCGTGCGACCCGATGCACGGCAACGTCGTGAAGGCCGGCAACGGCTACAAGACGCGGCCGTTCGAGCGGATCACCGGCGAGGTGCGCGGCTTCTTCGCCGTCCACCGCGCCGAGGGATCGCATGGCGGCGGCATCCATGCCGAGATGACCGGCCAGAACGTCACCGAATGCACCGGCGGCGCGGTGGCGGTGACCGAGCAGGCGCTCAGCCTGCGCTATCACACCCATTGCGATCCGCGGCTCAACGCCGGCCAGTCGATCGAGCTGGCGTTCCTGATCGCCGAGATGCTCAACCAGGAGCTGAAGGACCGCGAGAAGGCCGCCGCCTGACCGGCCGCCCGGCGCGCGGCGCGTCCGTCATGGTTAATATTCCTTAACCTGTCCCATCACGAAGCGAATCGCGTCCCGTATTGGCGGGGAGGCGCATTTTTGCTAGCTTCCCACCGAAATGGCAGAAAACCGCCTCGCCCGGCTGACCGAAAGCCAGCGCGCCTGCCTGCGCCGGGTGCTGATGCACATGTCTTCAAAGGACATTGCCCGCGAACTGGGCATCTCCCCCCATACCGTCGACCAGCGACTCAGGGTCGCGATGCAGACGCTCGGCGCGACGAGTCGGGTCGAGGCGGCGCGGATGCTCGCCGCGCATGAGGGCGTCGCCGGCGTGGCGCCGCTCGGGGCATATCAAACGCTGATATATCAAGCGCCGGACATTGCCGCGGAGCCCGATCCGGTCACCATGGCCCCGTCAGCCGATCACGGGACGAGGCAGCGGGATCAGGCGTATGCGGATGCGGTGAGGGAGGAGGCGGTCGCCTTCGACACCTTCTCGCCGCTTCCCCTGCGTTCCTTCCACATGCCTCTCCCCGGCGAGGGGAGATGGTGGAATGACCTAAACAGCTACGAACGCCTCGGCGCGTGCATCGCGATCGCCATCCTCGGATTGCTGGCGTTCGGCGTGCTGATAAACGGACTCATGTCGCTCGGCCAGGTGTTCGCCTCCTAGCCCGAATCCTGAGCCGACGTCGCTTCTGACATCATCGAACAGCAGACGCGCCACCCCCGGTCGGCGCGAGGGAGATTATCATGCTCAAGGAACGCCGCGAAGCAGCCCAGGGTATCGCCGACCGCCTCATGGAGGCCGAGCGCAGCATCGACGCCGCCATCGCCGCCGTCGCCGACCTCAACGGCTACATGCCGATGGCCCGCACCCGCCTGAACATCGCCGCCTGTATCGGCCATGACGCGATCGAGGCGGCGGCCGGGTCCTTTTCCGCCCTCATCCGCGCCCGCGCCCAGATGATCGCCGCGCATAACGAGCTGGCCGAGACCAAGATCCAGGTCGGCCTGCGCGAGATGGCGATGGGCGGCCTTGTCGACAAGACACCCGGCACCAAGCCGCTGGCCCTCGTCGAGACGGTCGCCGCCTGACACCGTCGCCCGGCAGCGGGCTTGACCGGCCCCGTGTGATCGTGGTTCGGTCCGTCCATGCCATTCATGGGACTGCGACTGATTTACTTCGCAGCCCTGCTCATCTCGTGCGGCTATGCAGCGAGATTCGGGGGAAAGACGGAACGGGTCGGGGCGGCGATCATGCTGCTCGGCTCGCTCCTCTCGGTGCCGGCCACCTGGCTGACCGGCGCCGGCGACTGGCTGACCGCCGACGTCAACGTCCTGATCGTTGACGTCGCCGCTCTCGCCGGTCTCCTCACGCTCGCGCTTCGCACCAACAGATATTGGCCATTATGGGCGGCAGGATTTCACCTCGACGCGGTGGTGACACATTGCGCGAAGCTGTTGGCACCCGCGATCGTGCCGCAGGCCTATTCCCTGTCGCAAGGGCTCTGGGCCTATCCGATGCTGGCGGCGCTCGTCATCGGCACCCGACAGCACCAGCTCAGGCGGCGCCGGACCGGGCCGGCGACGACCGCACCTGCCACGCCCTCCTGACGGATCTGCTGCGTCCCGTCGCGGGCGAGGAGGCGCCGTTCTATTCGGCCGAGCTGATCGAGGAGTTCCGCACGATCGGCGCGGTGCTGGCGGCCGGCGGCGAGGCGCAGGCGCGCGTGCTGGGCGACGCGCGCCGGGTGCTGGCGCATCTCGCCACCGTGCGCGCGGCGATGATGCGGGCGCTGACCGTCGATCTCGCCGCCGCCCCGCTCCTCTCCAACTCCCGCGCGGTGATCGACTATCTGTTCGCCAGCATGGCGCACGAGCCGGCCGAGCAGGTCCGCATCCTCTTCCTCGGCGCCAAGAACCGGCTGCTGCGCGACGAGGTGATCTCGCGCGGGACGGTCGACCAGGCCGCGCTCCATCCCCGCGTCGTCATCAAGCGCGCGCTGGAACTGGGCGCGACGAGCCTCATCATCGCCCACAACCATCCCTCGGGCGATCCGACGCCGAGCCGCCAGGACATCGAGGTAACGCGCAAGGTGGTCGCCGGCGGCGCCCCGCTCGACATCTCGGTGCACGACCACGTCGTCATCGCCAAGACCGGCTGGACCAGCTTCCGCGCGCTCGGGCTTCTCACCTGAACGGCCATGGCCCAAGCCGCGCTTGACGCCGCCACCCACCTGCCATAATCGCCCCCTTCGCCGCCCGTCGGCCCCTTCGTCTAGCGGTCCAGGACGTCGCCCTCTCACGGCGAAAACACGGGTTCGATTCCCGTAGGGGTCACCACCCGATCTCAACGGCTCGCCCTCGAAATCGCGCCTGCGCTTCAGGGCGTCCTATTCCCTGGTCCGTGAGTATTCATACAGCGCGATCGTGGTGGCGACCGCGGCGTTGAGCGATTCGACGCCCGCCAGCCCGCCCGGTATGCGGACCAGGGCGTCGCAATAGGCGACGGTCTTCTTGCGCAGCCCCTCGCCCTCGGCGCCGATCACGAACACGGTCTTGCCGGCGAACTCGGTCTGCGCCAGCGTCGCCTTGCCGCGCTCGTCGAGGCCGTAGGCCCAGAAGCCGAGATCCTTCAGCTTCTCCAGCGATTGCGACAGGTTGGTGACCTCGAACAGATCGACGAACTCGGCGCCGCCGACGGCATAGCGCACCACCGTCGAGGTCACGCCGACCGAGCGGTTCTTCATGAACACCACCGCGTCGGCGCGGAAGAAGGCGGCGCTGCGCAGGATCGTCGCCAGATTCTGCGGATTGGAGATCTGGTCGAGCATCACCACGCATGATGCATCCTTCAGCCGGTCGAAATCGCGCTCGGTCAGGATCTCGCGCGGCTCGACGAAGGCGCAGATGCCCTGGTGCTTGTCGTCCTCGGTGAAGTCGCCGGCGCGCAGGAACTCCGGCCAGGCGACCAGCTCGACCGGCAGGCCGAGCCGCCGCGCCTCGGCGATGAAGTCGCGGTGATAATCCTCCTTGCCGGCCAGGACGAGGCGGCGGATCGCCTCGGGCCGCCGCAGGAACACCGCGCGCACCGAATGCTTGCCGAACACCTTTTCGAGCTTCTGCACGTTTCAACCAGCTCCCGGGCCGCGGAATGGCGACGGCCGATCAGTCGACGCGGCGGACATATTCCTGGGCGTAGACGTCGACCAGTATCCGCGCGCCCGCGCTGATGTGCGGCGGAACCATCACCCGCACGCCGTTGTCGAGGATCGCCGGCTTGTAGCTGGAGGAGGCGGTCTGCCCCTTCACCACCGCATCGGCCTCGACGATCGTCGCCTCGATCGTGTCGGGCAGCTGCACCGAGATGGCCTTCTCGTCATAGAGTTCCATCACCACGTCCATCCCGTCCTTCAGGAACGCGGCGGGCTCGCCGAGCAGGTCGCGCGGCAGGGTGATCTGCTCGTAATTGTCCTTGTCCATGAAGGTCAGGTCGTCGCCGTCGGCGAACAGGAACTGGAAGTCCTTGGTGTCGAGCCGCACCCGCTCCACCGTCTCGGCCGAGCGGAAGCGGACGTTGTTCTTCCGCCCGTCGATCAGGTTCTTCATCTCGACCTGCATGATGGCGCCGCCCTTGCCCGGCTGGGTATGCTGGATCTTCGCGACCCGCCAGAGGCCGCCTTCATATTCCAGGATGTTGCCGGGCCGGATGTTGACGCCGTTGATCTTCACGGGGGATGAGCCTTGTCGGTTGCGCGCCGGTGAGGCTCTATCACCTTGTGGTGCCCGCGCAAGCGGTGGGGAAGGCACGCGATCCGCCCGTCCGGCCGCGCGCGCGGGGCGCCAGCCCGCCGAGGAACTGGCCGGTGCAGGCCGTCCAGTCGTGCCGCCGCGCCTCGGCGACGCAGGCCCGGCGATCCAGCCCGAGCGCGCGCCCGATCGCCACCTCGATGCGATCGTCCAGCGCCCCCACCGGCTCCCCGCCCCGGCCCCGGCCGTCCCGCCCCAGCACGTCGACCGGCCCCGGCACCGGATAGGCCGCCACCGGCAGCCCGCTGGCGAGCGCCTCGACGATCACCAGCCCGAAGGTGTCGGTCCGGCTGGGAAAGACGAACAGGTCCGCCGCGGCATAGGCGCCGGCCAGCGCCGGGCCGTGCAGGCTCCCAAGGAAATGCGCCTGCGGGAACCGCCGCGCCAGCGCCGCCCGCGCCGGGCCGTCGCCGACCACCACCTTGCTGCCGGGCACGTCGGCGGCCAGGAAGGCGGCGACGTTCTTCTCCACCGCGACGCGGCCGACCGACAGCAGGATCGGCCGCGGCAGGCCCATCAGCGCCGGATGCCACGGCGCGTCGGCGCGGAAGGCGGCGGTGTCGACCCCGCGCGACCAGCGGTGGGTGCGCGACAGGCCATGCGCCGCCAGTTCGGCCGCCAGCGTGTCCGTCGCCACGAACACCCGCTCGGCCGGCGCGTGGAAGCGGGCGAGCGCCGGCCAGAACAGCCCCCTGGGCAGCCGCGTCCGTACCGCGAGGTATTGGGCGAAATGGGTGTGGAAGGAGGTGGTGAACGGAAAGTCCTGCCCCAGGCACCAACGCCGCGCCGCCCAGCCGAGCGGCCCCTCGGTGGCGATATGCACCGCGTCCGGCGCCGCCGCGGCCAGCATCGCGGCGACGCGCCCGCCGCAGCCGATCGCCAGCCGGATCTCGGGATAGGACGGGCAGGGCACGGTCCTGAACAGGTCGGGGGTGATCGGCATCACGTCGATCCCGCGCCGGCGCAGCTCGCCGACGGTGGCCGACAGCGTCCGGACGACGCCGTTGACCTGGGGGATCCAGGCATCGGTGACGAGGGCGAGTCTCATCTAAAGCTCCTCCCCTTCAGGGGAGGGGTCGGGGTGGGGCCTGTCCGCATACGCCGCGCCCGCGGAGAGGCCCCACCCCCGGCCCCGGCCCCTGAAGGGGAGGGGTAAGTTCGCCCGCCTCACGCCGCCGCCACCCGGCCCCCGCCGGCCCGTTCCAGCCGCTTGCACTCGGCCCAGTCGAGGATCTCCATCGCGCCGTCGGCATGTTCGACCAGCGCGGTGCAGCTTTCGACCCAGTCGCCGTCGTTGTAATAGGTGATGTCGCCGAAGCGGCGGATCTCGGCCGAGTGGATATGGCCGCAGACCACCCCGTCGACCCCGGCCTCGGCGGCGGCGTGGACCACGGCTTCCTCGAACGAGCAGATGAACTGCACCGCCGTCTTCACCCGCTTCTTCAGGAAGGCGGCGAGCGACCAGTAGGGCATGCCGAAGCGGCGGCGGACCCAGTTCACCAGCCGGTTGCTCTTCAGCAGCAGTTCGTAGGCGCTGTCGCCCAGGAAGGCGAGCCAGCGCGCGTAAAGCACGACGCCGTCGAAGCGGTCGCCATGCAGGATCAGCAGGCGCCGGCCGTCGGCGGTCTCGTGGATCGCCTCGGGCAGCAGCTCGATCCCGCCGAAGTTCAGCCCGACATAGTCGCGGAACGTCTCGTCGTGATTGCCCGGCAGATAGACGACGCGGGTGCCGATCTTGGCCTGCTTCAGGATGCAGCGGACGATCTCGTTATGCAACTGCGGCCAGTACCAGCCCTTGCGCAGCTGCCAGCCGTCGACGATGTCGCCGACGAGATACAGCGTGTCGCAGTCGACCGAGCGGAGGAAGTCGAGCAGCAGCCCGGCGTTGCAGCCCGGCGTGCCGAGATGGGTGTCGGATAGCCACACCGTGCGGAAGCGCAGCCGGTCGCGCCGCTCCGGTTCGGGCGGCTCGTGGAACCATGCCGGGACGATCGACGCCGGCGGCGGATGGTCGATCCGGCGATGGGCGACGCGCTCGACACGGGCGCGGACGTCGAGTTCTGCCGATGATGCCATGGCGAAGCTCCTGCGCGGCCGTCGAACCCGCCCTTCGGGACGGTCCATGCCTTGCCCGATGCGCAAGACAGCTTGATTGCACCCGCGCGTCGTCCCGCTGACCGTTTCGTTTCATTTCGGTTGAGGCGCGGCGGCGTCACGACAACTGTCATCGAACTGCCGCCTGATCTTCACATGACGGCGGCAATAACGACGGACGATGTTGCTTGGGAGAACCGATATGGCCGTCACCATGCGCACCGATCAGGTGGCGCTGGCCTATGATCGCTGGGCGCCGGCCTACGATCTGGTCTTCGGCCGGGTGTTCCGCCAGGGCCGCAGCGACGCCATCGTCGCGGCGGAGCGGATCGGCGGGCGCGTGCTGGAGGTCGGCGTCGGCACCGGCATTTCGCTACCGCAATATGGCCGCGACACGAGGCTGACCGGGATCGACATCTCGGACGCCATGCTCGACAAGGCGCGGCGCCGCGTGCGCGAGCTGGGTCTCGCCAATGTCGAGGACATCCGCGTCATGGATGCCGAGACGCTCGACTTCCCCGACGACAGCTTTGACGTGGTGGTGGCGCAATATGTCGTGACGGCGGTGCCGGATCCGGAGCGCGCGCTGGACGAGTTCGCCCGCGTCGTCCGCCCGGGCGGGGAGATCGTCATCACCACCCGCGTCGGCGCCGGCAACGGGCTGCGCGGCGGGATCGAGAAGGCGCTGATGCCGGTCACCAGCCGGCTGGGTTTCCGCACCGAGTTCGCCTGGGACCGCTATGTCGCCTGGGCGGCGACGCAGCCGGCGATCGCGCTGATCGAGCGGCGGCCGCTGGCCCCGCTGGGCCACTTCTCGCTCGTCCGCTACGGCAAGCGCGACAGCCGCCAGCAGAAGGAGACGAACGCATGACGGGCTTTCGCGCGCGGCTGGCCGAGCAGCGGTGGGACGACCATCGCTTCTACCATCACAGCCTGGTCAACCAGAGCCTGCACCTGCTGAGCGCGACGACCTTCGTCGTCTGCTACCTGCTGGCCTTCACCGATCCGGCGGTCGCCGCGCTGCTCGCCTGGGGCGTCGCCATGACGAGCCGGCAGGCGGGCCATTTCTTCTTCGAGCCCAAGGGCTACGATCGGATCAACCGGGTCAGCCACGCCTATAAGGAGGAGGTGAAGATCGGCTACAACCTCGTCCGCAAGGTGGTGTTCATGGCGCTGTGGGCGCTGTCGCCGGTGCCGCTGCTGCTCTCGCCGACCTTGTGGGGGGCGTTCGATCCGCTGCCGGGCGTCGGCGGCTTCCTCCGCCACCTGGGGCTGATGTGGCTGGCGCTCGGCGCGGGCGGCCTGATCTTCCGCACGGTGCAGCTGTTCTTCGTCCGCGACGTCGGGACCGGGATCGTCTGGGCGGCGAAGATCGTCAGCGACCCGTTCAACGACATCCGCCTCTACCACAAGGCGCCGCTCCGCCTCCTGCGCGGCGAGCGGCTGGAACAGGCGGCGCGATAGACGCTCACCGCCGCCGCAGCATCTCGCGCAGCAACCGGCGGCCGACGCTCCGGTCGGTGGCGCCGTCGGCCACCCACCACCAGCCGTCCGCCGCCATCGCGCGGGCGGCGGCGACGAACCGATCGGCCACGGCGGCGAAGGCGGCATCGTCATGGGCGAAGCCGAAGATCAGCCGCCCGGTGCCGACCCAGCTGAGCGCCAGCCCCTCGGCGCGGAGGTAATATTGCAGCATCCAGTTGTAGCGCGACGGCAGGCGATGCTCGATCGACCAGACGGTGCCGAGCGCGGCGACGCCGAGCGGCAGCCCCTCGGCCGCCAGCCGCGCGTTCAGCGCCGCCGCCCGCCCCCGCCAGCGTTCGTCGAGCCCGTCGTAGAGCGCCCGTCCGGCGTCGCTCTCCATGTGACGCAGGAAGGCGTCCATCGCCCCCATGACATGCGGGTGGGCGTTGAACGTGCCGCGGGCGAAGCAGATGTCCGCCGGCCGGTCGTCGCGGAACCGCCGCATCAGCGCGGCGCGGCCGCAGACCACCCCCACCGGCAGCCCGCCGCCCAGCGTCTTGCCGTATGTCACCATGTCCGGCGCCAGGCCGAAATATTCGCAGGCGCCGCGCGCGGCCAGGCGGAAGCCGGTGAACACCTCGTCGACGATGAAGACGATGCCGTTGGCGCGGCACGTCTCCTCCACCGCACGCAGCCACGCGCCATAGGCCGGCACGTCGGCGGCGGGACGCGCCCGCCCCGCCACCAGCGCGCTGTCGCCCGGCGCGCCGGCATTGGGGTGCATCGCCTGGAGCGGGTTGACCAGCACGCAGGCGACGTCGCGCCGCCGGGCGAGGACCCTCAGCGTCCGCTCGCTCATGTCGGCCAACGTCAGCGTGCGGTCGGCCGGGGTCGGGTTGCCGACGCCGGGCTGCACCTCGTCCCACCAGCCGTGATAGGCGCCGCAGAAGCGGACGATGCGCCGCCGCCCGGTGTGATATCGCGCCAGCCGCACCGCCTGCATCACCGCCTCGGTGCCGGACATGTGGAACGACACCTCGTCCAGCCCGGACACCGCCTTCAGCCGGCGGACGTTGTCGGCGACGACCGGGTGCAGCCCGCCCAGGACCGGGCCGAGCGCCGCGACGGTGCGCGCGCCCTCGGCGATCAGCGCCTTGTAGGTGTCGATGCCGAGCAGGTTCAGCCCGTAGGAGCCGGTCAGGTCGTGGAACACGTTGCCGTCGGGGTCGGTGACGGTCGTGCCCTCGGCCGCGACCAGGAAGCCGCCGCCCGGCAGCGCCGCGCGCACCCGGCGGCTGAACGGGAACGGCACGCGATAGGCGCCGGTGAAGCGGAGGTCGGACAGCCCCTCGCGCGCCTCCGCCGCCAGCGCCGCCGTCCTGGGGAAGCGTTCGGCATAGAGCGCCGCCAGCCGCGCGAAGCCGGCCTCGCGCGCCGCGGCGATCGCGTCCGGCGCGTCGTCCACCCGGAAGAAGCGGCCCTCGGCTGGCTCGTAATAGGGGATCAGCCGCGCGACCCGGCGCGACAGGCGGGCATGGCCGGCCAGCGAGCGGTGCTTGGCCCGCGACAGCGCCAGCCGGGCGTTCGCCCTGCCCGCGCCGATGCCGATGCCGACGACGCCGCCGAGCGCCAGAGCGAGTGTCGTGCCGTCCATCGTGACGGCCGCTACCGCATGGATGGGACGAAGCCGTGACAATCGGCGCGATCTTCCGCCGCCTGCCGCTGCGCGAGGACCTGAACTTCCTCCTGACCAACCGCATCCCCCGGCTGGCGCTGACCCGCACCATGGGGCGGCTGGCCAAGGTGACGCATCCGCTGGTGGCGCGGCCGTCGATCGCGCTGTGGCGGCTGTTCTGCGACGTCGGCCTGTCGGATGCCGAGGCGGCCGGCTATCCCAGCCTCCACGCCGCCTTCGTCCGCCGGCTCGCGCCCGGCGCGCGGCCTGTCGACCATGCGCCCGGCACGATCGTGTCCCCCTGCGACGCCATCGTCGGCGCGCACGGCCGGATCGCGGCGGGGCGCCTCCACCAGATCAAGGGCTTTCCCTACACGCTCGCCGACCTGCTCGGCGAAGAAGCCGACGCCGCGCCCTATCGCGACGGCGTCTTTGTCACGCTCAGGCTCACGGCGGGCATGTATCACCGCTTCCACGCGCCGCACGATCTGGTGGTGGAGCGCGTCCGCTACATCGCCGGCGACACCTGGAACGTGAACCCGATCGCGCTGAAGCGGATCGAGCGGCTGTTCTGCAAGAACGAGCGCGCGCCGATCGGCGTGCGGCTGGCGGGGACCGGCCTGCCGCTGATGCTGGTGCCGGTGGCCGCCGTGCTGGTGGCGAGCATCCGCCTGCCGTTCCTCGACGCGGCGGCGGGCGTGCGCGCCGGCGGCGCGCGCACCGTCCGCCTGTCGCATCCTTTCGCCAAGGGAGAGGAGATGGGCTGGTTCGAACACGGCTCGACCATCCTCCTCCTCGCCCCGCCGGGCGTCGCGCTGCGCCCGGAGATCACGGAGGGGGAGCGGATCAGGATGGGCGAGCCGCTGCTGACGGTGGCGTAAAGCGCCTGCGCCCGACTAGGGCCGTTTGCGATCGAGCCAACTCACCCCCTGCCCCTTCAGGGGAGGGGCCGGGGGTGGAGCCGCTCCACGAGCGCGGCGGTTGCGGAGAGGCCCCACCCCAACCCTCTCCTGAAGGGGCAGGGGCTCACGTCGGATCAATCTGATCGCAAACGGCTCTAAGCCCCCTCCATCCCGAGCGCGGTCGAGGGACCGCCGCCTTGCGCTACGTCGAGGGCATGCCCCGATGTCTCGACATCGCTCGACGGAGCCTGCGCCCGGCATGGGCGGGGTCGGGATCGTCAGCCCCCGCCCGCCACCCGCAGCACGCTGAGGAACAGCGCATACAGCACCCCCGCGATCGCCATCGCCGCCGGCAGCGTCAGCAGCCAGGCCAGCGCGATGTTGCGCACCGTGCTCGCCTGCAAGCCCGCGCCGTTGCCGACCATCGTGCCGGCGACTCCGCTCGACAGGATATGCGTCGTCGAGACCGGCAGGCCCTTCACCTGCGCCAGCAGGATGGTGCTGGCGGCGATCAGCTCGGCCGCCGCGCCCATGCCGTAGGTCAGGTGAGTCTTGCCGATCTTCTCGCCCACCGTCACCACGATCCGCTTCCACCCGATCATCGTGCCGAGCCCGAGGGCCAGCGCGACGGCGATCTTCACCCAGGTCGGGATGTAGCGGGTGCCCTTCTCCAGCATCGTCTCATAGGCCTTCAGCGTCGCGTCGCCGCCGCCGGGAAAGCGGGCCCTGGCCGCCTCGCCGTCCTTCGTCAGCAGGCGCAGCGTGTCGTAGACCAGATACATCTCGTTGCGGACGTTGCGGGTCTGCGCGGCGGGGACGTGGCTGATCGAGCCATATTGCTTCAGGTCGGCGCTGATCTCGCCGGCGACGGTGTCGAGCGCGGCGTAGACCCGAGGGCTGTCCGGCCGATGCGCGCGCAGCGCCTGGCGGAGCGTCGCGTCGGCGGCGGCGGGGTCGAGCCGCGCGCCGCCGGCCTTCTCGCGGAACACGGTCCGCGCCGCGGCGGCGGCCTGGATGAAGGCCGGGGTGGCGCTGTCGGGCACCGTCCGGTTGAGCGCATAGGCGGTCGGCGCGACGCCGATCAGGATCAGCATGATGAGGCCCATGCCCTTCTGCCCGTCGTTGCCGCCATGCGCGAAGGACACCGCGGTGCAGGTGAAGACCAGCAGCGCGCGGATATGCCACGGCGGCGGCGTCTCGCCCCTCGGCTCCTCGTAGAGCTTGGGATCGGGCAGCAGCCGCTTCATCGCCCATAGCAGCAGCAGCGCGCCGACGAAGCCGATCAGCGGGCTGACGAGCAGCGCCAGCAGCACGTTCCCGGCCTGGCCCCACTCGACCCCCGACGTGCCGCCGGCCTGGCCGAGCAGCTGGTTGGCGAGGCCGACGCCCAGGATCGATCCGATCAGCGCATGGCTCGACGAATTGGGCAGGCCGAGGAACCAGGTGCCCAGATTCCACGCCACCGCCGCGATCAGCAGCGCGAAGATCATCGCATAGCCGCCCGCGCTGCCGACGTTCAGGATCAGGTCGACCGGCAGCAGCGTGATGATCGAATAGGCGACCGCGCCGGAGGAGGCGAGGACGCCGATGAAGTTCCACGCCCCCGACCAGACCACCGCGGCCATGGGTTTCAGCGAATGGGTGTAGATCACCGTCGCCACCGCGTTGGCGGTGTCGTGGAAGCCGTTCACGAACTCGAAGCCCAGCGCGATCAGCAGCGCCAGCCCGAGGAACAGGAACGCGCCCAGCGCCAGCGGCTCGCCGACGTCGCGGGTATCCAGCAGGATGCTGATCCCGGCATAGGCGAGGCCCCCCAGCAGCACGACGAGAAAGCCGATCGAGGCCGCCGGATGGACCCGGTGGTCCAGCGCGATCCGCGATCGTTCCGGCGGCGCGATCCCCTCCGCCCGGCCCAAGACTCGCGATGCCACCCCGTTCTCCGTCGATTTCACCAGGACCATTCCGCCATTTGATGACAGTTTGAAGACTCTCTTGGGTCGCCGCCCGCGCGATGCCGGGCCGGGACCGATCCCTGATGAGCAATCAGTCCCCGATGAACAATCGGTTCCCCGGCGCAGGCCGGGGCCCGGTCGGGGGACGCCGATGACGGGCGCCGCGCTTCGTCACCTCGGCCTTCCCGACCGGGCCCCGCCTCCGCCGGAGAACGGCACCGTCGAACGGAAACACCGCTCACTCCCGTCCCGGCCCCAGCACCTTGCGGAACACCTGCGCCAGCCCGTCCAGCGAATAGGGCTTTTGCAGCAGCTCGAAACCGTGGGCGTCGTTCTGCGCCAGGGCCTGGGCGTAGCCGCTGGTCAGCACCACCGGCACGGCGGGGAAACGGTGGCGGACGGCCTCGCCCAGTTCCAGCCCGCTCATCCCCGGCATCATCACGTCGGAGAAGACGACGTGGAACCGGCCGCGATCGCGGTCCAGCTCGTCGAGCGCGACGGTGGCGCACGGCGCCAGCACGCTGTCATAGCCGAGTTCGCGCAGTGCCTCGGTCGCGAAGGCGCCGACCTGTTCGTTGTCCTCGACCACCAGCACGCAGATGCCGGCGCCGGCGATCGGCGCGCCGGCGTCGTCCGTCGCCGCCGGCGCTCCCGCACCGGCGGCGCGCGGCAGGTAGAGGGTGAAGGTCGTGCCGCCGCCGACGACGCTCTCGACCCGCACGTCGCCGCCCGACTGTTTGGCGAAGCCGATCACCTGCGACAGCCCCAGGCCGGTGCCCTCGCCCACCGGCTTGGTGGTGAAGAAGGGCTCGAACACGCGCAGCAGGTCGCCCGGCGCGATGCCGGCGCCGGTGTCGCCGATCGAGATCGCGACGAAATCGCCCGCCACCGCGACGTCCGCTCCGGTCGCCGGGATATGGCCCGCCGGCGCGGTGGCGATCGACAGCCGGCCCTCGCCGTTCATCGCGTCGCGCGCGTTCAGCCCCATGTTGACGATCGCGGTGTCGAACTGGTTGCGATCGGCGCGGATGAAGCAGGGCTCCTCCGACAGCGCCGTCTCGAGCAGGATCCGGCCCCCCGCCAGCGACCGCAGCATGGACGCGACCTCGATCAGGCTCTCGCCGCTGTCGAATGTCTCGGGCGTCAGCGCCTGCCGCCGGGCGAAGGCGAGCAGCTGGCCGGTCAGCCGCGCGGCGCGATCGGCGGTGTCGCCGATCGCGTCGACATAGCGCCGGCGGCGATCCTCGGGCAGGTCCGGCCGGCGCAGCAGGTCGACCGAGCCACGGATGACGGTGAGCAGGTTGTTGAAGTCATGCGCGACGCCGCCGGTCAGCTGGCCGATCGCCTCCAGCTTCTGCGACTGGCGCAGCGCCTCCAGCGCCAGCTCGCGCTCGGCCACCGTCTCGGCGACGCGGCGGTCGAGCGTCTCGTTCAGCGCGTCGGATGCCGCGATCGCGCGGCGCAGCTCCAGCTGGTTCATCACCTGCCGCGCCAGCACCTCCAGCGTCAGCCGCTGGTGGGCGGTGATGCCCCCGGGCCGGGGCGCCCGATCCAGCACGCACATCGTGCCGATGACGAAGCCGTCCGGCGTCGTCAGCTGCGCCCCGGCGTAGAAGCGCAGGCCGCCGTCCGCCGTCACCAGCGGGTTGCAGGCGAAACGCGGGTCGTCGCGCGTGTCCGGCACCACCATCATCTCGCGCTGCAGGATGGCGTGGGCGCAGATCGACACGTCCAGCGGCAGCTCGCGCGCGCCGATGCCGATCTCCGCCTTGAACCACTGCCGCCCCCGCGCGATCAGGTTCACCACCGCGATCGGCGCGTCGAAGGTGTCGGCCGCCAGCCGCGCGATGTCGTCGAAATCGGGCTCGGTCGGCGTGTCGAGGATGGCGTAGCGATCGAGCGCGTCGAGCCGCCGGTGTTCCAGCCGGTCCGCTTGGGTCAGGATATCGGAGTCGGGCATGGACCCCCGGAATCTAGCACAAATCGATCCGACCGGACGACGGATTTCACCGTGCGCTGGACAGCGCCCGGTCGAGCAGCCGCCCCTCGACGCCGGTGGCGCCGTCCACAGGCCGACGCCGGTCAGGATCGCGCGGGCCGACGGACGCCGCCGGGGCCGCCGCCAGCAGGACGATCGCGATCCTCGCCGGCCAGTTCCGCGTCCATCCTCCCCGCGCGGAAAGGATCATGCGTCCTCCCGACCCGCCCGTCCAGCGGTCGGCGCGGGGCGCGTCAGGCCGCTTCGGTCGCCTGCTCGGCCAGCACCGTCAGCCCGCGCTCGTTCACCTCGGCGAAGCCGCCCTCGACATGGATGCGCGCGGCGACCGTGGTCGGCGAGGAATAGACCGCCAGTTCGCCGGCGCGGATCACCGACATGAACGGCGCATGCCCCGCCAGCACGCCGAAATCGCCCTCGGTGCCTGGCACCACGACCATATGGACATCCTCGGACCGGACCAGCCGCTCGGGAGTGACGAGTTCGAAGTGGAGGTCTGCCATGATGATCCTAGAGCTTTACGGGGGCGATGATGATGGCCGCGAGCGTCAATACAGTGCCGAGGAACCACGTCATCAGAGTCGTGCGAAGCTGCTCGATCTTGGTTTCCAGTCGAGCTTCCACCTGCGCGAGGTCCGCCTTGGTCGCAGCGCTCCCCATGCTTTCGGCGGCAGACCGTCCGATCCGTCCATCAAGCCGCTTCCTGCGCCATCTTCTGGGCCTTGGCGACGGCCTCGTCGATGCCGCCGACCATGTAGAAGGCGCTCTCGGGCAGATGGTCGTATTCGCCGTCGACCACCGCCTTGAAGCTCTTCACCGTATCCTCGATGGCGACGAACTTGCCGGGGATGCCGGTGAACACCTCGGCGACGTGGAACGGCTGCGACAGGAAGCGCTGGATCTTGCGCGCGCGGCTGACGGTCAGCTTGTCCTCTTCGGACAGTTCGTCCATCCCCAGGATGGCGATGATGTCCTGGAGCGACTTGTATTTCTGCAACGTCTCCTGGACGGCGCGGGCGGTGTCGTAATGCTCCTGCCCCACCACCGCCGGCGACAGCACGCGCGAGGTCGAATCGAGCGGATCGACCGCCGGGTAGATGCCCAGTTCCGATATGGCGCGCGACAGCACGGTCGTCGCGTCGAGATGGGCGAAGGAGGTGGCGGGCGCCGGATCGGTGAGATCGTCGGCCGGCACGTAGATCGCCTGCACGGACGTGATCGAACCCTTGTTGGTCGAGGTGATCCGCTCCTGGAGCGCGCCCATGTCGGTGGAGAGCGTCGGCTGGTAGCCGACCGCCGACGGGATGCGGCCGAGCAGCGCCGACACTTCCGAGCCGGCCTGGGTGAAGCGGAAGATGTTGTCGACGAAGAACAGCACGTCCTGCCCCTCGACGTCGC
>CAXTHU010000003.1:0-41222 GCA_964244125.1 uncultured Sphingomonadaceae bacterium
ACGGGGCGCGCGTCCATCCGGCGGCCGGCGATGGCGGGCGCCAGGGCGAGGTTCTGCCGCGTCCGGCCGTCGGCCCCCGGCGACCGCGCCGCGCGATCCAGCCGCGCGACCGCACCCGCCGCATCGCCGGCCAGCGCGCGCGCCAGCGCCGCGTCGACATCATCGGCCGGCAGCCGGTCGAGCAGCGGCCGCGCCTCGTCGACCCGCCCGCCGGCGATCGCCATCAGCGCCAGCCCGACGGTCGCCCGGCGATCGTCGGGGGCGAGCGACAGCATGTCGCGGAACGCCGCCGCCGCCGAGGCGAAGCGGCCGGCGGCGAGATAGCCCCGCGCCAGCGCCAGCCGCAGCTCGGGCGACGCCGGCGATGCCGCCGCAGCCGCCTCCGCCCGGGTCACCGCCGAAGACGCCCCGCCGGCCGCGACCGGCCGCGCCATCCGGCCCGCGCAGCCGGACAGCGCCGCCACCAGCATCAGCGTCGCCAGCCCGCCTTTCGTCATCCGCCGGTCCTTCCCGAGGCCCTTGCCTGTTGTGGCCACTTTACGTCTTCATGGTAAGGATGCCGTTAATGTTGCGGAGGATGCATATGCGGACGGGCTTGGCGGCGCTGGCATGGCTCGCGGCCGCAATGGCGGCGGCAATGGCGGCGACGCCGGCGGCGGCCGACGTGAAGGCCGGCGTCAGGGCATGGGCGAAAAAGGATTATGCCGCCGCCGTCGCCCAGTGGCGCGGGCCGGCATCGGCGGGCGATGCCGACGCCCAGTATAACCTGGCCCAGGCCTATAAGCGCGGACGCGGCGTCGCGGCCGATCCGGTCCAGGCCGAGGCGCTCTACCGCAAGGCGGCGGCGCAGGGCCAGCCGCAGGCGCAGGCGGCGCTGGCGCTCATGCTCTACGGCGGCGGCGCGCGCGGCGAGGCGCTGCCCTGGTTCGAGAAGGCCGCCGCCAGGGGCGAGCCGCGGGCGCAATATGTCCTGGGCACGGCGCTGTTCAACGGCGACGGCGTGGCGAAGGACTGGCCGCGCGCCTATGCCCTGATGACCCGCGCCGCCGCCGCCGGCCTGACCCCGGCGCGGGCGAGCCTCGGCCAGATGAGCAGCTACCTCTCGCCGGCCGAGCGGCTGCGCGGCACCAGGCTCGCCCGCGCCATGCCGGCGGCGGCGAAGGCGGATGCGGCCGGGCGGGGCGGGAAGATCGAGGCGGCGACGCCCGCCGCCGAGCTGGCCGACGGCAAGCCGGGCAAGACGCCGCCCAAGGCCGGCAAGGCCGCGCCCGCCGCCGTCGCCGGCTGGCGCATCCAGCTCGGCGCGTTCGGCCGGAAATCGGCGGCCCGGGCGCATTGGGCGAAGCTGGCGGGGAAACCCGGCTTCGGCGACCTCGATCCGATCTATGCCGCGCGCGGCGGCATGATCCGCCTCCAGGCCGGCCCGCTGGAAAACCGCGCCGCCGCCGGCCGCGCCTGCGCGGTGGCGGCAAGGGCGGGCAGCGCCTGCTTCGCGGTCTTGCCCTAGCAAAAGTTCCGCGGCCGGGGCGGGTGGGTTCAGCGGTGGGGCGTGAAGAAGTCCACCGCCTCCGGCCCGATCCAGCCGTTGACGTAGTTCAGGTAGTAAAGGACGAAGAGCGCCGCCGAGACGATGGTGGTGCGCAGCGCGACCTTGCTCGAATCATAGCTGTGCGGCGCGCTCTCAGCCTGTCCCGGCACCGGCTCGCCGCCCTCCTCCTCGGTCGTGCGCACGCCGAAGGGCAGGACGAAGAACAGGCACAGCGACCAGAACAGCGCATAGATCGCCAGCGCCGAAGTCCACCGCATTCGGGCGCCCTCCTCAGACGTTCAGCAGCAGCACGTCCACCACCGGCTTCTTGCCGGTCCAGCGCGTCGCGGCGCGGCGGACGGCCAGCCTTACCGCCTCCTTCAGCTTCTGGCGATCCGTTCCCCCCCGCACCGCCTTGGCCACGGCGTCGGCCACCTCGTCGAGGAACGCCTCGCGATCCTCCTCGACCGGCAGGCCCTCGGCGACGACCTGCGGGTCGCCGACCGGCGCGCCGCGCCGGTCCAGCGCCACCGCCACGGTGACGAGGCCGTTCAGCGCCAGCTTGCGCCGCTCGTTGATGGTGGGGCCGTCGGCGGGCAGGATCACGTCGCCGTCCAGCACCAGCCGCCCCACCCGCTCGTGGCCCAGGACCGCCGGCCCGTCGGGTGCCAGCCGGATGAGCGTGCCGTTCTCCTGCACGATCGCCTTGGGCACGCCCTTCGACAGGGCGAAGCGCGCCTGTTCGGCCAGATGCCGCCGCTCGCCATGGACCGGCACGACGATCTTCGGCCGGATCCAGCGATACATCGCCGCCAGTTCCGGCCGTCCCGGATGGCCCGAGACGTGGACATGGGCCTGGCGGTCGGTGACCATCTCGATCTCCTTGGCCGCCAGCGCGTTCTGGATGCGGCCGATGGCGATCTCGTTGCCGGGGATCTGCTTGGACGAGAAGACGACGGTGTCGCCGGCGTCCAGCTTGATGCGATGGCTGTCGAACGCGACCCGGGCCAGCGCGGCGCGGCTTTCGCCCTGCCCGCCGGTGGCGATGACGAGCAGCTTGTCGCGCGGCAGGCGCATCGCCTCGTCGAAATCGACCGTCGCGGGAAAATCGCGCAGATAGCCGACGGCCTGCGCCACCTTCAGGATCCGGTCGAGCGAGCGGCCGGCGACGCAAACCGTGCGGCCGGTGTCCCGCGCCACCTCGCCCAGCGTCTGCAACCGCGCCGCGTTGGAGGCGAAGGTGGTGACGAGGACGCGGCCTTTCGCGTCCGCCACCACCGCGTCCAGCCCGGCGCGCACGTCGGCTTCCGAACCCGAGGCCTGCTCGTTGAAGACGTTGGTCGAATCGCCGACCAGCGCCAGCACGCCCCTGTCGCCGATCGCCTCCAGCCCGGCGGCGGTCGTCGGCTTGCCGACCACCGGCGTCTCGTCGATCTTCCAGTCGCCGGTGTGGAAGACGCGGCCGTGCGGCGTCTCGATCAGCAGCCCGTTGCCTTCGGGGATGGAATGGGCGAGCGGCACGTAGGTGAAGCCGAACGGCCCCAGCTTGAAGCTCGCCCCGTTCTGGACGACGTGGAGCTTCACCTGGGCGCTCAGCCCCTCCTCCTCCAGCTTGCCGCGGATCAGCCCGGCGGTGAAGGGCGTCGCATAGAGCGGCACGTCCAGGTCGGCGGCGAGATACGGGATGGCGCCGATATGGTCCTCATGCCCGTGGGTTAGCACGATGCCGAGCAGGTCGCCGCGCCGCCGCTCGATGAAATCGAGGTCGGGCAGGATCAGGTCCACCCCGGGATAGCCGGGATCGGCGAAGGTGAGGCCGAGATCGACCATCACCCACTTGCCCTGGCAGCCGTAGAGATTGACGTTCATGCCGATCTCCCCCGATCCGCCGAGCGCGAGGAAGAGGAGTTCGTCTTTGGGTTTCGTCACTTGAAGTTATTCCGATCAAAAGAAAAATATCGTCATGCTGAACTCGCTTCAGCATCCATCCGTCAACATGAAGCTTCGCCCAAGTGGAGGGATGGACCCTGAAGCGAGTTCAGGGTGACGCGGGAACTATAACTCAGGCGCGGCTCGCCTTGTAGAGCAGCCACAGGCCCTGGATGGTGAGGTCCGGTTCGATCGCGTCGAACACGCGGGTCCGGTCCTGGAACAATGTGGCGAGGCCGCCGGTGGATACAAGCTTCGCCGGGCGGCCGATCTCCGCCTTCAGCCGATCGGCCAGCCCCTCGATCATCGCGACATAGCCCCAGTATATGCCCGACAGCATCTGGCTCTCGGTCGTCCGGCCGATCACCCGATCGTCCGCCGGGGCGGCGATGGCGATGCGCGGCAGGCGGGCGGCGGCGGCGACCAGCGCGTCGAGCGACAGGTTGAGGCCCGGCGCGATGACCCCGCCCTTGTAGGCGCCGGTGTAATCGACCACGTCGAAGGTCGTCGCGGTGCCGAAATCGACCACGATCAGGTCGCCGGAATGGCGGTGATGCGCGGCGACGGCGTTCACCACCCGGTCCGCGCCGACGCTGCCGGGCTCCTCGACGTCGAGCGCGATCGGCCAGGCGATCGGCGGCTGCCCGGCGACGAG
The DNA here is from genome assembly GCA_964244125.1 of uncultured Sphingomonadaceae bacterium. Classification (GTDB taxonomy): domain Bacteria; phylum Pseudomonadota; class Alphaproteobacteria; order Sphingomonadales; family Sphingomonadaceae; genus Solisphingomonas. The sequence goes on from CAXTHU010000003.1 coordinate 4,113, forward strand.
CGCGGCGGTGCCGAAATATTTCGACGCCAGCACCTCCAGATTATGCAGCGCGCGCGGCACGACGGTGGCGATGACCACCGCTTCCACCACGTCGCGCGACAGGCCCTGCATGGCGATCAGCTGGTGCAGCCAGACGGCATATTCGTCCGCCGTCCGGCGCGGATCGGTGGCGATCCGCCAGCGCGCGCGGATCGTCCCGTCCTCGACGCCGTCCGTGGCGACCAGGGCGAAGACGACGTTGCTATTGCCGGCGTCGATGGCGAGCAGCATATGGGCGGCCTTCAGACGAGGAACACGTCGCCGGCGTGGATGACACGCGCCGACCCGTCCGCCAAGCGCAGCCTGAGCGCCCCCACCTCGTCCAGCCCGTCGAACAGCCCTTCCAGCATCTGGCCGTTGCCCATCGTCACGCGCAGCGCGCTGCCGAGCGGGTGGGCGCGTTCCAGCCAGCGGGTCCTGACCGGGTTCAGCCGCCCGCCGCCGCGCCACCGCCCCAGCCAATAGGCGAATATCTCGGCCAGGTCGGCCAGGAACGCCGCCGGTTCGGGCGCGGCCCCGGCCAGCGAGGCGATGCTGGTCGTCGCGCGGCCGAGATCCCGCGGATGGTGGGCGAGGTTCACGCCGAAGCCGATCACGACCGCCGGCCCCTCGCGCTCCAGCAGGATGCCGGCGATCTTGGCGCCGCCGACCATCAGGTCGTTGGGCCATTTGATCGCCGCCCGCGCCGCGCCCAGCCGGGTCGCCAGCACCTGTTCCAGCGCGACGGCGGCGACCAGCGCCAGCGTCGCCGCCTGCGGATCGGTCTCGCGCAGGCGGACGAGGGTGGAGGCGTGGAGATTGCCCGCCGGGCTGTCCCACTCCCGCCCGTGGCGGCCGCGCCCGGCCTCCTGGCGCGCGGCGTGGAGCCAGCTGCCCTCCGCCTCGCCCGCCGCCGCCAGGGCGGCCATGTCGGCGTTGGTCGATCCGGTGAGATCGACCGTCAGGATGCGCGGCGACGTCATGGGATCGGCGGCACCCTCAGAAGAGGGCGCGCGCCGCCGCCAGGCTGGCGGCGCCCAGCGCCGGGATCGCGAGATAGCCGAGCGGCGAGATCAGCGCCGCGCCGACGGCGATCAGCCCGCTCTCCACCCTGCTGTCGGCCGGCGCGAAGGCGGGCGCCGGCTCGTCGAAATACATCGTCTTGACGATCTTCAGATAATAGAAGGCGCCGACCACCGATCCGACCGCGCCCGCCGCCGCCAGCCAGAACAGGCCGGCCCGCGTCGCCGCGTCGAACACCAGGAACTTGGGCCAGAAGCCGAACAGCGGCGGAATGCCGGCCAGCGAGAACATGAACATCGCCAGCGCCGCCGCCAGTCCCGGCCGGGTGCGCGACAGGCCGGCGAGATCCGCGATCGCCTCCACCGGACGGCCCGCCGCATCACGCATCTGGAGGACGCAGAGGAACGATCCCAGCGTCATGACGACGTAGACGGCCAGATAGCTCAGCACCGCCGCCACCCCGGCCTCGCTGCCCGCGGCCAGGCCGATCAGCGCGAAGCCGACATTGTTGATCGACGAATAGGCCAGCAGCCGCTTGACGTTGGCCTGGCCGATCGCCGCCACCGCGCCCAGCACGATCGAGGTGAGGGCGGAGAAGATCACGATCTGCCGCCAGTCGTGGCTCGCCGGCCCCATCGCCGTCGTCGCGACGCGGACGAGGAGCGCCATCGCCGCCACCTTCTGCGCGGTGGCGAACAGCGCCGTCACCGGCGTCGGCGCACCCTCGTAGACGTCGGGCGTCCACATGTGGAATGGCACCGCGGCGATCTTGAAGGCGAGGCCGGAGAGGGTGAAGACCAGCCCGAACAGCAGCCCGGCCGACAGCCCCGGCCGCATCGCCTCGGCGACGCCGGCATAGGCCGTGGTGCCCGAGAAGCCGTAGAGCAGCGACACGCCATAGAGCAGGATGCCGCTCGCCAGCGCCCCCAGCACGAAATATTTGAGGCCGGCCTCCGCCGAGCGCGCGTCGCGGCGCATGAAGCTCGCCAGCACGTAGGAGGAGAGGCTCTGCAATTCGAGGCCGACATAGAGGGTGAGCAGGTCGGTCGCCGACACCATCATGCCCGCGCCGACGGTCGAGAACAGGATCAGCAGCGGATATTCCGCGCGGTAGCCGCCCTGGCGCTCGAAATAGCCCGGCGCGATGACGATCGCGACGGCGGCGGCGGCATAGACGAGCAGCTTGGCGAAGGCGCCGAACGCATCCGCCCTGTAGAGGCTGCCGAACGCCGTGCCGCCGTTCCCGGCCGGGCCGAGCAACGCGAAGCCGGCGCCGAACAGCAGCGCCACCGACAGGATGCTGACGAGGCGCGCCGAGGCGTCGCCCCGGAAGGCGGCGACCATCATCAGCGCGATGCCGCCGAGCGACAGGATGATCTCCGGCAGGGTGAGCATGAACGGGCTCATCGGTGCGCCTCCACCGCGAGCGGATGGCCCGCCGTCGGCCGCGCGTCGCCGGCCGGCGTCGCCCGCTCGATCCGCGCCAGTAGCGCCGTCACGTCGCCGCGCATGGGTGCCACGAAGCTCTCGGGATAGACGCCCATCCAGATCACGCCCAGCCCCAGCGGCAGCAGCATCGCGACTTCGCGGAACGACAGGTCCGGCATCGCCCTCACGTCGTCCTTCGTCAGCGGCCCGTAGACGACGCGGGCGTAGAGGTAGAGCGAATAGGCCGCGCCCAGGATGATGCCGGTCGTCGCGACGAAGGCGATCCAGCTGTCGGCGCGATAGGCGCCGACCAGGCTCAGGAACTCGCCGACGAAGCCGCTCGTCCCCGGCAGGCCGACCGTGCCCATGGTGAAGAGGAGGAAGAAGAAGGCATATTTCGGCATGTTGTCGGCCAGGCCGCCATAACGCGCGATCTCACGCGTATGCAGCCGGTCGTAGACCACGCCGACGCACAGGAAGAGCGCGCCCGAGACGAAGCCGTGGGACAGCATCAGGATCAGCGCCCCCTCCAGCCCCTGGCGGTTGAAGGTGAACAGGCCGATGGTCACGAAGGCCATATGCGCGACCGAGGAATAGGCGATCAGCTTCTTCATGTCGCTCTGCACCAGCGCCACCAGCGAGGTGTAGACCACCGCCACCATCGACAGGCCCATCACCAGCCAGAAGAACTGCGCCGACGCCTCCGGGAACATCGGCAGCGCGTAGCGGACGAAGCCGTAGCCGCCGAGCTTCAGCAGCACGCCCGCCAGGATCACCGATCCCGCGGTCGGCGCCTCGACATGCGCGTCGGGCAGCCAGGTGTGGACCGGCCACATCGGCATCTTGACCGCGAAGGAGGCGAAGAAGGCGAGGAACAGCCAGGTCTGCGCGGCGGGCGCGAAGTCGTGCGCCATCAGCGTCGGCACGTCGGTGGTGCCGGCCTCGTTCGCCATCCACAGCATCGCCACCAGCATCAGGATCGAGCCGAGCAGGGTATAGAGGAAGAACTTGTAGCTGGCGTATATCCGCCGCGCCCCACCCCAGATGCCGATGATGAGATACATCGGGATCAGCCCGGCCTCGAAGAACAGGTAGAACAGGAACAGGTCCTGCGCCGCGAACACGCCGAGGATCAGCGTCTCCATCAGCAGGAAGGCGGCCATATATTCGGGCACGCGCTTGGTGATCGCCTCCCAGCTGGCGGCGATGCAGATCGGCATCAGGAACACGGTCAGCACGATCAGCATCAGCGCGATGCCGTCGATCCCCAGTGCCCAGGCGAAACGGCCGAAGACGGCGACATGCTCGACGAACTGCCACCGCGCGCCGCCGACGTCGTAATCCGCCCACAGCAGGAGCCCGAGAGCGAGATCGGTCAGGGTGGCGATCAGCGCCACCCGGCGGGCGGTCGCGGGGCCGGCGAACAGGCAGGCGAATGCGCCGAGGATCGGCACGGCGAGCATGATGGAGAGAATGGGGAAGCCGGTCAGTATCACGAACTTACTCATCACCGCGCCATCGCCCATGTCGCGACGCCCACCAGCCCCAGCAGCATCACGAAGGCATAGCTATAAACATAGCCCGATTGCAGCCGCCGTGCCGCACCGCCGCCCGCCGTCACCAGCGCGGCCACCCCGTCCGGCCCGAAACGATCGATCGTCCCGACGTCGCCGCGCCGCCACAGCAGCCGCCCCAGCGCGAAGGCCGGCCGCACGAAGATCAGGTCGTAAAGTTCGTCGAAATACCATTTGTGCAGCAGGAAGCGGTACAGCCCGCCGAACGTCGCGACGAAGCGCGCCGGGATCAACGTGTCGCGGATATAGGCCAGCCACGCCAGGACGAAGCCGACCGCCATCACCGTCCCCGGCGCCAGCTTCACCCACAGCGGCACCTGATGCGTCGCATGCGCCAGATGCTCGGCGAAGGCGATCGACCCGTGCCAGAAGCGCGTCCCCGCCTCGACCCCGATGAACGCCTCGTGGAAGACGAAGCCGGCGAACACCGCGCCCAGCGACAGCAGCGCCAGCGGGATCATCATGCTGGGCGGGCTCTCATGCGGATGGTAGCCGGCGGTGCCGTGGCGCACCTCCCGCGGCCCCGGATCATGTGCGTGCGGCTCGGACCCGGCGCCCTCGTCCGGACCGTCATGGCCGTGGTGGACGGCATGGCGGATATGTTCGGACGACGCCCAGCGCGCCTCGCCGAAGAAGGTCAGGAAGATCAGCCGCCAGGAATAGAAGCTCGTCAGCAGCGCGGCGAACACGCCCACGGCAAAGGCGATGTCGCCGGCCTCGGTGCCGCTGGCGAACGCGCTCTCGATGATGGCGTCCTTGGAATAGAAGCCGGCGAAGCCGAACACGTCGATGATGCCGACGCCGGTGATCGCCAGCGTCCCCGCCGTCATCGCCGCGAACGTCCACGGGATCGATTTCCGCAAAGCGCCGTAATGGCGCATGTCCTGCTCGTGATGCATCGCGTGGATCACCGATCCGGCGCCCAGGAACAGCAGCGCCTTGAAGAAGGCGTGGGTGAACAGGTGGAACATCGCCGCGCCATAGGCGCCGACCCCGGCGGAAAAGAACATGTAGCCGAGCTGCGAACAGGTCGAATAGGCGATCACCCGCTTGATGTCGGTCTGCACCGTGCCGACGGTGGCGGCGAACAGCGCGGTGGCGGCGCCCACATATGTCACCACCGTCGTCGCGGTGTGGCTCGTCTCGAACATCGGCGACAGGCGGCAGACCATGAACACCCCCGCCGTCACCATCGTCGCGGCATGGATCAGCGCCGAGACCGGCGTCGGCCCCTCCATCGCGTCCGGCAGCCAGGTGTGGAGGCCCAGCTGCGCCGACTTGCCCATCGCGCCGACGAACAGCAGCAGGCAGAGCAGCGTCATCGTGTCGATCCGGCCGCCGAGAAAGCCGACGGTCGATCCCGCCATGCCGGGGGCGGCGGCGAGGATCGCCGGGATGGAGACGGTGCCGAACACCAGGAAGGTGCCGAAGATGCCGAGCGAGAAGCCGAAATCCCCCACCCGGTTGACCACGAACGCCTTGATCGCCGCCGCGTTGGCCGACGGCTTGCGATACCAGAAGCCGATGAGGAGGTAGGACGCCAGGCCCACCCCCTCCCAGCCGAAGAACATCTGGACGAGATTGTCGCTCGTCACCAGCATCAGCATGGCGAAGGTGAAGAGCGAGAGATAGGCGAAGAAGCGCGGCTGGCTCTCGTCCTCGGCCATGTAGCCCCAGCTGTAGAGGTGGACGAGCGCCGAGACGCTCGTCACCACCACCAGCATCACCGCCGTCAGCGCATCGACCTTCAGCGCCCAGTCGACATGCAGGTCGCCGGACACGATCCAGCTCAGCACCGGCGCGGTGTAAGGCTGCGTCGCGCCCGACAGGAAGCCGGCGAAGATCGGCCAGGCGATCGCACAGGACGCGAACAGCGCGGCCGTCGTGATGGCCTTGGCCGGGACCTTGCCGATGATGCGCCCGCCCAGGCCCGCGACCAGCGCGGCCAGGAGGGGAAGGAAGACGAGGATCTGGATCATGTCGCCAGGCCCCGCGCGTCAGCGCAAGAGCCTTCCCTCCGCGTCTGCGCGCCTCCGCGTGAACAAGGACCATGCCTCACGCGGAGGCGCGCAGACGCGGAAGAGGGCTGGCCCGCGGCGCTCATCACCCTTTCATCCGGTTCACGTCGTCGACCGCGATCGTCCCGCGCCCGCGGAAGTAGATGACGAGGATGGCGAGGCCGATCGCCGCCTCGCCCGCCGCCACCGTCAGCACGAACATGGCGAAGACCTGGCCCACCAGGTCGCCGAGATAGGCCGAGAAGGCGACGAGGTTGATGTTCACCGCCAGCAGGATCAGCTCGATCGACATCAGGATGATGATGACGTTCTTGCGGTTGATGAGGATGCCGAGCACGCCGAGCACGAACAGCACGGCGGACACGGTGAGGAAGTGGGAGAGGCCGATCATGACACGGCCCGGCCACAGGACCCGTCCATGCCGAACGTAGTCGAGGCACGCCCGTCGAGCGCAGCCGAGACCGCCCCTCGACTTCGCTTGGGATGAGCGGAATAAGGGATCACAATTCCACCCCCTGGCCCACCGGCTGGTCGACGTTGCGGGTCGCGTCCTGCGGCCGGCGCTGGTTCTGGCGGGCGACGTTCTGCGGGCGGGTGCCCGCGCGGGGGCGGTGGGTCAGCACGATCGCACCGATCATCGCCACCAGCAGCACCAGCCCCGCCGCCTCGAAGATATAGAGGTAGCGGGTGTAGAGCAGCGCGCCGATGGCCTCGATGTTCGGCACGCCGGCCGGCGTCACCCCCTCGCGCCGCGCCAGCGCCACCCCGCCCGCGCGCCACGCGCCGACGGCGAACACCATCTCGGCGAGCAATATGACGGCGAGCGCCAGGCCGACCGGCAGGTAGCGGGCAAACCCCGCGCGCAGTTCGGCGAAATCGATGTCGAGCATCATGACGACGAACAGGAACAGCACCGCAACCGCGCCGACATAGACGATCACCAGCAGCATCGCGATGAACTCGGCCCCCGCCAGCAGCATCAGCCCCGCCCCGTTGAAGAAGGCGAGGATCAGCCACAGCACGCTGTGCACCGGATTGCGCGACGTCACCGTCAGCGCGCCCGATGCGATCACGAGCGTCGCGAAGAGATAGAAGGCGATCGTCTGGATCACGTCAGTGTCGCGCCCCCAAGCATACCCCGCCCGTCCATGTCGGGCGAAGTCGAGACACGGCTTCGAACGCGGTCGAGCAGGGCCTCGGCTCCGCTCGGCCACGTCCCTCGACCTCGCTCGGGATGAACGGAGCCGGGGGGCTGAATCGGGAGTGGTGGCGCATTAACGATACGGCGCATCGGCGGCAAGGTTGGCGGCGACGGCGCTTTCCCAGCGATCGCCGTTGGCCAGCAGCTTGGCCTTGTCGTAGATCAGCTCCTCGCGCGTCTCGGTCGAATATTCGAGGTTCGGCCCCTCGACGACGGCATCCACCGGGCACGCCTCCTGGCAGAAGCCGCAGAAGATGCATTTGGTCATGTCGATGTCGTAGCGGGTGGTGCGCCGGCTCCCGTCCTCGCGCGGCTCGGCCTCGATGGTGATCGCCTGCGCCGGGCACACCGCCTCGCACAGCTTGCAGGCGATGCACCGCTCCTCGCCGTTGGGATAGCGGCGCAGCACATGCTCGCCGCGGAAGCGCGGGGACAGCGGGTTCTTCTCGTAAGGATAGTTGATCGTCGCCTTGGGCTTGAAGAAATAACGCAGGGTGACGGCGTGCGCCTTCAGGAACTCCCACAGGGTGAAGGACTTGATGTAATAGGCGAGGTTCATGCACTATACCTTGTCAGCATAAGATATCCTGACACCAGGAACACCCAGGTCAGCGACAGCGGCAGGAATATCTTCCAGCCCAGCCGCATCAGCTGGTCGTAGCGGTAGCGCGGCACCGTCGCCTTCACCCAGGAGAAGACGAAGAACACGCCGAAGATCTTGGCGAACAGCCAGATGATGCCGGGCACCCAATAGAGCGGCGCCCAGTCGATCGGCGGCAGCCACCCGCCCCAGAACAGCGTGGCGTTCAGCGCGCACATCAGCAGCACGTTGCCATATTCGCCCAGCCAGAACAGCGCGAAGGACATCGACGAATATTCGGTCTGGTAGCCGGCGACCAGCTCGCTCTCCGCCTCGGTCAGGTCGAACGGCGCGCGCGCCGTCTCCGCCATCGCCGAGATCAGGAACACCACCGCCATCGGGAACAGCAGCGGGTTGAAGCCGAAGCCGTTGACGATGCCGAACAGTTGCCCCTTCTGCGCCAGCACGATGCCCGACAGGTTGAAGGTGCCGGCCCACAGCACGACCGAGATCAGCACGAAGCCGATCGACACTTCGTAGCTGACCATCTGCGCGGCGGCTCTCAACGCCGAGAAGAAGGGGTATTTGGAGTTGGACGCCCAGCCGGCGATGATGACGCCATAGACCCCGAGCGACGAGGCGGCGAGGATGTAGAGCAGCCCGACGTTGATGTCGGCCAGCACCATGCCGTCCCCGAACGGGATCACCGCCCAGGCGACGAGCGCCACGGTGAAGGTCAGGATCGGCGCGATCAGGAACAGGCCGCGATTGGCCGAGGAGGGGATGATCGTCTCGGTCAGGAACACCTTCAGCCCGTCGGCGAAGCTCTGCAACAGCCCGAACGGCCCGACCACGTTCGGCCCGCGCCTGAGCGCCATCGCCGCCCAGATCTTGCGATCGGCATAGATTATCATGGCGACGGCCAGCATCAGCGGCAGCGCGATGACGAGGATGAGGGCGAGGGTGGCGAGGAACCAGCCGAGGCCGTAGCCGAGGTTGGCTTGGAGGAAGGCGGTCATGAACGAGATGTCCTGAAGCCCATCGCCAAAGCGCCGGGTATGTTCGGATGCTCGGGATTGGGTATGAGGACCTGCCGGCGCGGATCGATCAGCAGGTCCATGGATTCCATGGGAATCGCGCCAAGCAGCACCTGGTTGCCCATGACCATCGCCCCCGTAAAGGTCCGCCGGCCGAAACATGCGACGAGGACGGGGCCGACATAGTCCACCGCCTCCTGCCGGCCATCGGCGTAGGTGACGATCCGTTGCTCGATCGCATCCAGCTTCAGTTGAAGCGCAACGGATTTCGGGATGCACAGATCGGCCGCGCCGGAATCGACCAGCGCTTCCGCATCGAACTCCTCCAGCTCGGGACGGGCGGCGTTCGACAGGCGCAGGCGCTGATAGGCCATACCCATCACTCCGCCGCCTCCAGGAATGCTTCGCCATGCAGCAGCTCCGCCGAGCAGCGCTGCATTGTCGGCGAGGCGCGGGCGATCGGGTTGGTCAGGTAGAAGTCCTCGATCGGATAGCGGATCGGCCTCGCCGCCGCCGCGTCCGGCGACGGTGGCGCCCAGTCGAACCGAGCCAATCCAAGCAGGCCCAGCGCCGGCACCTCGGCCGCCATCGCCGCGCGCAACGCATCCAGCGTATCGAACGGCAGCCGATGCCCCAATACGTCGGAGAGCGCCCGCAGGATCGCCCAGTCCTCGCGCGCGTCGCCCGGCGGGAAGACGGCGCGCTCGCCGCGCTGCACCCGGCCCTCCAGGTTCACCCACGTCCCCGACTTCTCGGCATAGGCCGCGCCCGGCAGAACCACGTCCGCCTGCGCCGCGCCGGCATCGCCGTGATGGCCGACATAGACCTTGAAGCTGCCGGCGAAGCGCGCCGCCGGCAGCTCGTCGGCCCCCAGCAGGAAGACCAGCCTGGGCGCCGCCGCCTCGACCGCCGCCAGCCCACCCGCCTGCGCCCAGCCCAGCATCAGCCCGCCGATCCGCGCGGCGGCGGTGTGCAGGACGTTGTAGCCGTTCCAGCCATCCCGGACGAGGTCCAGCAGCCCGACGAGCGCCAGCGTCGCCCCGTGCGCGCCCGCCTTCAGCCCGCCGGCGCCCAGGATCAGCGCCGGCCGCGCCGCGCCGGCAAAGGCGTCCGTAACCTGCGCCGGCAGCTTGCCGAGCAGCGCCGGATCGTCGCCCAGCCAAGTCGCCGGATAGGTCAGGTCGATCTCCGGCCCGATGGCGAATACCTCGGCGCCCCGCTTCACCGCCTGGCGGATGCGAGTGTTGACCAGCGGCGCCTCCCAGCGGGGGTTGCTGCCGACGATCAGGATCGCATCGGCCGTCGCGATGCCGGCGATCCCGCTGTTGAAGTTCACCGCCGCCAGATTGCTCGCATCATAGTCGAGGCCGGTCTGCCGCCCCTCGATCAGGTTCGATCCCATCGCGGAAAGCAGCGCCTTGGCCGCATACAGCGTCTCGCAATCGACCAGATCGCCCGCCACCGCCGCGACGCTCGCGCCAGCATTCACATCCCGGATCGCGGCGAAGGCATCGGCCCAGCTCGCCTCGGCCAGCTTGCCGTCGCGCCTGACATAGGGCCGGTCCAGCCGTCGCCGCACCAGCCCGTCGACCGCATGGCGCGTCTTGTCCGAGGCCCACTCCTCGTTCACGTCCTCGTTCAGCCGCGGCAGGCAGCGCAGCACCTGGCGTCCCCGGCTGTCGAGCCGGATGTTGGTGCCGACCGCGTCCATCACGTCGATCGCCGGCGTCTTCCTCAGCTCCCACGGCCGCGCCTCGAAGGCGTATGGCTTCGAGGTGAGCGCGCCGACCGGGCACAGATCGACGATGTTGCCGGACAGTTCGGACGTCGCCGCCTTCTCCAGATAGGTGGTGATCTGCATGTTCTCGCCGCGCCCGATCGCGCCGATCTCCTCGACGCCGGCCACTTCCTGCGCAAAACGGACGCAGCGGGTGCACTGGATGCAGCGGGTCATGATCGTCTTCACGATCGGCCCCATATATTTCTCGGTCACCGCCCGCTTGGTCTCGTGATAGCGGCTGTGGCCCCGGCCATAGGCGATCGACTGGTCCTGGAGGTCGCACTCGCCGCCCTGGTCGCAGATCGGGCAGTCGAGCGGATGGTTGATGAGGAGGAACTCCATCACCCCCTCGCGCGCCTTCTTCACCATCGCGCTGTCGGTCCGCACCTCCTGCTTGTCGGCGGCGGGCAGCGCGCAGGACGCCTGCGGCTTGGGCGGCCCGGGCTTCACCTCGACCAGGCACATGCGGCAGTTGCCGGCGATGCTGAGCCGCTCATGGTAGCAGAAGCGCGGGATTTCCTTGCCGGCAGCCTCGCACGCCTGGAGCACGGTGGCCCCCTGCGGCACGGTGACCTCGATGCCGTCGATGGTGAGGGTGGGCATTTTATTTCACCTTCGACAGGGCGAAGTTGGGTCGGTCGGGCGGGACGATCAGGCGCTCGTTGCGCGGGTCGATCATCACGTCCATGTCCTGCATCGGGATCGCGCCGAGCAGCACTTCGTCACCTAGAACCATCGCCGTGGTGGTGGTCACGCGGTTGTCGAAGCGAACCGTGACCGGCTCGACGATACCGACCTCGACGAGCGACCCGTCCGCCATCTGGGCCATCCGAGTCCGGGCAATCTCCAGGCCAAGCTCGCGCCGGACGATGTCGGGCACGCATAGGTTGATCGTGCCGGAATCGACCATGGCATCGATTTCGATCGGGCGCAGGTCGTCCCTCAACAGGTTGCTCAGGCTGACGCGGGCGTAGACTATTCCCATGAGACTACTCCGCCGCCTCCAGCATCGCGCCGCCCCGCTTTGCCACGATCCGCCGCTCCAACTCCGGCCTGAAATGCCGGATCAGCCCCTGGATCGGCCAGGCCGCCGCGTCGCCCAGCGCGCAGATGGTGTGGCCCTCGATCTGGCGGGTGACCTCGTCGAGCATGTCGATCTCGGAGAGGTCGGCGTCGCCCTCGCGCAGGCGCTCCATCACCCGCCACATCCAGCCGGTGCCCTCGCGGCAGGGGGTGCACTGGCCGCAGCTTTCATGCTTGTAGAAATAGGAGATGCGGCTGATCGCGCGGACCACGTCCGTGGACTTGTCCATCACGATCACCGCCGCCGTGCCGAGGCCCGATTTCAGGTCGCGCAGGCCGTCGAAGTCCATCGGCGCATCGATGATCTCGCGCGCCGGCACCAGCGGTACCGACGATCCGCCGGGGATGACGGCGAGCAGGTTGTCCCACCCGCCCCGGATGCCGCCGGCATGCCGCTCGATCAGCTCGCGGAAGGGGATGCTCATCGCCTCCTCGACCACGCATGGCTTGTTCACATGGCCGCTGATCTGGAACAGCTTGGTGCCGCGATTATTCTCCCGGCCGAAACCGGCGAACCAGGCGGCGCCACGCCTGAGGATGGTCGGCGCCACCGCGATGCTCTCGACATTGTTGACCGTGGTGGGACAGCCATAGAGGCCCGCGCCAGCCGGGAAGGGCGGCTTCAGCCGCGGCTGGCCCTTCTTGCCCTCCAGGCTCTCGATCATCGCGGTCTCTTCGCCGCAGATATAGGCACCGGCGCCGCGATGGACGAAGACGTCGAAGGCGTAGCCGGAACCGGCCGCGTTCTTCCCCACCAGCCCCTTGTCATAGGCCTCGGCGACGGCGGCGGACAGCGTCTCGGCCTCGCGGATGTATTCGCCGCGGACGTAGATATAGGCGGCGCGGGCGCGCATGGCGAAACCGGCGATCAGCGCGCCCTCGATCAGCTTGTGCGGATCGTGGCGGAGGATCTCGCGATCCTTGCACGATCCCGGCTCGCTCTCGTCGGCGTTGATGACCAGGAAGCTCGGCCGGCCCTCTTTCGGCTCCTTGGGCATGAAGCTCCACTTCATGCCGGTGGGGAAGCCCGCGCCGCCGCGCCCGCGCAGGCCCGACGCCTTCATCTCCTCGATGATGGCGTCCTGGCCCCTGGCCATCAGCGCCTTGGTATCGTCCCAGTCGCCACGCTTCAGCGCCGCCTCCAGCCGCCAGTCCTGGAAGCCGTAGAGGTTGGTGAAAATGCGGTCCTTGTCGGCGAGCATCAGCGCGCTTCCAAGGCGGCGAGGCGCTTGTCGAAGGACACCGTCGTTGCGCGGAAATTGTCCATGCTTTCGTGGAGGCTGGCCATGTGGGCGACGAGGCCCTGCTCCAGATGCGTCGAGGCCGTCAGCCGACGCTCGACCTGCGCGACACGTTCCTCGATGCGGTCCAGCCGCTGGTCGAGTATGTCGAATCGCGCGTGCAGTCGTTTGAACTGCTCGGCGATGAAGCTGACAACCTCACCATTTTCGCCTTCGCCCGCCATTACGCCCACTCGCTCCGATAATCGTGGTTCGCCGTCACCATCTCGGCCAGCGTCGTCGGCCCGCCCTCCGGCGCGCTCACCTGCCGGCCGATCTGCGACAGCGTCTTGGGCGTCTCGCCCCGCGCCAACGCGTCGAGGACGGCGGTGGTCGTCTCGAAGGTCAGGTCTTCGTAATTGTCGTCGTTGATCTGCACCATCGGCGCGTTGGCGCAGGCGCCGAGGCACTCGACCTCGGACAGCGTGAACATCCCGTCCGCCGTCGTCGCGCCCTTCTTCATGCCCTTCGCGTAACAAGCGGCCAGCACGTCGTCGAAGCCGCGCAGCATGCAGGGCGTCGTCCCGCAGACCTGGACATGGAAGCGCCCGACCGGGGCCAGGTTGAACATGGTGTAGAAGGTCACGACCTCATAGGCGCGCATGTAGGGCATGTTGCATTGCCCGGCGACGAACTCGATCACCGGCACCGGCAGCCACCCTTGCGTCTCTGTTTCCGCCCCCACCTGCCTTTGCGCCAGATCGAGCAGCGGCAGGATCGCCGAAGCCTCCCGCCCCGCCGGATAGCGGGCGAGGACGACCTTCGCCTGGGCGGCGTTGGCCTGATCCCAAGCGAACCCGCCCCAGCGGGTACGTGCCTCGGCTTCGTCGGGGATGTGGGGGGCGTCAACCATTGCTCTTGCTCACCGATCGCATTCCCCGAACACGATATCCATCGCGCCGAGGATGGCCGTCGTGTCCGCCAGCATATGCCCCTTGCTCATGAACTCCATCGCCTGGAGATGCGAGAACGCCGTTGGCCTGATCTTGCACCTGTACGGTTTGTTCGTCCCGTCGCTCACCAGATATACGCCGAACTCGCCCTTGGGGCTCTCGGTCGCGACATACACGTCGCCGGCCGGGACGTGAAAACCCTCGGTATAGAGCTTGAAGTGGTGGATCAGCGCTTCCATCGACTGTTTCATGTCGCCGCGCTTGGGCGGCGCCACCTTGCGGTCGGCGGTCATCACCGGCCCCTCGGGCATCTCGGCGAGGCATTGCTTGATGATCCGCATCGACTGGCGGACCTCCTCCACCCGGACCATGAAGCGGTCGTAGCAGTCGCCCCGCGTCCCCACCGGCACGTCGAAACGCATCCGGTCGTAGACGTCGTAGGGCTGGGCCTTGCGGATGTCCCATGGGATGCCCGAACCCCGGATCATCGGCCCGGAAAAGCCCCAGCGCACCGCGTCGTCCTTCGACACGACGCCGATATCGACGTTGCGCTGCTTGAAGATGCGGTTGTCGGCGACGAGGCCGATGGCATCCTCGAACAGGCGCGGCATCCGCTCGTCCACCCAGTCTCCGATATCGGCCAGGAGCTTCAGCGGCACGTCCTGATGCACCCCGCCGGGGCGGAACCACGCGGCATGCATCCGTGCGCCCGACGCCCGCTCGAAGAAGGCGAAGGTGTCCTCGCGGATCTCGAACAGCCACAGGTTCGGCGTCATCGCGCCGACGTCCATGACGTGGCTGCCGAGGTTCAGCATGTGGTTGGAGATGCGGGTGATCTCGGCGAACAGCACGCGGAGATATTGCGCGCGCAGCGGCACGTCGAGGCCGAGCAGCTTCTCGATCGCCAGCACGTAGGTGTGTTCCATGCAGAGCGGCGAGCAGTAATCCAGCCGGTCGAAATAAGGCAGCGCCTGGAGATAGGTCTTATACTCGATCAGCTTCTCGGTGCCGCGATGGAGCAGGCCGACATGGGGATCGAGCCGCTCGACGATCTCCCCGTCCAGCTCCATGACCAGGCGCAGCACGCCGTGGGCGGCGGGATGCTGCGGGCCGAAGTTGATCGTGTAGTTCTGGATCTCGACGTCGCCGGCGGTCGGGTTTTCGGCGTCCACCTGCGTTTCGAGAATGTCGAGGCGATCAGTCATATGCCGCATCTCTTTGTGCTCCTGCGAAGGCAGGAGCACAGTTGGGATGGCCTCGCATGGTCGTCCCGGCGTGCCGCAACTAGGCTCCTGCCTCCGCAGGAGCACGGGACCGCGAGCACTATCACCTTTTCACCTCGTCCGCCTTCAGCGGGGTCTGCGCACCCGGCGCCTGTGGGCTCGCCTTCTCGTCCCCCGGCAGGTGGTATTCCGCGCCCTCCCACGGGCTCAGGAAGTCGAAGCTGCGGAAATCCTGCGCCAGCTTCACCGGCTCGTAGACCACCCGCTTATGCTCCTCCGAATAGCGCATCTCGACATAGCCGGAGAGGGGGAAGTCCTTGCGCTGCGGATGGCCGCGGAAGCCGTAGTCGGTGAGGATGCGGCGCAGGTCCGTGTTGCCGGCGAACAACACGCCATACATGTCGAACACCTCGCGCTCCAGCCAGCCGGCGACCGGCCACAGCCCGGTGACGGACGGCACCGGCGTCGCCTCGTCGGTCCGGACGTGGACGCGGATGCGGTGGTTGCGGGTGAGCGAGAGGAGGCAGTAGACCACCTCGAACCGCTCCGTGCCGCGATCCGGATAATCGACCCCGGCGATCTCCATCAGCTGCTGATAGGCGAGGCCGGGCGTGTCGCGCAGCGCCGTCAGCACCGTGACGAGGTCGTCGCGGCGGACGTGCAGCGCGATTTCGCCGACATGCTCGACTGCATCGACGAGCGCATCGCCCAGCGCGGCGCGCGCGGCGTCGATCACGCCGTCGTTGGCGGTCTGGCGGGGCCAGCTACCCATCAATTCCTCCCCTCCCCGTCAGGGAGGAATGAACCAGTGAACTCACCGCTCGATCGTCCCGATCCGCCTGATCTTCCGCTGCAACTGCATGATCCCGTATAGCAGCGCCTCGGCCGTCGGCGGACAGCCGGGGACGTAGATGTCGACCGGCACGATCCGGTCGCAGCCGCGCACCACCGAATAGCTGTAATGGTAATAGCCGCCGCCGTTGGCGCACGATCCCATCGAGATGACGTAGCGCGGCTCCGACATCTGGTCGTAGACCCGGCGCAGCGCCGGGGCCATCTTGTTGCACAGCGTGCCGGCGACGATCATCACGTCGGACTGGCGCGGCGACGCGCGCGGGGCGGCGCCGAACCGTTCGAGGTCGTAGCGCGGCATGTTGACGTGGATCATCTCCACCGCGCAGCAGGCCAGCCCGAACGTCATCCACCACAGCGATCCGGTGCGTGCCCAGGTGAACAGGTCCTCGGTCGAGGTGACCAGGAAGCCCTTGTCCTGCACCTGGGCCGACAGATCGTCGAAGAACGCCCGCTCGGGCGGGTGGACGACGTCCTCGCCGGCGCGCGGGCTGACCTCTACTCCCATTCCAGCGCGCCTTTCTTCCAGGCATAGACGAGGCCCAGCGCCAGTTCGCCCAGGAACGCCATCATCGCGCCCCATCCGGTCCAGCCGATCTCCTTCAGCGACACCGCCCAGGGGAACAGGAACGCCGCCTCCAGATCGAAGATGATGAACAGGATGGCGACGAGGTAGAAGCGCACGTCGAACTGCGCGCGGCTGTCCTCGAAGGCGGGGAAGCCGCATTCGTATTCCGCCAGCTTGTCCGGATAGGGCTTGGCCGCGCCGGTCAGCTTCGCCACCCCCATGGGCAGCAGGACGAAGGCGCCCGACAGCGCCAGCGCCACCCCCAGGAACAGCAGGATCGGCAGATATCCGCCCGCTACCCCACTTGCGACCGACGCCATGGAAAACCTTTCGAAAATGCCGTCGGACCGCGGGCCGTGGCGATGCGCCGCATCTATGCGTGCCGCACCTGCGAAGCAAGCTTGGGTAAGTGAGAACGACTCGCATGCGATATGCTTTGTTCCGCAACAAACCCGCGCCATGGTGGCCCGGCGACGAGCCGGCGGCTATGCCGGGCGCGTTCGCCGGCGAGAGGGGCAAGTACATGCGGCATAGGGTACATCTCGGCGCGGCCATGGCGGCGATGGCGGCCATGAGTGCCGTGGCGACGGCGCAGCCGGCCGCCCCGGCCAAGCCCGGCTATCTCGCCCCCGGCGCCTTCGACGTGCTGACGGTGCTGAGCCCGGCGCCGGTGAAGGGGGAGGCGCGCTACAAGGCCGATCGCGCCATCTTCAAGCGGACCCGCGCCTGGATCGGCACCCCGCGCTATGATCTCGCCACCCGCGACGTGGACTTTACCGGCCCGGCGCTGATGCGCGATTTCAGCTGCGCCGCCGGCGTCGCGCTCACGCCGGAGGCCGCGCCCCGCACGCTCGCCATGATGACCCGCGTCCAGATCGACACCGGCGCCGTGTCGCGCGCGTCGAAGGATCATTTCAGGCGCCTGCGCCCGTTCCAGATCGACCGGGGCCAGATCGACCGGGGCAAGGTGTGCCAGCCGCCCGAGCAGCTGACGGGCAGCTTCGACTATCCGTCCGGCCACACCATCCTCGGCTGGACCTGGGCGAGCCTGCTGGCCGAGGCGATGCCCGATCGCGCCACCCCGATCATGGCGCGCGGCCGGGCCTATGGCGAGAGCCGCATCGTCTGCGGCGTCCACAACGCCAGCGCGGTCGACGGCGGCCGCGCGGCGGCGTCGGCCCTGCTGGCGCCGGTCCACGCCGCGGCCGACTTCCGCGCCGACATGGCGGCCGCCACCGCCGAACTCGCCGCCCTGCGCCGGGCCGCCCCGCCCATGCCCATCGGCGCCTGCGACGTGGAGGCGAAGCTGGTGGCGCTATCGGTATTCACGCCGCCGGGGCGCTAGCAACCCCGTTCCCCAGCCTGCGCTGGGGAACGGTCTCTTTTCTCGGGGACGATAATCCGCAAGCGGAGATCACGGGATCGCGGGTGCCACCGCCGCCGCCCGCCGCGCGCTCACGATCCTCACCACGGGCGCCAGCATCTGGCCCTTCATCACGCCCTCGCCGGCGGTCGGCGAGGTGGGGGCCGCCAGGATCGCGCGCACCACCGCCATCCCCTCGACGACACGGCCGAACGCGGCGAAACCCTGATCGTCGCCCGGCCGCGTCGGATCGGCATCCATGCTGGTAAGCGCGCCGATGGTGATGAAGAAGTCGCCCGTGGCGCTGCCGGGCGCGTTGCGCGCCATCGAGATCGCGCCGTCGACATGGCTGAGGCCGGTGCGGCTGGTCGGCTCGTGCGCGATCGGCGGCAGGGTGCGCTTCGGGTCGTAGCGCGTGCCGCCCTGGATCAGGCCGAAGCCCTCGCCCACCTTCACCGCGCGATAGAAGGCGGTGCCGTCCAGCCGCTTGCCGTCGACATAGCGCAGGAAATTGGCGGTCGTGATCGGCGCCTTGGCCCGCTCCAGCTCCAGCAGGATGGCGCCGGCGCTCGTTTGAAGGACGACGCGCACCACCGGCGCCGGCTGGGCGAAGGCCGGCATCGCGGCGGCGGACAGAAGCAGGGCGAGGACGATTCGGCGGATCATGCCGCTAGCCTAACCGATGATCGCCGCCGACGGCGAAAATCCTCATCCATCCCGTTTGACAATGCGATCGACTCTCAATAGCAGCCTCGGCAACTGATAGGGGGACGCAAATGCAGAGTTCGACCACGCGCGACCGCGCCCGCGGGCCGGCCTATCTCGCGCTCGGCTGCGTTGGCTTCATCGCCAGCGACCCGGCGCTCGCCGACGCTGCGGCGGATGCCGACGCCGACGGCCGCCAGCAGATCGTCGTCACCGGCCAGGCGGTGAAGGAACTCGACTCGATCAAGCGGACCGCGCCGCTCATCGACACGCCGCGCTCGATCACGGTCGTCGACAAGCAGGTCATCAAGGAAACCGGATCGGCCACCCTGGTCGAGGCGCTGCGCACCGTGCCAGGCATCACCTTCGGCGCGGCCGAAGGTGGCAACCCGATCGGCGACCGCCCCTTCATCCGCGGCTTCGACAGCCAGGGTTCGACCTATCTCGACGGCGTGCGCGACATCGGCGCGCAGAGCCGCGAGGTGTTCGCGGTCGAGCAGATCCAGATCGTCCGCGGCTCGGATTCGACGCTCGGCGGGCGCGGCTCGGCCGGCGGCACGATCAACATCGTCTCGCGCCTGCCGCGCAACGACGACTTCGTCACCGGCGACGCCAGCTACGGGACGGCCGACTACAAGCGCGTCACCGCCGACGCGAACTACCGCCTGTCCGACACCGTCGCCGTCCGCCTGGCGGGCGTCTGGCACGACCAGGACGTCGCCGGTCGCGACGCCATCTTCCAGAAGCGCTGGGGCTTCGCGCCGTCGGTCACCATCGGTCTGGGCACGCCGACGCGGCTGACGGCGTCCTATTACCATCTCCACACCGACGAACTGCCCGACAGCGGCCTGCCCTACACCTATGTCTGCTCGACCACGGTCTGCAACACGCCGACCCCCGGCTTCAGCTATTCGGAGCCGGTGAACGACGTCACGACGCTCGGCGGCGTCACCGGCAAGGTGAAGCGCTCGACCTTCTATGGCCTGAAGGACCGCGACTTCAGGAAGAGCAACACCGACCAGCTGACCTTCCGCGCCGAACATGATTTCGGCACCGTGACGCTGCGCAACACCTCACGCTACAGCCACACCTTCCAGGGCTACATCTATACCCAGCCCGACGACTCGCAGGGCAACGTCGTCGGAACGGCCGTGGCCAACACCATCGGCGCCAACGGCACCAACTTCATCAACGGCGGCTACGTCTGGCGCCGGGCGAACACCCGCTTCGGCTATACCGACAGCTTCATCAACCAGACCGATCTCGCCGGCAAGTTCCAGACCGGCATCCTCCACCACAGCTTCGCCACCGGCATCGAATATTCGCGCGAGAAGGCGGAGCGCGGCACCTATGTCACGCGCGGCTTCCTGAACGCGGGCAACGAGGTGCTGTCGACGGGAGCGACGATCGGCCCGCGATGCAACACCCGGACGGTCGCGCGCTTCTACTGCACGACGTTGTTCGATCCCAACCCGAACGACCCGTATGTCAACTACGCGAACGACACGTCCACTGTGCCCGCGCCTATCGTGAAGAGCCTGCCCATCGCCAACACGGTCAACGACGCCACCACCAAGGCAGCCTATGCCTTCGATTCGATCGAGATCGGCGAGCGGGTCGTGGTCAATCTCGGCCTGCGCTACGACAACTTCAAATCGACGGTGAGGCCGGGCCAGGTGATCGCCGCCACCGGCCGCTTCTCGCTCGGCCGCAGCGACGGCGTCTGGAACTACCAGGCGGGCGTCGTCCTGAAGCCGACGCCGGAGACCAGCGTCTATGCCTCCTTCGCCACCTCGGCCACGCCGCCCAACAGCCTGATCGGCGAGGGGCAGGAGCAGAATGCGCTCGGCACCGCCACCACCGCGACGGCACTCGCCATCCTCGACGCGCTGAAGGTCGAGAAGACCAAATCCTACGAGGTCGGCGCCAAGGCCGACGTGCTCGACGAGAAGCTCTCGCTGACCCTGGCGCTGTTCAAGACCTCGACCGACAATGCCCGCGTCGCCATCGACGCCAACACCGTCGCCTTCGTCGGCGAGCGGCGGACCAAGGGTGTCGAGGTCGGCTTCAACGGCCGGATCACGAACGAGTGGAACGTCTTCGGCGGCTACAGCTATCTCGACGCCCGAATCGTCGACGGCGGCTTCAGCGCGCTGACGGCGGCGGCGGTGGGGGCACGTCCGGCGCAGATCGTCTACGTCCCGTCGGTCAACACCGGCCGGCAGTTCCCCCAGACGGCCAAGCACAGCTTCACCCTGTGGTCCAACTATGCCGTGACGCCGGCCCTCACCATCGGCGGCGGCGCCTTCTATTCCAGCCGCGTGTTCGGCGGCTATGCCGACAACCGCAGCGCGGTGCAGAACGCCGCCGGCGTGGTGACGGTGAACCCGGCGACCAGGATCATCGCCCGCTCGGTGCCTTCATACTGGCGGTTCGACGCGCGCATCGCCTACAGGATCTCCGATGCCCTGGAGGTCAGCGTGAACGGCCAGAACCTGTCCGACAAGCGCTATTACAGCCAGGCCTATAGCAGCCACTACGCCACCATCGCGCCGGGCCGCAGCGCGTTCGCGACGCTGAGCGTGAGATATTGAGGGGGCGGAAAGTCGAAGCCGTGCGAGGCCCTCCATGTTCCCCGGCTTTCGCCGGAGAACAGGATTTTTGCGAGGCTCGGTCGATGTCGCAACGACCTCCTGAAGGGGAGGGGGGCAGGGTGACCACCCTCGCCGAACTCAACGCCTTGGACGCCGGCGAACTCGCCCGGCGCCTGTCCGGCCCCCCGGAGGAGGCCGCCGCGCTCGTCGCGGCGGCGGCCGAGGGCGGTTCGGCCGAGGCGCAGGCGGTCTACGGCCAGATGCTGCTCGACGGGCGCGGGGTGGCGCGCGACGCGCGCGCCGCCTTCCGCTGGTTCTGCGCGGCGGCCAGGCAGGAGCATGTGCCGGCGATCAACATGGTCGGCCGCTGCTACGATCTCGGGCAGGGCGTCGCCGTCGACAAGCCGTTGGCCGCCCGCTGGTTCGAGGCGGCCGCCTTGCGCGGCCTCGACTGGGGCATGTACAACTACGCCACCGCGCTGGCGCTGGGCGCCGGCATTCCCGCGGACAGGCCGGCCGCGCTCGACTGGTTCGGGAAGGCGGCGGCGCTCGGCAACGCCAAGGCGATGAACTTCATCGGCAGCTTCCACGAGGACGGCTGGGTCGTCCCGCGCGACCTCGCCGCCGCCGCCGGATGGTATGCGAGGGCCGCCGGGGGGGGCGACTTCCGCGGCCAGTTCAACCACGCCCGGATGCTGGCCGACGCCGGCCGCATCGACGAGGCGCTGTCCTGGCTCGCCCGCGCGGCGGCCGGCGGCAACCCGCGCTTCCGCGCCCAGGCGGCCGACTGGCTCGCCCGTGCCGACCCACGCCTCGCCGCCGCCGCCCGGCTGTTCGCCCGATGATCGCCATCCCGGATGTCCTCGACGCCGGCGAACTGGCCCGCATCCGCGCGCTGATCGACGGCGCCGAATGGATCGACGGCAACGCCACCTCCGGCAGCCAGTCGGCGCTGGCCAAGAGCAACCTGCAACTGGCCGAGGGCGCGCCCGCCGCCATGGAGGCGGGCGGCATCGTCCTCGACGCGCTGGGCCGATCGCCGCTGTTCGTCGCCGCCGCCCTGCCGCTCAGGGTCTATCCGCCGCTGTTCAACCGCTACGGCGCCGGCCACGGCTTCGGCACCCATGCCGACGGCGCCATCCGCATCCGCCGCGGCAGCGACTTCCGCATCCGCACCGATCTGTCCGCCACCCTGTTCCTCGCCGATCCGGCCGGGTATGACGGCGGCGAACTGGAGATCGCCGACCGCCCCGGCATCAGGCTGCCCGCCGGCCACCTGCTGCTCTACCCCGCCTCGACCCTCCACCGCGTCACCCCGGTGACGCGGGGGGAGCGGGTCGCCGCCTTCTTCTGGGTGCAGAGCATGGTCCGCCTCGACGGCGACCGCGCGATGCTGCTGGAACTGGACGAGGCGATCCGCGCGCTCGCCGCCGACCACGGCCAGGACGATCCGGCGATCGTCCGGCTAACCAACGTCT
Organism: uncultured Sphingomonadaceae bacterium; assembly: GCA_964244125.1. Taxonomy (GTDB): domain Bacteria; phylum Pseudomonadota; class Alphaproteobacteria; order Sphingomonadales; family Sphingomonadaceae; genus Solisphingomonas. The sequence goes on from CAXTHU010000003.1 coordinate 26,811, forward strand.
ACCACAACCTGCTGCGCCGCACGGCCGAACTCTGAGGATCGAAGATGACCAGCCTGTCCCCCCGGCTCAACCAGTCCGGCCTCCTGTTCGTGCCGCGCCGCTGGCAGCGCGCCGCCGTGCTGCGCTGGCTGAAGCGCATCCACGCCTGGACCGGCTTCTGGGGCGCGCTGCTGTTCCTGCTGATGGGGACCAGCGGCTTCTTCCTCAACCATCGCGCCACGCTGAAGATCGACACGGGCGAGCCGGTCGAGGTCAGCCGGATCGACATCCCGGTCGCCCCCGGCGCGATCGCCAGCGCCGACGCGCTGGGCCAGTGGGCCAAGCGCACGCTGAAGCTCGCCGGCGAGGCGCGCCCGCCGCGCGGCGAGGGTGGCCGAGGACCAGAGGGTCGCCCCGGCCGCGAGGGAAGGCGTGGTGGCGATGGCGGCGGTGAGGGCGGGCCGCCCGCCGGCGCCGGCCCGCGCGGCGGCGAGACGCGCCGGTTCATGGGCCGGACGCTGCCCGAGGCGGAGAAATGGACCCGCGCCTTCACCTATGCCGGCGGCCGCGTGACGGTGGACTACGTCCCCGGCGCCAACCACGTCTCGGCCCGCACCGAGGCGAACAACCTCATCGGCACGATCAAGAACATGCACAAGGGCGTCGGCCTCGGCACGGCCTGGGTGCTGTTCATCGACACCATCGCCGGCGCGCTCGTCACCATGAGCCTGACGGGCTTCCTGCTGTGGACCCGCCTGCACGGCTCGCGGCTGCTGGCGGGCGGCATCCTGCTGGGCTGCCTCGCCTGGGCGGCCTTCGCGATCGGCCCGATCGGGTGAGGTGAATCACGCCGTCCGCCGTCCCGGCGCAGGATCGTCCAGCCAGCTTGCCCGGCCCCTGCGCTCACCCCGCCGGCTTCGGCAGCGTCACCTTGGGCGCCGCGACGAAGGGCTTGATGCCGAACCTGGGGTAGACCTCGCTCGGGTAATAGACGGTGCCGTCCTTCACCACCATGCTGATCGTCTTGATCGCCTTCAGGTCCTTCGTCGGATCGCCGGGGACGAGGAAGAAGTCGGCCAGCTTGCCCTTCTCGATCGATCCCGAGCGCTGGTCCCGCCCGACGTAGCGCGCGCTGTCGAACGTCGCCCGCTTCAGGATCTCCGGCGCCGTCATCCCCGCCCGCTGATAGAGTTCCAACTCGCGATGATAGGTGAACGAACCGCCGGTGTCGGTGCCGAAGACGATGAACACGCCGCGATCGTGCAGCAGCTTCACCGTCTTCAATATCCGGTCGAACGCGCCGCGATAGGCCGCGTCGTCGCCCGGCGCCGAGGTGTCGACCCACGCCTTCATCATGTCGCGCCGCACGCCGACCGGCATGTGGTCGATATAGTCGACGGCACCCGACGGCACCTTGCCGTCGCGGTTCAGCAGCAGGTTCTCGTGGATGCCGACGGTCGGATCGATCGCCTTGCCGCCCTCCACCATCATGTCGATCGTGTGGCTGACCGGCGCGCTGCCAAGGTCCAGCCCCGGCAGGCGTTTCAGCGCGGTCAGGCGGAACAGCGTGCGCGTGTCCTCGCCCGGCTTCAGCACCCAGCCCAGCATGAACTGGTTGATGTGGGTGATCTCGTCATAGCCGGCGGCGATCATCGCGTCGGTGTCGGAAAAGGCCGGGACATGCCCCGCCACCCGCATGCCCAGCCGGTGCGCCTCGGCCACCATCGCCGGCACCCACGCCGGGTTCATGCTGTTGTAGATCTTGATCTGCCAGTAACCGCGCGCGCCGTACCAGCGCACCGCGTCGAGCGCCTTTGCCTGGCTGTCGACGACGAAGCCGTTGTTGGCGCTGAACGGGCTCTTGCCCTCGATGAAGCCCGAGCGGATGACGCGCGGCCCGCCGATCTCGCCCGAATCCATCCGGTCGATCAGCGTCGCCAGGACGGCGTTGTCGTTGCCCATGTCGCGCACGGTGGTGATCCCAGCGACCAGGTTGAGGAGCGCGATATCCTGCTGGAGATGGGCGTGCATCTCGTACATGCCGGCGACCAGCGTGCCGCCGGCGCCGTCGATCGTCACCTCGCCCGGCGAGGGTGCGCTGTCGACCGGCTCGATCCCGGCGATCTCCCGGCCGTTCACCAGCACCGATACCGGCGGGGTCAGCGCGCTCGTCTTCGGATCGAACAGGCGGACGTCGCGGATGCGGATCGGCGCGGCGTAATCATGCGCCACCTGCTTCTGGATCGCGACGAAGCGCTGCGTCGCCCAGTCGGCGGCAAGGCCACGCAGCCGCTTCTCCTCGCCTTCATAGCCGGCGCGGACGATGACCGAGCCGGGGCTGACCGAGGCGAAGAGGTCGCCCTCGCCATCCAGCAGCATCGTCTCCGGCGTGGTGTCGATGCCGGTCAGGTCGTAGCGCGTCACCCGGATCGGGCCGCCCGCGCCCTGCACCGCCAGCGTCTCGCCCTTCTCCAGCCTCAGCACCCCGCCGGGCAGCGCCGCCATCGCCATGTCCGGCCGCTTCATCAACGCCTTGGCGTAGATCTGGTCCGACCACGGGCTGCCGCTCTGCGCGACGTAGACCGCCGGCGCCTTGACCGTCGCCTTGCCGGGGCCGGTCGAATCGACCCAGCTGGCGTCGGCACCCGTGCGGGCGAAACGCTCGTCCACCTTGCTGCCGAAGGTCGTCGTGCCGGTGATCGTCCACGCGGTCGGCAGCCCGTCGGCGTCGAGCGTCACCGTCTCGGCCATCGTCGGCCCGCGGCCGTTGTTCTTGATGTCGAAGTCGATGGTCGTGCGGTCGCCGACCGTGTCGGCGACGAGACGCCCGACATTCTTGCCGCCGGAGATGACGGTGAACCGCGCCGGCGCGGCCGCCAGCGAGGTGGACACGAGGAGGGCGGCGGCGACGGTGAGGGTGCGGATCATGCACCGTCTAGATCATGGCCGCGGGCGAAATGAAAGGGGGTCCAGGCATGCGGCGATCGACGGATCCGAGCGTTGCCGTGACATGACCGACACGCCCGACGATATCCGCCGCCGGATGGAGATGGCCGCCGCCGCGATGGACTATGAGACCGCGCGCCGGCTGCGCGACCAGCTCAGCCTCCTCCGGGGCGGTGCGCCCGGCGAAGACGTGGCGGATGTCGATACGACCGGCCTCACCCGCCAGCGGCCGGGCCGCATGGGCCTTGGCACCAGCCGGCAGCGCGTTACCCCGCCCGACGGCTGGCGCCCGCCGTCCAGGCCCGATCCGATGACCAGCGACACCGCCCGGCCGCGCAGACGGCGATAGGGAGCGTCCCTTTCCGAGCCACGTCCCGCTCCCCTGGCAGGCAGAAGTCCGGTCGAGAAGCTTGGCGGTCAAGCGTTTCGTCTATCAACGATGTCCTCCGACCGGCTCCTGCCCCGCGCAGGGAAGCTACGTCGCTGATGCGTCTCCCGCCCTGCCGTGCCACAGGGCGCTGGAAGGAGGCTCGCAGACCCGATGATCGCCGACCAGTTTACGTCGCAACCGTTGCGCCGCTGCCTCGGCGTCGCCGGCGCGTCGCGGGCGGGGCCGTCGGCATGACGCCCCGGGCCGTATGGCGCGGCGAGTTCCGCGCGACCTTCGCGCTGGGCTGGCCGCTGGTCGCGACGAACCTCGCCCAGGCGCTCGTCGGCGCGACGGATGTGGCGATGGTCGGCGGCCTCGGCCCGCGCGCGCTGGCGGCGGCGACGCTCGGCCTCAACCTCTATCTCGTCTTCCTGGTGTTCGGCATGGGCCTCACCACCGCCGCCGTGCCGATGCTGGCGCGGGCGCGCGGCGCGCGATCGTCCGCCGTGCGGGATCTCCGCCGCACCGTCCGCCAGGCCGTCTGGGCCGCCGCCACGCTGTGCCTGCCGGCCTGGGCCATCCTGTGGCAGGCCGAGCCGATCCTCGTCCGCTTGCTGGGCCAGGAGCTGGCGCTGGCGCATGAGGCGGCGCGATTCGTCCGCGCGTCCATGTGGGGCATGTTTCCCAGCCTCGCCTTCCTCGTCCTGCGCGCCTTCGTCGCCGCGCTGGAGCGGCCGGGCTGGTCGCTCGTGGTGATGGTCTGGCTGCTCGTCGCCAACGCCGTGCTCGCCTGGCTGCTGATCCACGGTCATGCCGGGCTGCCCGCGCTCGGCCTCGTCGGATCGGGTCTCGCCAGCAGCATCGCGAATGCGCTCAGCTTCGCCGCGATGGCGCTGGTGGTGAGCCGCGTCGCGCCGTTCCGCCGCTATCGGCTGCTCGGCCGGTTCTGGCGGGCCGACTGGCCGCGCTATCGCGCGGTGTGGCGGCTCGGGCTGCCGATCGCCTTCGCGCTCGGCTTCGAATCGACCGTGTTCATCGCCGCCGTCTTCCTGATGGGGCTGCTCGGGCCGGTGCCGCTCGCCGCCCACGCCATCGCCATCCTGATCGCCAGCGTGACCTTCATGGTCCCGCTCGGCATCGCCCAGGCGGCGACGGTCCGCGTCGGCCTAGCCGCCGGGCGGGGCGACGCGGCGGCCGTCGGCCGCGCCGGCTGGGCGGCGTTCGCCGTCGGCGAGGGGTTCATGGTGCTGACCGCGATCCTGCTGGTCGCGGCGCCGCGACCGCTGATCGGGGTGGTACTGGACGTCGGCGATCCGGTCAACGCGCCCGTCGTGGCGCTGGCCGTATCGCTGCTGGCGGTGGCGGCGGTGTTCCAGCTGGTCGACGGCGCGCAGGTGATCGGCGCGGGGATGCTGCGGGGTCTCGGCGACACCAGGGTGCCGATGGTCTATGCCGCGGTCGGCTATTGGGGGATCGGCATCGGCATCGGCGCCTGGCTCGCCTTTGCGCGAAGCTGGGGCGGGGTCGGCATCTGGACCGGGCTGGCCACCGGCCTGTCGGTCGTGGCGGCGCTGATGATGGCGCGCTGGATGCGGCGGGAGCGGCTGGGGCTGGGTTGACCGCCTCCGCCGGTCACTTCCTCACATGGCGATCCAGGAACGCCAGATACGCCTCCTGCGCCGTCACGCGATTGGCGCGTCCCTGAAAGCCGTGGCCCTCGTCCGGGAACACGACGTAGTCTACCGGCACCTTGCGCGCCCGCACCGCCGCGACCAGCTCGTCGCTCTCCACCTTCAGCACGCGCGGGTCGTTCTTCCCCTGCACGACCAGCAGCGGCCTGGTGATGCCGTCGGCGTGGAACAGCGGCGAGATGCGGCGGTGACGCTCGGCATCGGTCGCCGGATCGCCCATCTCGTCATAGAGCGCGATCCGCTCCGCCCCCCACCAGGCCGGGATCGACTGGAGCGTCCGCACCCAGTTGGTGACGCCGAAGATGTCGATCCCGGCGGCGAACGCGTCCGGATGGAAGGCGAGCGCCGCGGCGGTCATGTAGCCGCCATAGGAGCCGCCCATCACCGCCACCTTGTCCCTGGCCACCCACGGCTGGGCGCGCAGCCAGTCGCCGGCGGCGACGATGTCGCGCAGGTCCGCCTCGCCGTGATGGCGGTCGTCCATGTGGAAGAATGTCTTGCCGTAGCCGCTCGATCCGCGGTTGTTCGCCGCCAGCACGGCATAGCCATGGTTGACGAGATGCTGGATCGACGCGGAATAGCCGCGCCGGCTCTGCCCGCCCGGCCCGCCATGGACATAGACGACCGCCGGCGCCGGATGCGCCGCCGACGCGGCCTTCGGCCGGTAGAGGATGCCCGGCACCTGCACCCCGCCCTCGCCGGCAAAGCGTACCACCCGCGCCTGGACCAGGTCCGCCTCGCGGATCGCGGGGTTCAGCGCGGTGGTCAGCCGGCGCGCCTTGCCGGACGCCACGTCGGCGACGAAGATGTCGGCCGGCGAGGTGTCGGAGGCGACGACGAAGGCCGCCAGCGTCTCGTCGGCGTTGAACCGCACGGCGCTGATGTCGCCCGCCGGCAGCCCGGTCAGCGCCACCGCCCCGCCCGTCCGCGTATCGACCATCGTCAGCACGCTCGACGCGTCGGCGTTGACCGAGGCGATGCGGTAGCGGCCCTTGGGCGAATAGGTGACGAAGCTCACGTCCCAGTCGGCCTTGACCAGTTCGGCCCTGGTGCCGGCGGCCAGGTCGTAGGTATAGGCGCGGGCGAACTCGCCACCCTCGTCGCTGGTGAAGATCAGGCCCTTCGAATCGGGCGTGAAGTCCGACACGCTGTAGGCGACGTTGCCCTCGTGCGGCGTGACGAGGCGCGGCGCGCCGCCGGCCAGATCGGCGACGTAGAGGTCCGAATTGGCGCTGGTGATGGACTTCAGCAACGCCACCCTGCCGCCGTCCGGCGACACCGCGCCGACGTTGAACCCGCCCTTGTTCTCGAACACCGTCCGCGGCTTCAGCGTGGCGGCGTCATAGGCGACGACGTCGAAGGCGGCGGGATCGCGCGCGTTGGAGGTGAGGAAGAACGTCGCGCCATCGGCGGTCCAGCCGACGAAATCCGCCTTCACCTTGGCGCCCGGCGTCAGGTCGAGGAGCGCGCCGTCGGCTTGCCGCACGTAGACATGGTTCAGCTCGTCGCCGCCGCCGTCATGCGTCACCAGCACCCGGCCGTCATGGGGAAAGGCGGTGACGGCGTAGGTCGCGTCGGTGGTCGATCGCGTCAGCGCGATCGGCTTGCCCCCCGCCAGCGGCAGCCGGTAGGCGTTGAAGATGCCGTCCTGATCCGACGAGATCAGCAGCGACTTGCCGTCGTGGGTGAACGCATCCTGCGCGAACCCGCCGATGCGGTAGTTCGTCGTCCGGTAGAATTGCGCGGCGGTGTAGGTGCCGGCCGCGGGGGCCGCGTTCCCCGGCATCGCCAGCATCATCAGTGCGAACGCCGAAATCCCTGGAACCGACCGCATGACTGCTTCCCCTGGTTGTCGCGGTATATTAAGCGGGAAGTCAGCGATCGTGAAGACCCGCTCCAACCGTCACCGTCATCCTGAACTTGTTTCGGCATGGCGGATGAGGGGATGGTGCCCGTCCTGCTCTCTCACTATCCTCAAGCAATGAGCCATGATTTCGATGTCGCCATCGTCGGCGCGGGGGCGGCCGGGGTCGCGGCGGCGCGGGCGCTGGCGGCGGCGGGCCGGTCGGTGATCGTCCTCGAGGCGAGCGGCCGGATCGGCGGGCGGGCGTGGACGCAAGGGGTGGCGGGGATGCCGCTCGACCTCGGCTGCGGCTGGCTCCACTCGGCCGAGCGCAACCCGTGGACGCGGCTGGCCGAGGCGGGCGGCCTGACGGTCGATCGCGCGCCGACCGCTTGGCGCACGCAATATCGCGACCTCGGCTTCACGCCCGCCGAGCAGCGGGCCGCGACCGCGACCTGGACGGCATTCCAGCACCGCCTCGAACACGCCCCGCCCGGCAGCGACCGCGCCGCCGACGCGCTCGTGCCCGGCGACGAATGGAACGACCATGCCGAGGCGCTGAGCGGCTACATCAACGGCGCCAGGCTCGACCGGCTCTCGGTCGCCGACTATCTCGCCTATGACGCCGCCGCCAGCGAGACCAACTGGCGGGTCCGCGAGGGCTACGGCACGCTCGTCGCCGCCAGCCTGCCGCCGGTCCCCTGCCGCCTCGCCACCCCCGTCACGGCCATCGCCGAACGCGGGCGCGGCGTCCGCCTCGACACCCCCGCCGGGCCGATCGACGCGGACGCGGCGATCGTCACGGTCTCCACCGCCATGCTGGCCGCCGGCCGCCCCGCGCTTCCCGCCGTCGCCGCCGACCACCTCCACGCCGCCGCGCGGCTGCCGCTGGGTCTCGCCGACAAGCTGTTCCTGGGTCTGGGCGAGGGCCATGGGCTGGAGCCGGACGGGCATCTCCTCGGCAACCCGCGCGACGCGGCCACCGGCAGCTATTACCTGATGCCCTTCGGCCGGCCGGTGATCGAGTGTTTCTACGGCGGCGGCGGCGCCGAGGCGCTGGAGCGCGACGGTCTCGCCGCCGCTTTCGCCTTCGCGGTCGAGGAGCTGACCGCGCTCCTCGGTCACGATCTCGCCGCCAGGCTCAAGCCGCTCACCGGCTCGGCATGGCGGCGGGCGGACTGGATCGGCGGCAGCTACAGCCACGCGCTGCCCGGCCATGCCGCCGCGCGCGCCGCGCTGGCCGCGCCCTTGCTCGGCCGCATCCTCCTCGCCGGCGAGGCGACCCACCCGACCGATTTCTCCACCGCCCACGGCGCCTTTGAAAGCGGCGTCCGCGCCGCGGGCGAGGCGATCGCGCTGCTGGACCGGGGTTGACATGGCGCTGTTCGAAAGCCTGATCGCGCTGCTGTTCGTCGCGGCGTTCCTGCTGGCCGGGTCGCGCCGGCTCGGTGTGCCCTATCCGACGCTGCTGGCGCTCGCCGGGGCGATGGCGACGCTGCTCCCCTTCGCGCCGGTGGTGGCGATCGACCCGCATCTGGCGCTCGCCGTCTTCATCGCCCCCGCGCTCCTCGACGCGGCCTACGACACCGCGCCGACGGATCTGAGACGGCTGTGGATCCCGCTGCTCTTCCTCGCGGTCGGCGCGGTGCTGGCGACGACGGCGACGGTCGCCATGGCCGGCTGGCTGGTCGGCGGCCTGCCGCTGGCCGCCGCCGTGGCGCTCGGCGCGATCGTCTCGCCGCCGGACGCGGTCGCGGCCAACGCCGTCATCGGCCAGCTCGGCTTTCCGCGGAGCAGCTCGCTCGTGCTGCGCGGCGAGAGCCTGCTGAACGACGCCACCGCGCTGATCCTGTTCGACGGCGCCGTGGCGCTCGCCATGAACCAGGCGCCGCAGGGCGGCGCCGTCGGGCTGGCCGCCGCCGTTCCGGGCGGCATCCTGCTCGGGCTGGCGCTCGGCTGGATCTACGCGCGCGTCTCGCCCATCTTCGCCGGCACGCTGTCGGGCGTCGTCACCCAGTTCACCGCCACCTTCGGCGTGTGGCTGGTGGCCGATCGGCTGCACGTCTCCCCCGTCCTCGCCGTCATCGCCTATGCCATGTACATGGCGCGCGCCGCCCAGCGGCGGACGACGGCGCGGGACCGGGTGCGGTCCTATGCCGTCTGGGCGGTGATGGTGTTCGGGCTGAACGTCCTCGCCTTCCTGCTCATGGGCCTCCAGGTGCGGCCGCTGCTGGCGCGGCTGCATGGCGACACCGCCCATGCCATCGGCTTCGCGCTGCTGATCCTGGCCATCGTGATCGCCACGCGGTTCCTGTCGCTGTTCGGCTATCGCGCGGCGATGGGGCTGCTATGGCGCCGGCGGCGCCCGGTCTGGCAGGTCGAGCCGGCGCCGTGGCGCATCACCTTCCTCGTCTCCTGGTGCGGGATGCGCGGCCTGCTGACGCTGGCCACCGCCTTCGCGCTCCCCGCCGGGTTTCCCGGCCGCGACCTCATCATGCTGACGGCGATGGGCGTCGTGCTCGGCACGCTCGTCCTCCAGGGGCTGACGCTCCGGCCGCTGATGCACCTGCTCGGCATCACCGGCAGCGACGACAGCCTGCGCGAGGAACTGTCCGAGGCGCGCCGGCGGATGCTGGAGGCGGGCATCGCCGCCGCCGACCGCGAATCGCCCAAGAAGGCCGCCGCGCTGCGCGCCCGGCTTGGCGCGGCGATCGACATGACCGATACCGACGATCCGCAGGGCCGCACCCGCCACGACGAGGCGATGGACCGCGTCGTCGCGGCGCAGCGCAACCTCATCGTCGCGTTGCGCGCGAAGGGCGAACTGGCCGACGACGTGTTCTACCGGCTGGAGGAGGAGCTGGACTGGATGGAGCTGGCGACCAAACCGGACGAGGTGTTCGAGGTGGTGGATGCGTAAGGTGTGCCGCTCCACCCTTCTCTCCGTTCGTCCTGAGTAGGGGCTGAGCGAAGTCGAAGACCCGTATCGAAGGATGGGTGCCGGGCAGTCCTTCGATACGTCACTTCGACAAGCTCAGTGACTACTCAGGACGAACGGTTATGGTTTCAAGATCGAACGGCGGATGATGGAAAACGGCATGAAATATCGGGTAACCGCAACGATCGCCGCCGTACTCGCGCTGGGTCCTGCGATCGCGCAGGCGCCGCCGTCCGAAAGGCCGATCGATAAGGCGCAGGCGCCCGAGAACCAGGTGCTGAACCCCGAACAGGCCGCCGGCCCGGTCGTCTCCACCGCGCGCATCGCGCCCGTTCCCGCAACGACGCCGAAGCCGCCCAAATGGGACGTGAGCGCCCCGCCCGGCATGAAGACGCGCGCGATCCGCATCGCCGTCGACCAGGGCACCTGGATGAACGTCGACGTCTCGCGCGACGGCCGGACGATCGCCTTCGACCTGCTCGGCGACATCTACACGATGCCGATCGCCGGCGGCACGCCGACCCGCATCGCCGAGGGCCTGGCCTATGAGCAGCAGCCGCGCTTCTCCCCCGACGGCCGGCGCATCGCCTTCACCTCCGATCGCGGCGGCGGCGACAATATCTGGGTGATGAACGTCGACGGCGGCGACAAGCGCCAGGTGACGAAGGAGGATTTCCGCCTGCTCAACCAGCCGTCGTGGAGCCCGGACGGCCGCTTCATCGTCGCCAGGAAGCACTTCACCACCGGCCGCTCGCTCGGCACCGGCGAGCTGTGGCTCTACCACGTCTCGGGCGGCGGCGGCGTGCCGCTGGTGAAGCGGGCCAGCGAGCAGCTGCAAAAGGAACTGGGCGAGCCGGTCTACGCCGCCGACGGGAAGAGCATCTTCTACACGCGCAACGTCACCCCCGGCCCGATCTTCGAATATGCCCAGGATTCCAATACCGAGCTGTTCGACATCGAGCGTTACGACATCGATACGGGGGAGGTGTCGACGGCGGTATCCGGCTTCGGCGGTTCGGTCCGCCCGACGCCCTCGCCGGACGGGAAGAAGATCGCCTTCGTCCGACGCGAGCGGGCGCGGTCCAAGCTCTACGTGAAGGACCTGGTCACCGGCGAGGAGCGCAAGATCCACGACGCGCTCGACCAGGACGTGCAGGAGACCTGGGCGGTCCTCGGCGTCTATCCCGACATGGCCTGGACGCCGGACAGCGCCAGCGTGGTGTTCTGGGCCGGCGGCAAGATCATGCGGGTCGGCGCCGACGGCACGGGCGCGCGTGTGATCCCCTTCCGCATCGACGATACCCGCATCGTCATCGACGCCGTCCACCCGCGGATCGAGGTCGCGCCGGATCGCTTCGGCACGAAGATGCCGCGCTGGGCGAGCGTCTCGCCCGACGGCCGCCGGATCGTGTTCGAGACGCTCGGCAAGCTCTGGCTGAAGCCGAACGGAGCGGGCGCCGCCCGCCGGCTGGTAAAGGGCGACGCGGCCGGGTTCGAGCGGGTCCCGAGCTGGTCGCGCGGCGGCCGGACGATCGCCTTCGTCGGCTGGACCGACGCCGGCCTGGGCCAAATCCGCACCGTCCCCGCCGCCGGCGGCGCCGCGCGCGACGTGACGGCGCGGCCCGGCCACTATGCTCTCCCCCGCTTCTCCCCGGACGGTAAGACCATCGTCTTCGAGCGGCGCGAGGCCGGCCCGCTCACCGCCGCCCGCGGCTCGGACGATCCCGGCGTCTATCGCATCGCCGCGACCGGCGGCGCCATGATCCGCATCGCGAAGGACGGCGCCGAGCCGCAGTTCGGCGCGGCCGACGACCGGCTGTTCATGCTGATGTCGGACAAGGGCAAGCGCCAGCTCGTCAGCACCGACCTGAACGGCGAGGCGAAGCGCGTCCATGCCACCGGCGATCTGGTCAACGACTATCAGGTCTCGCCCGCCGGCGACTTCGTCGCCTTCCGCCAGAACTACCAGGCCTTCGTCATGCCGCTGATGCCCGGCACGCAAGACGTGTCGGCCGATCCCAAGGGCGGGCCGCTGCCGGTGACGCGGGTCAGCGGCGACGGCGCCGACTTCATCAACTGGTCCGACGGCGGCCGCCGGCTCCACTGGAGCCTGGGGCCGACGCTCTTCACCGCCGACATCGCCGCGCTCTTCGGCGACGCCCCGCCGGCCGAGGGCGCGGCGAAGTTCCGCGCGCCCGCGACCGGCGTGTCGCTGTCGATGGACGTCGCCGCCGACAAGCCGACCGGCCTGATCGCGCTCACCGGCGCGCGCATCGTCACGATGGCTGACAAGTCCGGCGGCATCGTCGACGACGGCGTCATCGTGCTGCGCGGCGACCGCATCCTCGCCGTCGGCCCGCGTGGCCAGATCGGCGTGCCCGCCGGCGCGAAGACGGTGGACGTCACCGGCAAGACGATCATCCCCGGCCTGATCGACGCCCACGCCCACGGACCGCAGGGCGAGGACGACCTGATCCCGCAGGCGAACTGGTCGTCGATCGTCAACCTGGCGATGGGCACCACCACCATCCACGATCCGTCCGCCCGCGCCGCCGAGATCTTCGTCGCGGCCGAGATGCAGCGGGCGGGGAAAATCCTCGCCCCGCGCACCTTCTCCACCGGCGAGATCATCTACGGCGCCAAATCGCCCGAGGTATATGCCGAGATCAATTCATATGACGATGCGCTGGCCGACGTCCGCCGGCTGAAGGCGGAGGGCGCGCACAGCGTCAAGAACTACAACCAGCCCCGGCGGGACCAGCGCCAGATGGTCGTCGCCGCCGCGCAGGCCGAGGATATGGAGGTCGTGCCCGAGGGCGGCTCGCTCTACGCGCTCGACGTCACCCACATCCAGGACGGCAACGCCACCGTCGAGCACAACCTGCCGCTCGACCGCTTCTACGACGACCTGCTGAGCTTCTGGTCGCAGACGAAGACCAACTACACGCCCACGCTGGTGGTGACCTTCGGCGGGCTGGCCGGCGATCCCTACTGGCGCCAGCATATGGACGTCATCCACCACCCGCTGCTGTCGAGGCACGAGCCGCCGGCGCTGCTCGCCGCGCGCAACGCCCGGCGGACGATGGCGCCGGAGGAGGATTTCGTCGACGCCGCCAGCGCGCGGGAGGCGGGGAAGCTCGCCGATCTGGGCGTGCAGGTGTCGATCGGCGCCCACGGCCAGCAGGCGGGGCTGGGGCCGCATTGGGAGATGTGGTCCTTCGTCCGCGGCGGCTGGAGCCCGGTCGAGGCGTTGCGCGCCGGCACCATCATGCCGGCCACCTCGCTCGGCTATGCGCACGACGTCGGCTCGCTGGAGGTCGGCAAGCTCGCCGACCTCGTCGTGCTGGACGCCGACCCCACCGTCGATATCCGCAACAGCGACAAGGTATATCGCGTGATGCTGGGCGGGCGGCTGTATGATCCCGTGACGATGAACGAGGTGGTGACGGGGACGCGCGTGCGCCCGCCCTACTGGTGGCAGACGGGGGGCTTCGGCGGATCGATGCCGGGGGCGGAGGAGGCGACGGGCGGGGATTGAGCCGATTTTCCCCGGTGCTCCTGCCTGCGCGGGAGCACGGGAATGGCACGATCATGCAGTTCACTCCCCTCGCGGCGCCGCCCTGATCCCCGCGACCAGCGCCGCGTAATCGCCCTCGAACGCCGCCCGCTCCAGCCGCGCCTCCAGCGCGCGGAATGCCGCCAGCACGTCCCGCCCCCGCGCCGTCAGCCGCGCGCCGCGATCGGCGCCGCCGCCGATGGCGGTCTCGACCAGCCGCTCGTCCCAGCAGCGGTTCATGCTGTCGACCAGCAGCCAGATGCGGCGATAGCTCATGCCGACGTCGCGCCCGGCGGCCGAGATCGAGCCGGCGCGGTCGATCGCCTCCAGCACCAGCGCCTTGCCCGGGCCGATGGCCGGCTCGTCGCCGCACATGATCTGCGCCTTCAGCCGCAGCGGGCCGACGATGGACATGGGTGCGCCTCCATCGGCAGGTGGCTAGAGGAATCGTCATTCCGACGGAAGTCGGGATCCAGAAGCGCGACGCCTGCGCCGCAAGCCGGCTTGGCGACCGAAATCAAGGCCATGGACTCTCTATATCCCGCCGAATACAGCACTTGCCGGAATCGGGGGAACATGGCTTTGCGGATCGTCGTCGGAACATCGCTGCTGCTCGCGCTCGGCCTGGCGGCACCGCTGCATGCCCAGGCGGAGAACGCGGCCGGGGCGACCGCGCCCGCCCGCCCCGGCGCCGACGCCGGCATGGACCGCGGCACGGACACGCTGCCGGCGATCATCGTCACCGCGCGCCGCCGGGCGGAGGATGCGCAGTCCGTCCCCGGCTCGCTGTCGGTCGTCGGCGGCGATCTGCTCGACCGATCCTACACGGTGAACACCCAGCAACTCTCGATCCTGGTCCCGTCGCTCAACTACAGCTCGGCCAACCCGCGCAACACCGCCTTCACCATCCGCGGCCTGGGATCGAGCGTCGTCGCGGTCAGCCAGGCCAATGACGGGCTGGAGCCGGGGGTCGGCTTCTACGTCGACCAGGTCTATCACGCCCGCCCGGCCACCGCCGCCTTCGACTTCACCGATATCGAGCAGATCGAGGTGCTGCGCGGGCCGCAAGGGACCCTGTTCGGCAAGAAC
>CAXTHU010000004.1:0-36455 GCA_964244125.1 uncultured Sphingomonadaceae bacterium
GTCACCAAGATCCCCCGCTTCGCCTTCGAGAAGTTCAAGGGCGCCGAGGACAATCTGTCGACCGCGATGAAGTCGGTCGGCGAGGTGATGGCGATCGGCCGCAACTTCCACGAGAGCCTGCAAAAGGCGCTGCGCGGGCTGGAGACGGGGCTGGCCGGCCTCAACATCGTCGATCGGCTGAAGGGCGCGCCGCGGGCGCAGGTCGAGGCGGCGCTGTCCCGCGCCACGCCCGACCGGCTGCTGGTGGCGGCGCAGGCGCTGCGCGAGGGGTTCACCGTCGCCGACGTAAACCGCCTCGCCGGCTACGATCCCTGGTTCCTCGATCGGCTGGCCGAGATCGTCGCGGCCGAGGACGGCGTCGCCCGCGACGGGCTGCCGACCGAGGCGGCGCCGCTCCGCCGGCTGAAGGCGATGGGCTTTTCCGACAAGCGGCTCGCCTGGCTGGCGCTCCGTTCGGCCAACATGGGCGTCATGGGCCGGGTGCAGGCGCGCGGTTCCGGCATCGTCCACGATGCGCTGGCGGCGATGACCGGCGGCATCACCGAACAGGAGGTCCGCGCGCTCCGCCACCGGCTGGGCGTCAGGCCCGTGTTCAAGCGGATCGACACCTGCGCCGCCGAGTTCGACGCCCGCACGCCCTATATGTATTCCACCTACGAGGCGCCGGCTTTCGGCGCGCCCGAATGCGAGAGCCAGCCGACGGCGGCCAGGAAGGTCGTCATCCTGGGCGGCGGGCCGAACCGGATCGGCCAGGGGATCGAGTTCGACTATTGCTGCTGCCACGCCTGCTTCGCGCTCGGCTCCAAGGAGAATGGTGGCGCGGGCTACGAGACGATCATGGTCAACTGCAACCCGGAGACCGTCTCGACCGACTACGACACCTCCGACCGGCTCTATTTCGAGCCGCTGACGGTCGAGGACGTGCTGGAGATCCTCCATGTCGAGATGTCCGCCGGCACGCTCCACGGCGTGATCGTCCAGTTCGGCGGGCAGACGCCGCTGAAGCTGGCGCAGGAGCTGGAGGATGCCGGCATCCCCATCCTCGGCACCAGCCCCGACGCGATCGACCTGGCCGAGGATCGCGAGCGCTTCGCCGGCCTGATCGCGCGGCTGGGCCTGCGCCAGCCGCGCAACGGCATCGCCCGCAGCCGGGAAGAGGCGCTGCTGATGGCCGATCGCGTCGGCTATCCGGTGCTGATGCGTCCGTCCTACGTGCTGGGCGGCCGCGCGATGGAGATCGTCGAGGGGCCGGGCCAGCTCGAACATTACATCCAGACCGCGGTGCAGGTGTCGGGCGACAGCCCGGTGCTGATCGACCAGTATCTGCGCGACGCGGTCGAGGTCGACGTGGACGCGATCTGCGACGGCACCGAGACGGTGGTCGCCGGCGTGATGCAGCATATCGAGGAGGCCGGCGTCCATTCCGGCGACAGCGCCTGCTCGCTGCCGCCGCACAGCCTGACGCCGGCGGTCATCGCCGAGATCGAGCGGCAGACGCGCCTGCTCGCCGAGGCGCTGCATGTGCGCGGGCTGATGAACATCCAGTTCGCGGTGAAGGAGGATCTGGTCTACCTGATCGAGGTCAACCCGCGCGCCAGCCGCACCGTGCCCTTCGTCGCCAAGGCGATCGGCCAGCCCATCGCCAAGATCGCCGCCCGCGTCATGGCCGGCGAGATGCTGGCCGACCTGCCCCGCATCGACCGCGACGTCGCCCATGTCGCGGTGAAGGAGGCGGTGTTCCCCTGGGCGCGCTTTCCCGGCGTCGACCCGGTGCTGTCGCCGGAGATGAAGTCGACCGGCGAGGTGATGGGGATCGACGCCGATTTCGACATGGCCTTCGCCAAGGCGCAGCTCGGCGCCGGCACCGTCCTGCCCGACGGCGGCACGTTGTTCGTGTCGGTGAAGGAGGGGGACAAGCCGGTCGTGCTGCCGGGCGTGCGGCTGCTCGCCGATCTCGGCTTCGCCATCGTCGCGACGCGGGGGACGGCGGACTTCCTCGCCGCCGCCGGCGTGGCGGTGGAACGGGTTAACAAGGTGGCGCAGGGGCGGCCGCATATCGTCGACCGGATCAAGGACGGCGGCATCGCCCTCATCTTCAACACCACCGAGGGCTGGCAGTCGCTGGAGGACAGCCGGGCGATCCGCATGTCCGCGCTCGGCCAACGCATTCCCTATTTCACCACCGCCGCCGCCAGCGTCGCGGCGGCACGGGCGATCGCGGCGTTGCGGGACAGGCCCCTTGAAGTCAGGGCCTTGCAGCAATATTATCTTCGCCCACGCGATTGATCCCACATCGGCGAACATGGCGTGGCGGCCGCGATCCGGCCGCCGGTCCGACCTATTGCTACGAAAGGCTCCCTCATGGCGACCGTCGAGAAGATGCCGATGCTGGCTGTCGGCCACCGGATGCTCAGCGACGAGCTGCACCGCCTGAAACAGGAACGGCCGACCATCATCGACGCGATCGAGGAAGCGCGCGCGCATGGCGACCTGAGCGAGAACGCCGAATATCACGCCGCCAAGGAGCGCCAGGGCCAGATCGAGGCGTCGATCGCCGACATCGAGGACAAGCTGAGCCGCGCGACGGTGATCGATCCGCGCGACCTGTCGGGCGACAAGGTGGTGTTCGGCGCGACGGTGACGCTGATCGACGAGGACGAGAAGGAGATCGTCTACCAGATCGTCGGCCAGACCGAGGCCGACGCCAAGCAGTCGCGCATCTCCTACAACTCGCCGCTCGGCCGCGCGCTGATCGGGCGCAAGGTGGACGAGGACGTCGAGGTGACGGTGCCGTCGGGCGACCGTTACTACTCCGTCGCCAAGATCGAGTTCATCTGACCGCGTCGGGGGGGGGGCAGCCCGCGCCATGCAGCTTCCGCCGCCGCGCGCCACCGTGTGGCTGGTCGCGGCCACCGTCGCGATCCACCTGATGATCGCGCTGACGCGGGCGACCGACTATGCCGCGCTGATGGGCGGCTTCGTCGCGGCGCGTTTCGTCGGGGTCCAGTGGCTGCCCTTCGCGATGCCGGCGATCCTGACGCCGCTGACCGCGACGCTGGTCCACGCCAACGTCCTGCACGTCGCCTTCAACATGCTGATGCTGGGCTTTTGCGGCCGCTTCGTCGAGGCGGCGCTGGGTCCGCGCGGGCTGCTGCTGCTCTATGGGCTCGGCGCCTATGGCGCGGCGCTGGCGCAGTTCCTCGCCGGGCCGTCCTCGCCGGTGCCGATGATCGGGGCCAGCGGCGCGGTGTCGGCCGTGGTCGGCGCCTATGCGCTGCTCTACGGCAAGCAGCGGACGCAGGGCTGGGGGCCGATCCCGGCGCGCGCGCTCCACGTCCTGTGGCTGGCGGCGGCGTGGATCGGGCTGCAACTGCTGGTCGGCCTCGCGACCCTGCCGGGGGTATCCGGAACGGTGGCCGTCGCCGCGCATATCGGCGGCTTCCTCGCCGGACTGGCGCTGGCGCGGCCGCTGCTGCTGTGGCGATACCGGGCGGCGTAGTCACGAAGCGTTCCCCGGCGCAGGCCGGCGCCGGTCGGGGGACGCCGCCGGCGACGCCCGCCGCGCTCCGTCGCCTCGGCCTTCCCGACTGGCGCCGGCCTGCGCCGGGGAACGGCCTGCTCACATCACCCCCACCGCGCCGCCGCCGCATCGTCCTCCGCCCGCGCCTCCACCCATCGCGTCGTCCCGTCGGCGAACCGCTCCCGCTTCCAGAACGGCGCGGACGTCTTGGCGCGGTCGATCAGGAACCCGCAGGCCTCCAGCGCCGCCGCGCGGTGGGGCGAGGCGGCGGCGGCCAGCACGATCGGATCGCCGGGGAAGAGGGGCCCGTGGCGATGGATCAGCACGATGCCGAGCAGCGGCCAGCGCCGCGCCGCCTCCGCCGCCGTCTCCTCCAGCATCCGCGCCGTCATGCCGGGATGATGCTCCAGCGCCAGCTCGACCAGCCCGCCGTCGCCGCGGACGATGCCGGTGAAGCTCGCCACCGCCCCGCCGCCCAGCGCGCCGAGCGCGGCCAGCGCGCCGCCGCTGTCGAACGGTTCCGCCTGGACGCGGACGTCGATCATCATCCGCCCGTCACCGGCGGGAAGATCGCCACCTCGCCCGCGCCGGCGATTGCGGCGTCCATGCCGACGAACCGCTCGTCGATCGCCGCGCGCAGCCGGCCCGGCTCCGCCAGCGCCGCCGCGTGGGCGGGGCTCGTCGTCGCCAGCCACGTCACCAGCGCCGCCACCGTCGTCACCTCCGCCGGCGGCGAGACCGTCTCGCCGGCGACGCCGATCCGTTCGCGCACCCAGGCGAAATAGGCGAGCCGCACCGCCATCAGTCCATATGCTTCAGGCCGTCGCGCAGATAATCCCACCCGGTCACCAGCGTCAGCAGCGCCGCCGCCCACAGGCTGAACAGCCCGACGAAGCGGACCGCCGGCAGTTCCGGCACCGCGCCCGCCAGGATGACGCCGCCCAGCGACACCAGCTGGAAGGTCGTCTTCCACTTGGCGAGCTTCGACACCGGGATCGAGACGGAGAGCTGGGCGAGGAACTCGCGCAGCCCCGACACCGCGATCTCGCGGATCAGGATGATGAGGGCGGCGACCACGTTCCACTCGGCGATGTCGCGGGTGAAGATCAGCATGACGATGACGGCGGCCACCATGATCTTGTCGGCGATCGGATCGAGGAACACGCCCAGCTTCGACACCGTCCCCTGCGCGCGGGCGAGATAGCCGTCGAAATAATCCGTCACCCCCATCAGCACGTAGAGGGCGAAGCAGATGGCGTAATGGACCGGCTGGGGATGCCACAGCAGCGCCACCAGCAGCGGCACCGCGACGATGCGCGACATGGTCAGGATGTTGGGCAGCGTCAGCATCTTGGGGCCGAGCCTAGAGGAGAAGCGCGGGCGAGAGAACCTTCCATCGGACCCGTCGCGCGCGCCGGGCGGTTGTAACGGCTTATGCGCTCTTTGCTGTCATCGTCGCGACACGCTAGAGGGATCGACCCGGCTTGGCGGAGCATCGCTCCCCACGCGGCGGCGGAATGAGGAACGCGCCTGATGCTCTATGACGTCTACGAGTTACAGAAATCGTGGATGGCGGGTGCCAGCGTGATGGCGAATCTCGGCTCCGAGTGGATGCACAACCCGGCCAACCCGTGGAGCCACGTCGCCATGGCGCCGCTGGTGGCGAGCGGGCTGGACGTTTTCGCCCATGCCGCCATGTCCTACGGCAAGCCCGCCTTCGGCTTCACGAC
This sequence comes from uncultured Sphingomonadaceae bacterium, assembly GCA_964244125.1. GTDB lineage: Bacteria > Pseudomonadota > Alphaproteobacteria > Sphingomonadales > Sphingomonadaceae > Solisphingomonas. The sequence goes on from CAXTHU010000004.1 coordinate 5,251, forward strand.
CACGACGGTCGACGGTCGCGAGGTGGCGGTGACCGAGGAGATCGTGCTGCGCAAGCCCTTCGGCCAGCTGAAGCGTTTCCGCCGCGAGGGCGTCGACGGCGGCCCCCGCCTGCTGATCGTGGCGCCGATGTCCGGCCATTACGCCACGCTGCTGCGCGGCACGGTGGAGCGGATGCTGCCCGGCCACGACGTCTACATCACCGACTGGCGCGATGCGAGGGCGGTGCCGCAGGCCGACGGCCGCTTCGACCTCAACGACTATATCGACTATCTGATCGCGTTCCTGGAGGAGATCGGCCCCGGCGCTCACATGCTGGCGGTGTGCCAGCCGTCGGTGCCGGCCTTCGCCGCCGCCGCCGTCATGTCGGCGGCCGGGCATCCGGCGCGGCCGCGCACGCTCACCATGATGGGCGGGCCGATCGACACGCGCGCGGCACCCACGGCGGTCAACACGCTGGCGACGCAGCGGCCGCTCGCCTGGTTCCGCCAGAACGCCATCGCCACCGTGCCGCTCTATTATCCGGGCGCCGGCCGGCGGGTCTATCCGGGCTTCCTCCAGCTCGCCGGCTTCATGACGATGAATCTCGGCAACCACCTGATGAGCCATTACGGCATGTTCAAGCATCTGGTCGCTGGCGACGGCGAGGAGGCGGATGCGACCAAGGCGTTCTATGCCGAATATCGTTCGGTCTGCGACATGACCGAGGAGTTCTACATCCAGACCGTGGAGCAGGTGTTCCAGCGCCACGCGCTTCCCAAGGGCGAGCTGATGCATCGCGGGCAGCGGGTCGATCCGGCGGCGATCACCGACGTCGCGCTGCTGGCGATCGAGGGCGAGCGGGACGACATCTCCGGCCTCGGCCAGACGAAGGCGGCGCTCGACATCGCCACCGCGCTGCCCGACGATGCCAAGCGATATCACATGGCGGCGGGCGCCGGCCATTACGGCATGTTCAACGGCCGCCGCTGGCGCGACGAGATCGCGCCGGTGGTGGAAGGCTGGATCGCGCGTGCCGATGGTTGAGCGTCTCGCCCTGATCCTCGCCGCCGCCGTGGCGGTGCCCGCCGGCGCGGTGCCGACCCTGCCGCCGCCGCTTGCCGTGCCGACGCCGGCGCCGGCTGCCGGGGTGGCGCCGGGGGTGCTGGGGCAGGCGCTGGGCCAGGCGATCCGGCTGGCGCAGAACAACGATTGCCGGGGGGCGCTGGCGCTGCTCGATCCGCTGGTGCCCGCCCTCGGCGCCGAACAGCGGCTGCCGGTGCAGCTGTTCCGCCTGCGCTGCCTCGGCCCGGCGGGACGTGGCGCGGAGGTGTCCGCGTTGCAGAAGGCGCTTGCCGTCCTCGCCCCGCGCGACCGGGCGGTGCGCAGCCTGGGCGTGCTGGTGGCGGCGGACGAGGCGCGCTTCGCCGACGTGGCGGACCAGATGGCGACGCTCGCCGCCGACGATCCGCAGGCGCTGCTGCTGGTGCCGGGCGCGGTGTGGGAGATGGCGTCGCAGAACCTCACCGTCCGCCGCGACTTCGGCCCGCGCGATCGCGCCGCCGTGGCGCTGGCGCGGGTCGACTGGCGGCCGGCGGACAAGCCGGACCTGCGCGACGGCCTGGCCGAACTCGCCATCGGCCGGCTGCTCGACGACGGCAGGAAGGACGAGGCGGCGCAGCTGCTCGGCAATATCGAGATGCCGGAATATCTGTTCGACATGGCGATCGTCCGCCGCTTCCAGCCGCTCTGGCCCGAGATCGAGGAGCGGATGGGTCCGCACGGCACGAAGGCGGTGGACGGCTTCGCCGGCCGGCGTCTGGAACTCTACGCCAACAGCCCCGGCGACGAGCGGGCGCGTCGCGATGCCGTCCGCGCCTATGTCCTGCTCGGCCGGAACATCGATGCGGCGGCGCTCGGCGATCAGGTCGAGATCGTCGCGGGGATGAGCGAGGAGGCGACCGAGACGGTCCGGCTCCAGGCCCGCGCTCTGGCGGCGGCCGGCGATCGCCAGCGCGCGATCGCCCGGCTGGCGGCGCTGGCGGCGCTCGATCCGGCGGCGACGCGGGGCGCGGCGGGGGCGTCCATCGTCCTGGCCGAATTGCTGAACGAGGCGGGCCGCGATGCGGAGGGGCTGAAGGTCGCGCGCGACGGGCTGGCGCCCGGCGGACCCTATAACGGCTGGGGCAAGGGGTGGCTGAGGCGTACCGAGGTCTGCACGCTCCAGGCGCTGGGCCGGCGCGACGAGGCCAGGGCCTCGGCCGACCTGCTGGTGAAGTCGGTCGCGGATAACGAGCCGGCGGCGGTGGAGGGCCTGCTATGCGCCGGCCGGGCGGACGAGGCCTCGGCCATCGCCGTCAGGACGCTGGCGACGAACGAGGGCGCCGAGCGGATGGCCGACCAGTTCCAGCCGGGCGGGGCGCTGTTCGGCGCCGGCGATTCGCGGCTCCGGCTGCTGTGGACCAACTTCCTCCAGCGGCGCGAGGTCCGCGCCGCCTTCGACAGGACCGCTCGCCTCCTGCCGCGCACGCTCTGGCCGCTGCCCGGCGAACGCCCGATCCCGCGCGATCCGGCCGCGCCGTATCGCGGGAACACGACTTGACGAACCACCCCTCCCTTTCAGGGGAGGGGCCGGGGGGTGGGGGTGGGGCCTGTCCGCCGGCGCGGCGTTCGCGGAGAGGCCCCACCCCAACCTCTCCCTTGTAGGGGAGGGCTCACCTGGACATCGGGATGGCGGTCGAACCTCCAACGCATATCACCGCCCGGATCGAGCGCTGGCCCGTCGCCGGCGCCTTCACCATCGCGCGCGGCGCCCGGACGCATGTCGACGTCGTCGTGGCCGAGGTGTCGGACGGCGTCGCGATCGGGCGGGGCGAGGGGACGCCGATCTACTATCATGGCGAGACCGCCGAGGGCGTGCGCGACGCCATCCTCGCCGCCGCTGCCGTCATCCCCGAAACGCTGGCGCGGATGCCGCGCGGGGCGGCGCGCAACGCACTGGACGCGGCGTTTCGCGATCTCGCCGCCAAGCGGGAGGGCCGGCCGGCCTGGGCGCTGGCGGGTCTCGCCGAGCCTCGCCCCCTGCTCACCGCCTTCACCATCTCGCTCGGCGGGCCGGCGCGAATGGAGGCGGATGCGCGCGCCGCCGCCGGGCGCTATCCGCTCCTCAAGCTGAAGCTCGCCGGCGACGGCGATCTCGATCGGGTGGCGGCGGTGCGGCGGGGCGCGCCGGAAGCGCGGCTGATCGTCGATGCGAACGAGGCGTGGACCGGACGGGATGTCGCGGCCGAGGCGGCGGCGCTCGCCCGCTTCGGCGTCGAGCTGATCGAACAGCCGGTGGCGGCGGGGCAGGATCACCTGCTCGACGGCGTGCGGTCGCCGGTGCCGCTATGCGCCGACGAGAGCTGCCAGGATCGCGGCGATCTCGCGCGCTGCATCGGCCGCTACCAGGCGGTGAACATCAAGCTCGACAAGGCGGGCGGGCTGACCGAGGCGCTGGCGCTGGCGGCGGCGGCGCGGGCCGCCGGGCTGGAGATCATGGTCGGCTGCATGCTGTCGACCTCGCTCGGCATCGCCCCGGCCTTCCTGGCGGCGCAGGGCGCGCGCTGGGTCGACCTGGACGGCCCGCTGCTGCTGGCGGAGGACCGGGCCGACGGCATCCGCTTCGAGGGCGCGAAGATGCAGCCGCCTAAGCCGGAGCTATGGGGCTGACTTGGCGCTTGAGGAGGGGATCAGAGGAACAGCTGGAAGATCCATTCGGCGACGAGCGCCGGCTTGTCCTGCCCCTCGATCTCGACGCTCGCCTCCAGCGTCTCCTGGAACTGGCCGGGGCGCTTCTCGGCCAGTTCGATCAGGCGGAAATGCGTCCGGATCCTGCTGCCGGACCGCACCGGGGCGAGGAAGCGGACCTTGTTCAGGCCATAGTTGACCGCCATCTTCACCCCGTCCGGGCTCGGCACGTCGCTCCGCGCCATCATTGTCGACAGCAGCGAGAGGGTGAGGAAGCCGTGGGCGATCGTGCCGCCGAACGGGGTCGCCGCCGCCCTGGCCGGATCGGTGTGGATGAACTGGTCGTCGCCGGTGGCGTCGGCGAAACGGTCGATCAGCGGCTGATCGACGAGCAGCCATTCGGACGTGCCGATCGGCTCGCCCGCCTTCGCCTTCAGCGCCTCGATGCCGATGCCGGCCATACGTCCTCCCGCCCGTCCGCCTCGCGGGCCATCTGGCGGTGCCTGACGTGTACGTCAATTACGTTCGGCGCGCCGAACGACGGCCCGGTCGAAAGCTCCGTGACAATTCGGTGACCATGACCGATATTCCCGCCTATCCGTCCGGGGGGACCGACTCGCCATGTTGCTGCATGTCTCGCTCGAAGCCGACGATCCGCGCCGCCTGGCGGTCGTCATCGCCGAATTGTGGGGCGGGGAGGCGTTCGCCTTCCCGATGGCCAGCGACGACGGCTGGATGGCGGTGGCCGGGGACGAGCGCGGCTCGATGATCGAGGTGCTGCCGCGCGGCACCGAACTGCGCGAGGGCGACGGCGCCGAGGAGGCGATCGGCGTGCTCGGCCCGGTGCGGCGCTTTTCGGGCCAGCACGTCGCGATGGACACCGCGCTCGACGAGGAGGCGGTGTTCGCCATCGGCGCGCGCGAGGGCTGGACGATGAAGGTCGGCCCGCGCGTCGGCGGCGCCTTTTCGGTCATCGAGACCTGGATCGACGGCTGCCTGATGATGGAACTGATGACGCCGCCGATGGGCCGTGCCTATCGCCGCACCATCACGCTGGAGAACTGCCGGCGGCTGCTGGTCCCCGCCGCCGCCGCCTAGGCCGCCGCCGCCCCGGCCCCGGCGGCCGTCGCCTCGACCAGGGCGTCGAGGAAGGCGATCAGGCCGCGTTCCGCCGGGCTCAGATATTTCGTCGCGCGCGGCAGCCGCGGCCGTTCCGCGCCGGCCAGCCCGCCGTCGGCGGCGACGGCGATCAGCGCCGGGTGGACATAGGACTTGCGCGCGATCGCCGGCGTGTTGCCCAGCGCGGCGGCGACCGGCGCCAGCATCGTCTTCAGGTTCAGCCCGGCCGGCCCGGCCTCGATCAGCGCCGCGAAGGCGATGACGCTGGCGCCCCAGGTGCGGAAATGCTTGGCGGTGAAGTCGCCCCCGGTGGCTTCCCGCAGATAGGCGTTGACGTCCGACGAGGTGACGGCGCGCGCCTCGCCCGTCGCATCGAGATACTGGAACAGATGCTGGCCCGGCAGATCCTGGCAGCGGCGGACGAGGCGGGCGAGGCGCCGGTCCTCGATCGTCAGCTTCTGCATCTTGCCGGACTTGCCGCGATATTCCAGCGTCAGCCTGGCGCCGCGCACCTTGCCGTGGCGGCTGCGCAGCGTCGTCGCGCCGAAGCTCTCGTTCTCCCGGGCATAGCCTTCGTTGCCGACGCGCACGCGGCCGAGATCGAGCAGGCGGACGACGGCGGCGACCGCGGTGTCCTTGGCCAGGCCGCGCGTCGCCAGATCCCCGGCCACGCGCGCGCGCAGCAGCGGCAGGGCACGGCCGAAATCGGCGCAGCGATCGTATTTCTCGCCCTCGCGCGCCTCGCGGAAATCGAGGTGGTAGCGATATTGCTTGCGCCCCTTCTCGTCCCAGCCGATCGCCTGGATGTGGCCGTGCGGGCTGGGGCAATACCACGCATCGGCATAGGCCGGGGGCAGGGCGATGCGGTTCAGCCGCTCGATCTCCTCGCGATCCTTGATCCGCGTGCCGTCCGCCGCGAAATAGATCCAGCCTCGCCCGGCCTTGCGCCGGGTGATGCCGGGCAGGGCGTCGTCGACGTAGCAGAGGATGGCGGGGCGCGGGGGCGGTGGCGTCTGGCTCATGGGCGATGGAACCTGCGAGACGGCCGAAGGTGCCATGGACCGCGCGTCGGAAATCTTTACAGATTGTTTCCGGTACGGGCGCCGAAGTGGCGGAAAACCGGGATTGGCACGCTCGTTGCTACTATCCCACCGTGTAGCGATTTTTCGCATCAACATCGGGGACAAGGGTCACACCATGAAGAACAAGCTCATCATCGCGGCGCTCGCGGGCGCCTCCATCTTCGCCGCCGCTCCTGCTTCGGCCACCGTGCTCGTCGCCGGCAGCCCTACTGCGGTGACGTTCTCGGCATTCGACACGACCACGCGTGGGTCGGTCGTCGCGGGTACCTTCACCAGCCAGGCCGGCCAGTCGCCGACGATCGCCGGCGTGCTGACCGCCGCGGTCTATCTGAACTCGTTCAACACGCTCGACTTCTACTTCCAGGTCGCTCGTACGGGTCCCGGCACCAGCGGCAGCAACATGATCGATGCGCTGAACGTCAGCAACTATACCGGCTACTCGGTCGATGCCCTGGTTTCGGGTGACGGCTCGTTCGACGGTGCCGGCGGGTTCGTGAACACCTTCAACCCCGACGAGAACGGCGCTTCCATCTCGACCACGTCGGTTCAGCTGACCACCGGCGGCGTCGTTCAGATCGGCTTCGGCCCGAACGGCCTGGCGAACACCGAGAACAGCGCGATCTACATCCTGCGCACGAACGCGGTGAACACCAACCAGCTCGGCTTCGCCGTCGTGACCAACAGCACCGGCTTCAACGTCTCGGCCTTCCAGCCTGTCGCTCCCTCCGTTCCGGAGCCGGCGACCTGGGGCATGCTGCTCGTTGGCTTCGGCCTGGTCGGCGCCGCCACGCGCCGCTCGCGCCGGGTTACCGCCGTCGCGGCCTGAGCCTCAAGCCAAGCGTAAGGAAAGGGCGGCCTTCGGGTCGCCCTTTTTTTGTCTTTGTTCCTGAATCTGTTCCCCGGCGGAGGCCGGGGCCCAGTTGGGAAGGCCAAGGTGACTGAGCGCAACGCCCATCATCGGGGTTCTCCAACTGGCCCCGGCCTCCGCCGGGGAACGGCCTTGTCGCAAGGGAATGACCAGCCTTTCCTGCATCAATCATCCACCACCGTCAGCGCTTCCAACCGGACCTCGTCCCCGGCCACTTCGACCTCGCCGATCCCGGCCACCAGATGGCCGGGGATGGCGAACTCCGCCTCCTCGATCCCGGCCGCCAGCGCCGTCGCCCGCGCGGTGCCGTCCGGTCCTTCGCATCGCACCGCCAGCCGGTGGCGCCCCCCGGCGAAGGTGGCGCTGGCCCAGGGCGTGCTGTCGCCCTCGATCAGGACGAGCATGCCGCCGTCGCGCCGCCTCAGCGCCCGGATCAGGCCGGCGAGCGCCGGGTCCAGCCATGGCCGCCTCACGCCGCGCCTCCGACGCGATCGAGATAGGCGGAGATGCGCGCGACCGTCGCCGGGCGCGGCTCACGGCCGAGACGCAGGTCGTGGACCAGCTGGGGGTCGCCGGTCGCTTCGCGGCCGAAGCGGCTGGGTGGCGTCCCGCTTGCCCGCAGGTGCCTCTCGATTCGGTGCAGCAGATGCATGTTCCTATCTCCGATCCTATGTTCTCCTCATGTTCTTCCAACCCATTTCCTACTTGTCTAGGACTTTTCCTAGCGGCATAGGTCCGACATGGATGGAGCCGACGTTCGTGCGACGCTGGATATGTTGATCCGCGACAGGGGCGAGGATTACAGCTCGTTGTCGCGCATGCTCGGCAGGAATGCGGCCTATATTCAGCAGTTTATCCGGCGCGGGGTGCCGCGCAAGCTGGACGAGGCGGATCGACGCGCGCTGGCGCGGTATTTCGGCGTATCGGAAGCGCTGCTCGGCCGGCGCGATGAGCCGGCGGCGCCGGACGCGGTGTCCGGACCGGAGGGAGGCGATCCGGCTGCCATGGTCATGATCCCCCGGCTGGACGTCGGCGCCTCGGCGGGGCCTGGGGCGCTCAACCGCCATGAGCGCGCCGTCGGCCGTATCGGCTTCCAGCCGTCCTGGCTGCGCGAACTGGCGCCCAGCGCGCCGGCGAACCTGTCGATGATCCGCGTCGACGGCATGTCGATGGCGCCGACGCTCAATCCCGGCGACGACATACTGGTCGATCTCGGCGACGGCGCGGACGCCTTGCGCGACGGCATCTACGTGCTGCGCATCGACGACGCGCTGAACGTGAAGCGGCTCGCCATGTATCCGCAAGGCAAGCGCTTCACGATCAGGAGCGACAATCCGGACTATCCGGACTGGGCCGATTGCAGCCCCGATATCGTCACCGTCGTCGGCCGCGTGCTGTGGGGCGGCCGGCGGATGTAGGCGGCCGCCCGACGAGGAGGATCAGCGCGGCACGCATTGCTGCGCGACGCGGAGCAGCGTCGCCAGGTTGGGGACGTTCATGCGCTCCATCAGATGGGCGCGATGCAGTTCAACGGTGCGCGGGCTGATCCCGAGGGCGCGGGCGATCGACTTGTTGGTGCCCCCGTCCATCAGCCCGGTCAGCACCTCGCGCTCGCGTTTGGTCAGGCTGCCGAGGCGGTCGGCCATACCGGGGTCCTCGGCGGGCGGGGCCGCCTGCGGGATCGCCGCCGCCGCGCCCGCCAGCGCGGCCGACAGGGCATCCTCCGCCAGCGGCGGGATCAGATAGTCGACGGCGCCGGCGCGCATCGCGGCGATGGCGGTGGCGGCGTGCGTGTCCGGCCGGCCGAGCACGATCACCGGCAGGGTGCGCGGCAAGCGGGCGAGCGCGCGGGCGAGGCCGGTGTCGGCGTCCGGGCAGGTGGCGACGTCGACGACGACACAGCCCGGCAACAGGAAATCCGCGACGTTCATCAGCCCGGCCAGGTCGGCGAAGCGGGTCGCCGGTCCATCCTCGCCGCCGCCGGCCATCGCCGCCGGATCGCCGACGACGAAGACCGGCGGGCGGACGCATGCCGCCTCCGCGATCACGCCGACGATGCCGGCGATCATCATGATGCGCCCGGCGCCGTCGCGGATCGGGAAGCAGGTCTCGCGCACCCGGCGGGCCTGCCCGTCGCGACCGGCGAGGGCATATTCGACATGGCCCACGCCGCCTGCCCGCACCGCCTCATGGCACCGGCGGACGCGCGGGCGATCCGTGTCGGGCAGGTGGGACAGCCAGTCGGACAGCCGCGCCGCGTCCGGATCGCCCGAAAGTTCGAGGTGGCGGGTATTGCGATATTCGAAGTCGCCGTCGGCGACATCGGCCACCCACACGCCGTTGCCGCTGCCGTCGGCGAACCGGCCCAGCATGCGGATCATCGCCGCCGTATCGCCGGAGGCGGGTACGCGCAGGCTTTCGGCGAAGAAGAGGACGATGCCGAGCGGCTCCTCGCGGTCGGGATCGGTGATCGGCGAGGCGCTGACGGTCAGCCAGCGCTCGCTGCCGTCGCGGCCATAATGGAGCAGCTCGACGCCGGGGCTGACGGTCTCGCCGCGCAGGGCACGTTCGCAGGGGAACTGATCGGGCGACAGCTCCGCACCGTCCGCGCCCCACCCGGCCCAGCGGCGGGGGCCGGCCCGATGCGACGGCATCTGGGAGGAACTGACGAGCCGGCCGAAATGCGGGTTCGAATGGGCGAGACGCCCGTGATCGTCATACACGGCCAGCCCGACCGGCATCTGGTCGAGCAGCAGGAGCGCGGGAGAGCAGTTCCAGCCGGTACCGATGCGGCCGTCGGATCCGGCCGGCCCGGCATCGAACCTCGCCGATCCGTCCCGTCGGTCCATCAGGCCGGACAAACCCCGTCGCAACAAGTCCGCGGTGGACGAAATGGCCAAGGCCCGCTCTCCGGATGTAATCCAGCCGAGTTTTCAACTCGTGATCCTGGTTGACTTATTTCGTTAACCCTGACCGCCACGGTAAGTTCCTAGGTGTCATTACGAATATCCAGCCCCGCACCGCTCGGCTAGCCCGGTTTGGCCAAACAGCGCGTCGGCCCGAGGCGTCCCGCCCGGCCGGCCGCCGGCGAGATCGAGGAGCGACCGACATGAACGACCAGGAAGACACGATCGACCGCTTGCAGGAGCAAGCCGATTACCGGACGGGGCGGCGCGAGTTCTTCCGCGCGCTCGCCAGCGCGGCCAGTTTCACCGGCGGCCTCACCTTCATGGCCTCGCCCGGCGCCGCGCAGACGACGGTCACCGATGCCGACATCCTCAACTTCGCGCTGAACCTCGAATATCTGGAGGCGCAATTCTATTCCTACGCCGCGACCGGCGCGGGCCTGCCCAACGAGCTACTCGGCGGCACGGGCACGCAGGGCGCCGTTACCGGCGGCCGGCGGGTGACCTTCACCGATCCGGTCGTCGCGCAATATGCCCGCGAGATCGCCGCCGACGAAGTGAACCACGTCAGGTTCCTGCGCGCCCAGCTCGGCAGCGCGGCGGTCGCCCAGCCGGCGATCGACGTCGGCACGGCCGCCACCGGCGCCTTTTCCTCCGCCGCCCGCGCGGCGGGGCTGGTCGGTGCGAGCCAGGCGTTCGACGCCTATGCCACCGACGAGAACTTCCTGCTCGGCGCGTTCATCTTCGAGGATGTCGGGGTCACCGCCTACAAGGGCGCCGCGCCGCTCATCACCAGCAAGGTGTATCTGGAGGCGGCGGCCGGCATCTTGGCGGTCGAGGCGTATCACGCCAGCATCGTCCGCACGACGCTCTACGGCAAGGGCATCCAGACGCCGTCGCTCAGGACATCGGCCGACGCCATCTCGAACGCGCGCGACAGCCTGGACGGGCCGAGCGACCTCGACCAGGGCATCTCGCCGATCGGGGCCGCGTCCAACATCGCGCCGCTCGATGCGAACGGCATCGCCTTCAGCCGGACGACCGGACAGGTGCTGAACATCGTCTATCTCAAGAACACCGCGGTCGATCGCGGCGGGTTCTTCCCGAACGGGGTCAACGGCAACATCAAGATGAGCGCCGCCAACTGATCCGTTCCCACCCAATCGCATTATCGGAGACGCTCACATGAGCAAGGAACATGCCGTCATCGCCGCCCTCGAAGCCCGCGCGCAGCGGCGCGAGGAGCGGCGCCATTTCTTCAAGCTGGCCGGCGGCACCGCCGCCGCGCTGACGACCGTCACGCTGCTCAGCTCGTGCGGCGGCGGCAGCGGCGGCGCCAGCGCCACGCCGACGCCGACCCCGACGCCCACCCCGACCCCGACGCCGGCCGCGCCGAGCGACGCGGACGTGCTGAACTTCGCGCTGAACCTCGAATATCTCGAATCGCAATTCTATTCCTACGCCGTCACCGGCGCCGGGCTGCCCGCCAACCTGTTGACCGGCACGGGTACGCAGGGCGCCGTCACGGGTGGCCGCAAGGTGAACTTCACCGATCCGGTGGTCGCTCAATATGCCGTCGAGATCCAGCAGGACGAGGTGGCGCACGTCGCCTTCCTGCGATCGCAGCTCGGCTCGGCGGCGATCGCCCAGCCGGCGATCGATGTCGGCACCGATCCGAACGGCGCCTTCTCGGCGGCGGCGCGGTCGGCCGGGCTGGTCGGTGCCGGTCAGGCGTTCGATCCCTATCTGAACGACGAGAACTTCCTGCTCGGCGCGTTCATCTTCGAGGATGTCGGCGTCACCGCCTACAAGGGCGCCTCCCCGCTCATCACCAACAAGACCTATCTGGAGGCTGCGGCCGGCATCCTGGCGACCGAGGGCTATCACGCCGGCCTCATCCGGACGGTGCTCTACCGCAAGGGACTGGACACGCCCTCGCTCCGCAACGCGACCGAGGCGATCTCCAGCGCGCGCGACAGCCTGGACGGCGGCAGCGACATCGACCAGGGCATCGCGATGATCGGCGATCAGTCGAACATCGTGCCGACCGACGCCAACGGTATTGCCTTCAGCCGGTCCGCGGCGCAGGTGTTGAACATTGTCTACCTCAATCGGTTGAGCGTTTCGAACGGCGGGTTCTTCCCCGCCGGCGTCAACGGCAACCTGAAGACCAGCGGCGCCAACTGATGCGATGACGGCGCCGAAGGGGAAGAAGCCGAGCCATGCCGCCACCACCGACAGCCGATCTGGCCGCCGATCTGGTGGGCATTCCCGGCTTCTTCCCGGATACCGTTGGCAAGGGTGTTCCGCCGTCGCGGGTCAGCCTGCCCGAAGCCCATCGCACCATCCGGGTGCCGCGGGGCGTCGGGCAGTTCTGGCGCAAGATGGCGGCCTTCGCCGGCCCCGGCTATCTCGTCGCCGTCGGCTATATGGACCCCGGCAACTGGGCGACCGATCTGGCCGGCGGATCGCAATTCGGCTATACGCTGCTGTCGGTCGTCCTGCTGTCCAACATGATGGCGATGCTGCTCCAGTCGCTGGCGGCCAGGCTCGGCATCGTCACCGGCCTCGATCTCGCCCAGGCGTGCCGCGCGCAATACGGCAGGCCGGCGCGCATCGCCCTCTGGCTGATGTGCGAGGTGGCGATCGCCGCCTGCGATCTCGCCGAGGTGATCGGCACCGCGATCGCGCTGCAACTGCTGTTCGGCATCCCGCTGGTCGCCGGCATCTGCCTGACCGCCTTCGACGTGGTGCTGATCCTGTTCCTCCACCAGCGCGGCTTCCGCAAGCTGGAGGCGTTCATCGTCGCGCTGCTGATCGTCATCACCGGCTGCTTCGCGATCGAGCTGCTGCTGTCCCGCCCCGACATGGCCGCCGTCGCCAGGGGCCTGATCCCGACCGCGCAGGTCGTCACGAACCCGGCGATGCTCTATGTCGCGATCGGCATCCTGGGCGCCACGGTGATGCCGCACAATCTCTATCTCCACAGTTCGATCGTCCAGACCCGCCGGTTCGAGCGGACCGACGCCGGCAAGGCCGAGGCGGTGAAGTTCGCCACGATCGACAGCACGGTGGCGCTCGCCATCGCCTTCTTCATCAACGCCGCGATCCTGATCCTCGCCGCCTCCGCCTTCCACGCCCGGGGGCGGACGGACGTCGCCGAGATCGCGGACGCCTATCACCTGCTCTCGCCGATGCTGGGGGCGGGGGCGGCGAGCGTGCTGTTCGCCACCGCGCTCCTCGCCTCGGGCCAGAACTCGACCGTCACCGCGACGCTCGCCGGGCAGATCGTGATGGAAGGCTTCGTCGACCTGCGCATCCCCGCCTGGGCGCGCCGCCTGTCCACCCGGCTGCTGGCGATCGTGCCGGCGGTGGTCGTGGCGCTGCTCTACGGATCGAGCGGCACGACCAAGCTGCTGATCCTCAGCCAGGTTGTGCTCAGCCTCCAGCTGCCCTTCGCGGTGGTGCCGCTGGTCCGCTTCACCGGCGACCGGGCGATGATGGGGCGGTTCGCCAACGGCCGATGGATCGCGATCGCCGCGTGGGGCGTTTGCGCGCTCATCATCGGCCTCAACCTGACGCTGTTGTCGTCATTCGTCTGATCCGTTCATCGCGTTCAACAAAAAAGGGAATATGACATGAAGGCCTTCATCAGGAACGGCATGCTCGCCACCACCGCGCTCGCCGTCCTGCCGACCGTGGCTGGCGCGCAGACGCTGCAGGTGCTGCGCAACAACACGCTGACCTCGGTCGCCGCCGCAAGCCCCGGAACGACGACCAGGTCGGTCGCGATCGGCGGCCTCGGGGCGGGCCAGACGCTCAACGGCTTCGACTATCGCCCGGCCAACCCGCGCCTGCTCTACGGCGTCAGCAACACCGGCCAGACCTATGCGATCAACGGCTTCACCGGCGCCGCCACCGCCGTCGGCACGCCCGCCGCGGCCGCCGCGACGGCGGCCGGCACCGGGGTCGGCATCGACTTCAACCCGACGGTCGATCGCATCCGCTACGTCACGACCACCGGCACCGACCTGCGGCTGAACCCGATCAACGGCGCCGTCGCGGCGACCGACGGGCGTCCGGCCTATGCCGGGATCGACGCCAACGCCGGCCAGACCGCGACCATCGCCGGCAGCGCTTACACCAACAACGTCGCCGGCGCGACGGCGACCACCCTCTACGAGATCGACACGCGCGGCGGCATCGGCGCGGCGCGGCTGGTGACGCAGGGCAATGCGAGCGTCAGCCCGAATACCGGCATCCTATTCACCGTCGGATCGACCGGCGTCACCACGACCAACGCGGTCGGCTTCGACATCGCGCCCGCCGGCACCGCCTATGCGACGCTGACCAGCCCGACCACCGGCGTCACCTCGCTCTACACCGTCAATCTGGGCACCGGCGCCGCGACGCTGGTCGGCGCGCTGGCCGGCAACACCACCTATAGCGGCCTCGCCGTCCAGCTCGCCTCCTTCCAGTCGATGGGCCTGACCGCCAACCAGCAGGCGGTCGGCGGCGTCCTCGACAATTTCACCGGCATCCCCAACGACAACACGCTGGCGCTGTTCAACGGCATCGACAGCTTCACCGGCCAGCCGGCGCAACAGGCGGCGTTCCTCCAGGCGCTGACGCCCGCCGCCTTCACCGATCTCACCACGCTGTCGCTGAACGCGGTCGAATCGCAGGAGACGACGGTGCTGCGCTACACCCGCGATCTGCGCGGCCAGGCGACCATGCCCGACGGCACCACCGCGACGCTGGACGCGGCCGGCCGCATCGGCGCGTGGCTGACCGGCGGATCGCGCTTCGGCATCACCGATCCGGCGGTCGACCGCTTCCGCACCAATTTCGACGAGTTCCACTTCATCGGCGGCGCGGACTTCCGCCTCGCGCCCAAGACGGCGATCGGCGCCTTCGGCGGTTATAGCAGCACCAACGCCAGCTTCGATTATTTCGATCGGGCAAAGGGCGATCTGAGGAGCTGGTTCGCCGGCGCCTATGGCACCGCCTCGGTCGGCCCAGCCTATATCGACGCGTGGGGCAGCTATACCGATCTCGACTGGCGGCTCTACCGGAACCTGACCTTCGGCGCCTATAACGGATCGACCTATGCGCGGACCGACGGCCGCGTCTGGGCGGCGGGGGCCTCGACGGGGCTGAGCTTCTCCTACGCCAATTTCGAGATCGAGCCCTTCGCCGCCATCCGCTTCGCCGACACGAAGATCAACGCCTTTTCCGAGACCCCCGGCGCGGTGTTCGCGCTGGTGGTGGACGACATCAAGGACAAGTCGCTGCGCAGCAACGTCGGCGCGCGCATCGGCACCAAGTTCGAGGTACTGTCCGCCGTGATCCGGCCGCAGCTGCGCGGCGGGTGGTATCACGAGTTCTGGCCCGGCCGGCGGACGATCAACGCCAATTTCCAGCAGCCCGGCATCACCAGCCAGTTCGGTTTCCAGCCGACGCCCTTCTCGGACGATTACTGGAACGCCGGCGGCGCGATCAGCATCGCCGGCGGCGGGCCGGTCTCGGTCTATGGCGACATGGACTATCAGGGCGACGGCGAGCGCAAGTTCTACACCTTCTCGATCGGCGCGCGGCTGGCCTTCTGATCGACCGGCCGATGGGGGGCGGCGCTCGCCGCTCCTCGCCGGCGGCTTCCTACACCGCCACCTCGGCATGGATCGCCGGGTGAGGATCGTAGCCCGTGACGGTGAAATCCTCGATGCGGTAATCGTCGATCGTGGCGGCGCGATCGGCAAGTTCCATGATCGGCGCGGGCCGGGGCGCGCGCCGCAACAGCGTCTCCACCGCCTCGACATGGTTGAGGTAGACGTGGACGTCGCCGCCCATCCACACCAGCTCGCCCGGGCGCAGCCCCGCCTGCCGGGCGAGCATCAGCAGCAGCGCCGCCGCCCCCGTCCAGTTGAAGCCCAGCCCCAGGAAGGCGTCGCAGCTGCGCTGGAACATCAGCCCGTTCAGCCGGCCGTCGGACGTCACATGATATTGATAGACCATGTGGCAGGGCGGCAGCGCCATCGCGCCAAGCTCGCCGACGTTCCAGGCGTGGAACAGCATCCGCCGGCTGGCCGGGTCGGCGCGCAGCGTCTCGACCAGCCCGGCGATCTGGTCATGCTCGCGCCCGTCCGCATCGCGCCAGCGGCGCCATTGCTTGCCGTAGACCGGGCCGAGATCGCCCCAGCGCGCGGCGAACGCGTCGTCGGCGAGGATGCGTGCCTCGAACGCCTCCTGCGCGATCGCCTCGCCCGTCTCGCGCCGGTAGCGGGCGAGCGGCCAGTCGGTCCAGATGCGGACGTTCGCTTCCAGCAGCGGGCGGATGCTGGTGGCGCCGGTCAGGAACCACAGCATCTCCTTGACCGCCGTCTTCCAGTAGACCCGCTTGGTGGTCAGGATCGGCACCCGGCCCCCGGACAGGTCGAACCGGGCCGTCTCGCCGAACACCGACAGCGTGCCGACGCCCGTGCGGTCGACCCGCCGGTCGCCCTGGCTCAGTATCCGCCGCAGCAGGGCGAGATATTGCTCCTCGGGATGGATCGCCGTCATGCCGCCGTTCCTATCGCGCCGGATCGGATCAGTCGACCGGCGGCCGCCCCGCCGGCGCATCGTCGCGCCCGGTGTGGATCAGCGGCGCCGGAATGCGGCCAATTCACATCCCTGTAATCTTTTCGCTCGCCATCAATGTCTCGCAACCGGACCCCGGCCTGCGCCGGGGAACGGTCAGCCGAACATCCTGGCGAAGGCGCGCTTCTTCCGCGTCCGCCAATGGCCGCGATGATAGGCGTCCGACGCCAGCAGCGGGAGGACCGAGGTGGCCTCGGCATAGACCATCTGCTCCATCGCGGTGCTCACCTTGCCCCAGGACGCCGCCTCCTGGAGGGTGGAGGAGGAGCAGGCGCCG
The DNA here is from genome assembly GCA_964244125.1 of uncultured Sphingomonadaceae bacterium. Classification (GTDB taxonomy): domain Bacteria; phylum Pseudomonadota; class Alphaproteobacteria; order Sphingomonadales; family Sphingomonadaceae; genus Solisphingomonas. Next base: position 21,848 of record CAXTHU010000004.1, read on the forward strand.
TCGCGGACGTCGGCGACGGTGATCTGGACGGCGTATTTGTGTACCTCGACGTCGTCGTGGCCCAGGATTTCGGCGCAGACCACGGTGTCCTGGACGAAGTTCTTCGGCACGCCGCCGCCGATCATCAGCAGCCCGGTGGTGCCGGCGGCGATCTTCAGGTCGGTCAGCTCGCGGAAATCGGCGATGCTGTCGAGCGTCATGTAGCGGCCGCCGCGCTTCATCGCGTCGACCTGGTGCTTGACGAGGCCGAATCCGGCGGAACTGTCGGTGAAGGCCGGGCAGAAGATCGGCACGTCATGTTCGTAGGCGAGCCTGACCAGGCTGTTGTCCTTGGCGCCATGCGCGACCAGATAGCGGCCCATCTCGCGGATGAAGGCGCGCGAGGAATAGGGGCGGGGCTCCAGCGTCTCGGCGATCTCGAAAATCGTATGATCGACGTTCTGGAGCGCCACCTCGTCGATATAGGTGTCGTAGATGCGGTCGATGTAGAGCGAGCGCAGCGTGTCGTCGTCGGGAATTTCCCTGGCCTGGAAATGCTTGTGGCCGAGACCTTCGAAGAAATCCATGTCGACGATGGCCGCTCCGGTGGCGACGATGGCGTCGACCATGTTGTTGCGGACCAGTTCGGCATAGAGGTCCATGCAGCCGCCGGCCGAGGTCGAGCCGGCGATCACCAGGATCACCGCGCAGGCCTCGTCCGCCAGCATCCGGTTGTAGATGTCGGTCGCCCGGCCGAGGTCGCGCGAGGTGAAGCTCATCTTGCGCATCGCATCGACGATCGGCCGCGCGTCGAAGCTGGTGATGTCGACATGCTCGACCGGGGTGGCGAGCAGCTCGGCCTTGCGGGCATCGTTGGTGGCGGCTTCGGTCATTCGAGATACTCCTGATCGTCATCCCGGCGCGGGCCGGGATCCAGATCGGCGGTCGGACTGGATTCCGGCTGCGCCGGAATGACGGACAATCGGTGGCGACGGCTACAGCGTGATGACGCGGCCCGGCGCCGCCAGCGGAGCGGTATCGCCATAGAGCGTCGCCATCGGCTCGTCTTCGGACGCGACGGTCGCTTCCGCGCCGAAGCCGTTGAAATTGGTGCGCATCGCGCAACCGTAAGCGCCCAGCATCCCGACCTCGATATAGTCGCCGGCGGCGATGTCGGCCGGCAGCATGAAGGGGCCGGCCATATGGTCCATGTCGTCGCAGGTGGGGCCATAGAAGCTGAACGCCATGTCGCGCGCCGGCGAGCCGCCCCCGGCGCCACCCGGCCGGACCAGTTCCACCGGAAACCGCCAGCCGATATGCGCCGCGTCGAACAGCGCGCCATAGGCGCCGTCGTTGATGTAGAGTTCGGCGCCCCGCCGCCGCTCGACGCGGACCAGCAGGCTGGCATATTCGGCGGCCAGCGCGCGGCCGGGCTCGCACCAGAGTTCGGCCGAATAGCTGACGGGAAGGCTCTCGAACGTCTCGTGGATGGTGCGGAAATAGGTCTCCAGCGGCGGCGGCTCCATTCCCGGATAGGTCGAGGGGAAGCCCCCGCCGACATCGACGACGTCCACCGTCACGCCCGCCGCGACGATCGCCGTCCGCACCCGCTCCATGGCGTTGGAATAGGCCTGCGGGCTCATCGCCTGGCTGCCGACGTGGAAGCAGATGCCGAGCGCGTCGGCCGCCTGCCGCGCGGCGACAAGGAGCGCGGGCAGCTCGCGCGGATCGGCGCCGAACTTCGCCGCCAGGCTGAGCCGGGCGTGATCGGACGACACGCGCAGCCGGACGCAGAGCGTCAGGTCGGTCGCGGCCGCCGTCGCGCGGACGATCTTGTCCAGTTCGTCCATGGTGTCGAGCGAGAAGGTGCGCACGCCATGGTCGCGATAGGCCTCGACGATCGCTTCCTCGGCCTTCACCGGATGCATGAAGCACAGCACCGCGTCGGGCAGCGTCGCGCGCACCAGCCGCACCTCGGCGATCGACGCGACGTCGTAATGCGTCACGCCGCCGTCCCACAGGGTGCGCAGCAACTCCGGCGAAGGATTGGCCTTCACCGCATAGAGGGTCCGGCCCGGAAACTTCTCGACGAAGTAACGGGCGGCGCGACGCGCCGCGTGCGGACGAACGAGCGTGACCGGGGCACCCGGCCGAAGGGCGGTCGCTAGCCCCAGCGCGCTATGATGGATGTGCAATTCAAGGGACCTCCAACGGACTTTTCGGTTTAGGCTGCCTTGCGGTTGGAAGTCCCATGGGGCAGCGGAGGGCGCGATATATTCACGCCGACCCCCGCTGTAAAGAGATTCGTCCGGCACCCGACATGGCCGGAAAGACGTTGAAGATGAACGACTTGAAACGGGTTCGGCGGGCTGCGAGGACGATGCGCCGGGCGGTTCGTCGCATTTCCGTCATCCGCCGGCCAGGAGTTGCCCGTCCATGCGATCCATCGCCCCCACCGTCGCCATGCTGGCCGCCGTCGCGCTGGCCTGGGGCGGGGCCTGGCTGTGGGTCAAGGGGCGGGATCGCAAGCGGGCCGTCCTGATGCTGGTGATGGCCGCCGTGCTGGTCGGGAACGTGCTGGTGTGGACGGTGTGATACCGTCATGGAGCCGTCGCCCGGCGGAGGCCGGGGGTCCGGTCGGGAGACGGGCGTGAGAGGCGTTTGAGCTTCGTTACATCAACCCTTCCCGACCGGACCCCGGCCTGCGCCGGGAAACGGCTTTGGAACGGAAAGGAAAGTCACCCCTTCAGCCGCATGTCCAGATAGCGGTCCACCGATCCCATCAGCTCGGGCATCTCATGCTCGAAGAAGTGGTTGGCCTTGGGGATGGTGTCGTGGTGGATGGTGATGTGCTTCTGGGTGCGCAGCTTGTCGACCAGCTTCTGCACCGCGATCGGCGTCACCACCTCGTCGCCCTCGCCCTGGATGATGATGCCGGAGGAGGGGCAGGGGGCGAGGAAGGTGAAGTCATAGAGGTTGGCCGGCGGCGCGATCGAGATGAAGCCCTTGATCTCGGGGCGGCGCATCAGCAGCTGCATGCCGATCCACGCGCCGAAGCTGACGCCGGCGATCCAGGTCGTCTGCGCCTCGGCATGGATCGACTGCACCCAGTCGAGCGCGGAGGCCGCGTCCGACAGTTCGCCGACGCCGTTGTCGAACACGCCCTGCGACTTGCCGACGCCGCGGAAGTTGAACCTGAGGGTGGCGAAGCCGCGCCGGACGAAGGTCTGGTAGAGCGCCTGCACCATCCGGTTGTTCATCGTGCCGCCCGCCTGCGGATGCGGGTGGAGGATCATCGCCACCGGCGCGCGCGGGCGCGGCCCCGGCTGGAAACGGCCTTCGAGACGGCCTTCGGGACCGGGAAAGATGACTTCGGGCACGGGCACCTGACTGGATGAACGGAATGGATCGCGTGGGAGCGCGGCGGCTCCTATATAGAAATCCGGCCTTCCCGCGCAACGAGACTCCGTGCCCCGTGACGATCCGCGTCTATCTCGACCATGCCGCGACCAGCCCGCTGCGCCCCGAGGCGCGGGCGGCGATGGCGGCCGGGCTGGACGGCTGGGCGAACCCGTCTTCCCCCCATGCCGAGGGCCGGCGGGCGCGGGCGATGCTGGAGGATGCGCGCGGGCGGATCGCGGCGGCGCTGGGCTGGCGCGGCGCGGTGATCCTGACGGGCGGCGCCAGCGAGGCGATCGCGCTGGCGATCGGCCGGGCCAAGGCGAGCCATGTGCTGGTGTCGCCGACCGAACACGACGCGGTGCGCCGCGCCGCGCCGGACGCGCGGGTGTATGACGGCACCGGCGGGCAGGGGGCGTTGCTGGCGGTGCAGGCGGTCAACGGCGAGACGGGCCATATGCCGCCCCCTCCGGCGGGACCTGGACCAAGGCAGGGGCTGTGGCTGGCGGACTGCGCCCAGTCGGCGGCCAGGCTGCCGCTGCCGGACGCGGATTTCGTCGTCGTCTCCGGCCACAAGCTGGGCGCCCCGGCCGGGATCGGGGCGCTGCTGGTGCGCGATCTGGCGACGCTCCGGCCGACCGGCGGGCAGGAGCAGGGTTACCGGCCCGGCACCGAGAATCTGCCCGGCGCGCTCGGCCTCGCCGCGGCGCTGGAGGCGCCGCGCGACTGGCTGGCGGACGCGGCGCGCTGGCGGGCCGGGCTGGACGCGGCGATCGTCGATGGCGGCGGCGAGATCGTCGCCGGCGACCGCCCGCGCCTGGCGACCATCGCCTCCTACCGGATGCCGGGGGTGACTTCGGCGGCGCAGCTGATCCGCTTCGACCTGGCCGGCATCGCCGTGTCGGCGGGCAGCGCCTGTTCGTCGGGGAGCCTCAGGACCAGCCCGGTGCTGGCCGCGCTCGGCTGGGACGCGCGGGCGGCTGGCGAGGTGGTGCGGGTGAGCTTCGGCTGGAACACCCGCGCCGGCGACGTCGAGCGCTTCGCCGCCGAATGGCGCCGCATCGCGGGCGGCATGAAGCGACGCGCGGCGTGATCTATCTCGATTACCAGGCTACGACGCCGCTCGCGCCCGAGGTACGGGACGCGATGCTGCCTTGGCTCGACAGGTTCGGCAACCCGCACTCGCCGCATCGCACGGGCCGCGAGGCGGCGGCGGCGATCGAGGTGGCGCGGGCGGCGGTGGCGGCGCCCTTCGGCGCGGGCGGGCGCGTCGTCTTCACCGGCGGCGCGACCGAGGCGGCGAACTGGGCGCTGAAGGGAACGCTGGCGGCGGCCCCGGCCGGCCGCCGCCGCATCGTCGCCATCGCCACCGAACATGCCTGCGTGCTCGACACCGCGCGCTATCTTGCCGCCACCGGCGCCGAACTGGTCGTCCTGCCGGTCGACGGTGACGGGCTGGTCGATCTCGCCGCCGCCGGGGCCGCGATCGACGAGCGCACCGCCGTGGTCGCGGCGATGCTGGTCAACAACGAGATCGGCGTCGTCCAGCCGGTGGCGGCGCTGGCCGGGATGGCGCGGGCGGCGGGCGCGTTGTTCTTCTGCGACGCGGTGCAGGGCTATGGCCGCATCGCCCTGCCGGATGCCGACATGATCGCCGTCTCGGCACACAAGGTCCACGGGCCGAAGGGCGTCGGCGCGCTGTGGCTGCGCGACGGCGTCGAACCCGCCCCGCTGCTCCACGGCGGCGGGCAGGAGGCGGGGCTGCGCTCCGGCACGCTGTCGCCGGCGCTGTGCGTCGGCTTCGGCGCGGCGGCCGCGCTGGCGGCGGCGCGGATGGATGGGGACCGGCGGCATGTCGAGGGCTTGCGCGACCGGCTGCTGGATGCGCTGGGGGAGGGCTGGACGGTGAACGGATCGCTGGCGCGGCGCTGGCCCGGCAACCTCAACCTGCGGCGCGAGGGTCTGGATGCCGGCCGGCTGATCTCCGAACTGCGCGACGTCGCCTTCTCCGCCGGCTCGGCCTGCGCCAGCGGCTCCGGCCGGCCGAGCCATGTGCTGGCGGCGCTCGGCCTCACCGACACCCGGGCCCGCGCCAGCATCCGCCTCGGCTTCGGCCGCTACACCACCGCCGACGAGATCGACCGGGCGGCGGCGGCGATCGGTGACGCGGTCGCCCGGCAGATGGCGTGGGCATGACCGTCCGCATCGACTTCCTCGGCCCCGACGGCGCGCCGGCAGGCTCGGTCGAGGCCGCCGCCGGCGCCCGCCTGCTCGACGTGGCGCAGGCCGCCGGCCAGCCGCTGGAGGGGACCTGCGAGGGCCAGATGGCCTGCTCCACCTGCCACGTCATCCTGGGCCCGGCCGACTTCGCCCGGCTGCCCCCGGCCAGCGAGATGGAGGACGACCTGCTCGACCTCGCCCCCCACGTCACCCGCCACTCCCGCCTCGCCTGCCAGATCTGGCTGGAGGCGGGCTGGGGGTCGCTGTCGGTGCGGATGCCGGGCGACAGCCGCGACATGCAGGGGCGTTGACAGGTGGGCGTTCCAGCCGCCACCATCAGCCGATGGGCGTGACCATGATAAGCTTGCCGGACGATCTCCAGTCGATCGTCGATCGCGAAGTTCTCGCGGGCGAGTTCGCGAGCGACGCGGCTTTCATTGAAAAGCTGATCCGGGAGCATCATGCGCGCCGTGCCGATGCGCTCGTCGCGCTCCTTCGCGAGGCTGAAGAGAGCGGCGATAGCGATCGAACATTCGATGAAATCGTCGATGAGGTACGAAGGTCGCACCGATCCCGCTCAGGCTGATCATCCGACGCCGTGCCAAGTCCGATCTGCGCGATATCTGGCGGTATAGCGCCGAGACATGGGATCGAGACCAAGCCGACCGCTATCTTGCGGCCATCCGCGAGAAGCTGGCGATGCTGTGCGAAGCGCCGCAATCCGGGCGCTTGGCGGACGAGCGGCTGCCCGATGTGCGGGTATCGCGATCAGGCAGGCACCTGATCTTTTACCGCGCGACGGCCACGACGCTGATCGTTCTGGCGATCCTTCACGATCAGATGGATGCCGTGCGTCACCTCCCCTGACCTTGCCTCCCGTTCCGGCTTCCCCCATATCGCCGGCGGGAGTCGGGCGGACGGTGTCGTCGCCAATCTGGTCAGGTCCGGAAGGAAGCAGCCACAACGATTTCGCGCCGGGTCGTTCCGGCTCCCACCCTGCGCCGGCACTGGCAGCGCACCCGGCCGGCGGTGCCCAAAGCGCCGACGGATGGCGTGGCTTGGCCGCGACGCCACCGCCTCTCCACCCGCTTCCACCCCGGCCGATCACCCTCTAGACTCCGCGTCGCATGTCCGACTCCGCCCCATACCGCGTCCTCGCGCGCAAATACCGTCCGCAGCGCTTCGCCGAGCTGATCGGGCAGGACGCCATGGTCCAGACGCTCGGCAACGCCATCCGGCGCGACCGGCTGGCGCATGCCTTCCTGCTGACCGGGGTGCGCGGGGTCGGCAAGACGACGACCGCGCGGCTGATCGCCAAGGCGCTGAACTGCGTCGGGCCGGACGGCCGCGGCGGACCGACGATCGACCCGTGCGGCGTCTGCGAGCCCTGCGTCGCCATCGCCGAGGGGCGGCATATCGACGTGGTCGAGATGGACGCCGCCTCCCACACCGGCATCGACGACGTGCGCGAGATCATCGACGCGGTGCGCTATGCGGCGGTCTCGGCGCGCTACAAGGTGTATATCGTCGACGAGGTCCACATGCTGTCGAAACAGGCCTTCAACGGCCTGCTGAAGACGCTGGAGGAGCCGCCGCCGCATGTGAAGTTCCTGTTCGCCACCACCGAGGTGGCCAAGGTGCCGGTCACCGTCCTGTCGCGCTGCCAGCGGTTCGACCTGCGCCGCATCCCGGCCGACGCGCTCGCCCGCCATTTCGCCCGGGTGGCCGATGCCGAGGGGGTGACGGCCGAGCCCGAGGCGCTGGCGCTGATCGCGCGGGCGGCGGAAGGGTCGGCGCGCGACGGGCTGTCGATCCTGGACCAGGCGATCGCGCATGGCGGGTCGGAGGCGGGGGCGGGGGTGACGGCGTCGCAGCTGCGCGACATGCTGGGCCTGTCCGATCGCGGCGCCGTCCGGCGGCTGTTCGCGCTGCTGCTGGAGGGCGACGCGCCGGGCGCGCTGGCGGCGATCGGCGAGCATCACGAACTGGGGGTGGAGCCGGCGGCGCTGTTCCGCGGCCTGCTGGAGATCGTCCACGGCGTCACCCGGATGAAGGCCGGCGGCGTCGACGATCCGGCGCGGTCGGCCGAGGAGCGCGAGGCGCTGGCCGACTGGGCCAGCCGCATGGGCCACGCCACGCTGCATCGCCTGTGGCAGCTGCTGCTGAAAGGCCTGGACGAAGTCCAGTCCACCATCCTGCCGCTGGAGGCCGCCGAAATGGCGCTGCTCCGCGTCATCCACGCCACCGACCTGCCCGATCCGGACGCGCTGGCGCGGCGGCTGGGGGAGGGCGGCCCGGCACCCGCCGCGCCGCCGCCCCCGCCGGAGCCGGCGACGCCGTCCCATCCGGCCGATTTCAAGGCGTTGCTGGCGCTGCTCGACGGCCGGCAGCAGCAGCGTATGTCGCTGTGGCTGCATGATCGCGCGGAGGTGGTGCGCTACGCCCCGCCGCTGCTCTCGCTCCGCCTGGTGAAACCGATCGACGCGGATATCGCCAAGGTGCTGAAGGAGGCGACGGGTACGCGCTGGCGGGTCGTCTTCGACGAGGACGGGCCGGCCGCGCCGACGCTGAAGGCGCAGGAGGCCGCGTCCGAGGGCGCCGCCCGCGCCGCCGTCCTGGCCGATCCGCTGGTCGCCGCCGCCATGGCCGCCTTCCCGGCCGCCGAACTGCTTGAAACGAGGAGCAATTGATGGATATCGAAAAGATGGTGCGCCAGGCCCAGGAGGCCGCGCAGACGATCCAGACCCAGATGGCCGAGGCGCAGGCCGCGCTCGACAAGCTGGAGGTCGAGGGGGTCTCCGGCGGCGGGCTGGTCAGGATCAAGGCGTCGGCCAAGGGCCGGATCATCGGCGTCGCGATCGACGATACGCTGATGCAGCCGTCGGAAAAGCAGATGCTGGAAGACCTGATCGCCGCCGCGATCAACGATGCCCGCGCCAAGGCCGATGCGGTGTCGAACCAGGAGATGGGCAAGATGACCGCCGGCCTGCCGCTGCCGCCGGGCTTCAAGCTGCCGTTCTGAGCTTGCCTTGCCTCGTGCTCCCGCCCGCGCAGGAGCACGGCTCGCCTGCTCCTTAAACCGGCCCCGACTCCATCCATCGGAGCAGGCGTCTCAGCGGCAGTATCCAGATCCACATGACGCCGAGCAGCAGATAGGCGATCGCCTGCGCCAGCGACGGCAGCCGGCCGATCCACGGCGAGAGCAGCAGGACGACCGCGCACCAGCCGGCGATCAGCGCCAGGATCAGGAGCGCGCCGGCGGGCTTGCGCCAGCTGGGTTCATTCATGGCCGATCCATTCCAGTTCGGTGGCGACGGCGTGGAGTGGCATGTCCCACGGCTCGACGGGCAGGGCATCCACCTCCTGCACGCTCCACGCCAGGCCGATGCGGCGGGCGTGGGGCAGGGCGGCGAAGGCGCGGTCGTAATATGCCGCCCCCTGCCCGATGCGGCCGAGCGCGCGGTCGAAACCCAGCAGCGGGGCGAGGATCAGGTCCGGCGCGACATCGCTGCCGCCCGCCGGCTGCATCAGCCCGAGCGGGCCGGCCGCCAGCGGATCGCCCGCCGCCCATGCGACGAAGCGCATCGGCGTCGCGCGATCGACGACGACCGGCAGCGCGACGGTCATGCCGCGACCGGCGGCGGCGGCGAGGATCGCGCCGGGATCGACCTCGGCGCCGACGGGCAGGTAGCCCGCGACGGTCTTCGCATCTCCCAGCCGGCGGACGACCCGATCGGCCAGGCTTCCCGACGCGGCGGCATCGAGCCCGTCGACGAACGCCCGGCGTTTCGCGCGCAGCGCCCGGCGCAGCGCCTGTTTATCGAGCGATGCGGTGGTGGGACCGCCATGGCCGTATTCCGGAATATCCTCTGACGCCGGTAACGTCAGGTGGGGACCATGTAACGCAGACCTGGATCTGGTCAGGGACAGCCCCCATGGATGTTGAATCGCCTCAGGGATGTTCGCGCGGTCGTACCGGGCAGTACCCACCGTGGCCGGAGATAGTGCGCCGGGCGCGACAACTCAAGCGGACGCCGATCACGGCAGCGCATTCAGCGTGGTGGATGCGAAGCGGTTGAGGATCGTCCGCAATTCGTCGTCATGGCCGAAGAAGCCGTGGCCGCGACCGGGCACGTCGATCCGCCGCGCCGCCGGGAATGCCTGCATGTAGCGGGCGGCGGTCTCCGGCGGGAGATAGTCGCAGCCGCCCCGGATGACGAGCGCCGGGGCGGTCGACAGCGGCGCGGCCGCCTTCGGCTGTCGTTCGAGATCGGCCTGGAGCCGGAGCTGCGGGTAGAGGTTGCCGCCGGCCGGCGACGGCGGCCGGCGCAGCCTCGTCTTCTCGGCCTTGCACTGATACCCGTAGATGTAGGTGATCCCGTTCGCCCGCGCCTGTTGCGTCGCGCGGGCGTCGTCCTGGCTCTGCCAGCTTTCGGCCAACTGCGGCGCGTTGCCGATCAGCAGGTAGAGGGTGGCCTCGCGCAGGTTGGGCCGGAAACCGCCGTCCGTGTCGGTCTTCGCGTAATCCAGCGGATGGGGCTCGCCCGGGAAGTCGCCCGGCGAGTCGAGGATCGCGGCGGCGACATGATCGGGATGCGCGCGCACGTAGGCGGCGGCGAGGGAGGCGCCCCAGCTCTGGCCCCAGACGACGATCCTGTCGGCGCCGAGCGCCACCCGCAGGGCGTCCAGGTCGGCGACGGCGTTCTTCAGCGTGTAGCGAGCGATCGGGCGATCGCCCGAGGCGCCGCTGCCCGACTGATCGTAGAAGACCGTCCGGAAACCGGCATCGCGAAACCCTTGCGCGACGGCGAAATCGCGGTTGCGGACGAAGCTGCCGGGGCCGCCGTGCAGGAAGACGACCGGCGTGCGGTGGGTGGCGCGTCGGGTGGCGCGGGCCGGGGGGATCGACCACCAGGCGATCGACGAGCCGGCGGCGGTCTTCAGCACATGATGCGGGCCGCGCGGATCGGGGCCGGGCGCGGCGCGCGGCAGCGGCGGGCTGAGCAGCATCGCGGTGACGAGGCCGCCCAAGGGAAGCGCGGCCAGGATCGCGGCCAGTCCCGCCGTCCGGCGCCCGGCGACGCCCGTGCCGCGCGCGAGCAGGGTCGCCAGCGCGGCGGCGGCGAGCGCGCCGGCCAGCATGGGAAGGGCGATCAACGCCCAGAAGGCCGGGGCGACGGGCGCGAAGAGGGCGAGGAGACCGAATGTCGCGGCGGCACCGGCGAGCGCGGCGACGATCAGGCCGATCCAGCCCAGCACTCTTTTCATGCCTGTCCCCCGGCCAAGTCGTTTCGGAACGCGCTAGCCGACTTCGGCGCCGGCCAGCGCCTCCAGCCGCTCGGCCAGCGCCTCCAGCCGGGCGGCGAGGGCGGGGTCGGCCGGAGCCGCCTCGACCGCCCGCGCCCGTGCCTCGCCCAGTTCGTCGGCCAGCAACAGCGCGGCGAACAGCAGCTGCCGGGTCGCATCCATCCGGCCCATCGTGGCGGTGGCCTGGCCGGCCTTGGCCTCGATGACATGGGCGAGGCCGAGGAAATGGCCCTCCTGCCCCGCCCGGCAGGCGATGTCGTAGCGGTGGCCGCCGATCTCCAGCGCCAGCCGGTTCATGCCGCCCGCTCCCCGATCAGGCGGTCGAGATCGGCGATGGCGTCGCGCGTCGCGACACGCAGCCGCTCGTGCCTGAGGGTGAGCGTGTCCGCGGCCCGGCGCCCGGCCTCCAGCCGGTCGAGCGCGCGGTCGATCCGGTCGAGGGCGGCGGCGAGACGGGGATCGGACATGCGGTTGACTTAGCATGGGACAGGCCGCCCGCAAGCATCGCCGCCGTGCCGCCCGAGGTTGACGATGCCGCACCGCCGCGACAAGGAAGCGCCCGCCGGGCGGCGTGCCGGACCTGCCCGGCCGTTTCCCCGGCCGTTTCCATCGCAAGGACAGCATGACGATCCCTCCCCAGACGCCCGCCGACGCCGTCCGGATGCCGTCCATGGATGCGGTGCGGCCGGCCGGAGCCGTCGCGCCGCAGGTCGTCGCCGCGCTCACCTGAACCAATCGAGGAGTTTCGATCCATGGCCACCAAAGTTGCGATCAACGGCTTCGGCCGCATCGGCCGGCTGGTCGCCCGCGCGATCCTGTCGCGGCCCGACAGCGGGCTTGAGCTGGTGGCGATCAACGATCTGGGCGATGCAAAGGACAATGCGCTGCTGTTCAAGCGCGATTCGGTCCACGGCCCCTGGGCCGGCGAGGTGGCGGCCGACGGCAGCGACCTCGTCATCGACGGCCGCCGCATCCGCGTCACGGCCGAGCGCGATCCGGCCCGGCTGACGCATGGCGAGACGGGGGTGGCGATCGCGCTGGAATGCACCGGGCTGTTCGCCGATCGCGACAAGGCCTCGGCGCATCTGGCCGCCGGTGCCGGCCGCGTGCTGATCTCCGCCCCGGCCAAGGGCGCGGACCTGACGGTGGTCTACGGCGTGAACCACGACAGGCTGGCCGCCGGTCACACGGTCGTGTCCAATGCGTCGTGCACCACCAACTGCCTCGCCCCCGTCGCCAAGGTGCTGCACGACACGATCGGCATCGAGCGCGGGCTGATGACGACCATCCACAGCTACACCAACGACCAGCGCATCCTCGACCAGATCCACGGCGACATGCGCCGCGCGCGCGCCGCCGCCATGTCGATGATCCCGACCACCACCGGCGCCGCCCGCGCCGTCGGCGAGGTGCTGCCCGAGCTGAAGGGCAAGCTGGACGGATCGTCGATCCGCGTGCCGACGTCCAACGTGTCGGTCATCGACCTGACCTTCACGCCGAAGCGCGACACCTCGGTGGAGGAAGTGAACGGGGCCTTGAAGGCGGCGGCGGAGAGCGGGCCGCTGAAGGGCATCCTCCAGTTCGTCACCGAGCCGCTGGTCTCGATCGACTTCAACGGCGATCCGCACTCGTCCTCGGTCGACAGCCTGGAGACCGCCGTGCTGGAGGGCAGGCTGGTCCGCGTGCTCAGCTGGTACGACAACGAGTGGGGTTTCTCGAACCGCATGGTCGATACCGCGGCGGCGATGGCGCGGCTGGGCTGAGCGGGTGGCCGGTTTCAGGACGCTCGACGATCTGGGCGACGTTCGCGGCAGGCGCGTGCTGTTGCGCGTGGACCTGAACGTGCCGATGGACGGCGCGCGCGTCACCGACGACACCCGCCTGCGCGCCGCCGCGCCGACCATCGCCGAACTGTCCGACAGGGGCGCCAGGGTGTTGCTGCTCGCCCATTTCGGCCGGCCGGAGGGACGGCGCCGGCCTGACATGAGCCTGGCCCCGGTCGTCCTGCCGCTGGCCCATGTGCTGGGCCGCGAGGTCGGCTTCATCGACGATTGCGTCGGCGCGGAGGCGGCGCGCGCCGTTGACGTGATGGGCGAGGGCGACGTCGCCGTGCTGGAGAACGCCCGCTTCCATGGCGGCGAGGAGGGCAACGACCCGGCGCTGGCGGCCGCGATGGCGAAGCTGGGCGACCTCTACGTCAACGACGCCTTTTCCGCCGCGCACCGCGCCCATGCGTCGACCGAGGGGCTGGCGCGGCTGCTGCCGGCCTATGCCGGGCGCGCCATGCAGGCCGAGCTGCAGGCGCTGGGCCAGGCGCTGGGCGCGCCCGAACATCCGGTGGCGGCGGTCGTCGGGGGGGCCAAGGTGTCGTCCAAGCTCGACGTGCTGACGCATCTGGTGACGAAGGTGGATCACCTCATCATCGGCGGCGGCATGGCCAACACCTTCCTGGCGGCGCGCGGGATCGACGTCGGCAGATCGCTGTGCGAGCACGACCTGGCCGGGACGGCGCTGGCCATCCTGGACGCGGCGGATCGGGCCGGCTGCACCGTCCACCTGCCCTATGACGTGGTGGTCGCACGCGAGTTCAAGCCCGATCCGGCGACGCGGACGGTGAACGTCCACGAGGTCGCCGCCGACGAGATGATCCTCGATATCGGCCCGGCGGCGGTGGAGGCGCTGGCGGACGTGCTGAAGACCTGCCGCACGCTCGTCTGGAACGGCCCGCTCGGCGCCTTCGAGACGCCGCCCTTCGATGCCGCGACGGTGGCGCTGGCGCGCACGGCGGCGGCGCTGGCGAAGGAAGGCTCGCTGGTCGCGGTCGCCGGCGGCGGCGACACGGTGGCGGCGCTGAACCATGCCGGCGCGGCGGCCGACTTCACCTTCGTCTCGACCGCGGGGGGCGCCTTCCTGGAATGGATGGAGGGCAAGGTGCTGCCCGGGGTGGCGGCGTTGACACGCTGAGCCGGCTTGCTATGTTCAACAACTTAAACCGAGGCGCACATGTTGGGTATAAAGCTCACGCCTGACGATGAAGAACGGCTGGCACGCCATGCGCTGGAGTCTCGTCGGCCCAAAGTGCGCTGGCGAGGGAATGGATATTAGAGCGGCTCAATCGCGAGAGTATAGATGCGGAAATCGCCCGCGCATCGGCGATCATCGCCGCAAATACGACGTCCGCCGAAATCGTTGAACGCGGTCGGGACGCCGATGCCTGGCTGCGGCAGCTTGACGCGGAAGATGGCGGTTATGATTGGGGTCCGGCAGGGCCCTCGGCTTGAAGCGGGGCGACATCGTCGTCATCCTTGGTGCAAGCGGCCCGGCGACGAAGGGGCGTCCGTGCCTCGTCGTCCAGCGCACCTCCGGTCTTGTAGGCGCGCCGAAGGTCACGATATGCCCTCTCAGCTCGGAAATTCGCTTCGGCAGCTCGATCCGCCCACTCGTCAACCCGTCGGCCGAAAACGGCCTGTCCAAGGTCGGTCAGATCGAAATCGACTGGCTTTGCACGTATGAGGCCGATCGGATCGGCAAGACGATCGGTGTTGTCGATGCGGCAACGCTACGCGCTGTCGACGAGGCGTTGCGTCGATGGCTTGATCTCTAGACTCGGGGCGTAACGACGCTAACAGATCAGCGATCAACCCGCAGGCCTCTTCGGAGCAGTCATGACCTTCACCCCCGTCGTCCGATCCATCCTCGACAA
>CAXTHU010000005.1:0-34786 GCA_964244125.1 uncultured Sphingomonadaceae bacterium
TGGGCCGCCAGCGCCGCCGCGATGCCGTCGAGCCGCGCGGCGGCGGCGGCGGTGCCCTCGTCCAGCCGGGCGACCGCCGGCGTCGTCTCGCCCAGCGCGGACAAGGCCCGCCGCGCCTGCTGGTCGATCCGCGCCAGCGACTCGGGCAGCAGCTCGTGCAGCTGCCGCGCCGGGCCTTCCAGCCGCTCCGACAGGGTCGCGGCGCGGGCGATCAGCGCATCGGCCGCGTCGCCGCCGACCACCAGCCCGTCGCGCACCTGCTCGGCATAGGCGGCGACCGACTGGACGGTGGCGGCCAGCCGCGCGCCCTCCTCCGCGCCATGCTCGCCCAGATCGGCGAGGCGCGCCTCGATGGCGGCCATCCCCGCGTCCAGCCCGGCGATCATGTTCCTGGCGGCGGCATCCTGCCCGGCCAGCTTCGCGCCGATCGCCTCGACATGGTCGCCGAGCGCCGCCAGGCGGGCGGCGGCGCCCGCCGCGTTGTCCTCCTGCGCGCGGTCGAGCGTGACGCGCGCCTGCTCGACCAGCGCGCGCATCGCCGCCGCCTGCTCGTCGATGCCGGCCCGGCCGCGCTCCAGCGCCTCGGCGGCGTGGATCAGGGCGGCATCGACGGCGACGGTCATCCCGGCCGCCGTCCGGTCCAGCGCGCGGCCCGCCGCCTCGCCCGCGCCCTCCAGCCGGGCGACATGCAGCGCCAGCCGCTCCGCCGCGCCGCCGGCCTGCTCGTCCACCTCGCGGCCGCGCTCGGCCAGCGCATGCAGCCCGAGGGTCAGCGCGTGCATCCGCTCGTCGGCATCCTTGCCGGTCGCCTGCATCGCGGCGGCGATCCCCCGCGCGTCCCGCTCCAGCCGCGGCATCCCCTCCAGCAGCACGGCGAGATCGGCGCGGGCGGCGGCGGCGGCGAACTCCAGCGTGCGGCCCTCGCGCGCCAGCAGCTCCGCGTCGGCGCGCATCGCCCCGCTCGTCTCGGCCAGCCGCCCGGTCGCCTCCCGCCCCGCCGCGGCGATGTCGCGGGCATGGTCGAGCAGGTGCAGCCGGCCGGCGGCGAGACGCGCCGCGAGATCGGCCAGCGCGTCGTCGACCTGCCGCACCTCGGCCCGCATCGCCCGCACATCGCCGCCGAACCGCAGCGCGCCGCCGCCGCGCAGGACGACGTAGAGCGTCGCGATCAGCGCCGGCGGCATGCAGGCGAGCGCGATGTCGCGGCCGAGCGCCAGCATGTCGGGCGCCGCCAGGATCGCCCAGGCGAGAAAGCCGATCCAGCCGAGCGCCAGCAGCGCCAGCGATATGCCGGCGATCATCCCGCCGGGCGCGCGGCGCGATGCCGGCGGATCGTTCTCCCACGGCGCGGCATCGGCCGGTGCCGGCTCGTCCGCCGCCGGCCGTTCCCAGCCCTCGATATTCCGCGCCTCCGTGTTCATGACTCCACCGATATCATCTTTCGGCGCGCGGGAAAGGGGCGGGCCGGCGCCCGCAACGCTTCCTTAAGCGGGCGGGCGCATCCTGGCCGGCGATGAAGCAGGATGCGCTTTCGATCGAGCATGCGCTGGCCGCCGCCGTCGGCAGCGACGCGGCACTGGCGGCCGAGCTGCAGGCGGTGTTCTTCGACAGCGCGTCCCGCCACGCGCTGTCGCTGGCGCAGGCGGCGACGGTGGAGGGCTGGCGCGACGCGGCCTGGCGGCTGAAGGGCAATGCGGCGAGCTTCGGCGCGACGGCGCTGATGGCGGCGGCGGACGTCGCGGCGGCGGCGGCGGTGCGCGATCCGCGTGCGCTGGCGGCGGTGGCCGAGGCGCTGGGCGACCTGATCGACTGACTTCGCGTGCGCCGGCGGGCGTCGGGGTCTATGCCGCCGCTCGTGTTATCGCGAGGTCCAGTGCCGCTCACCGCTCTCATCGCCATCGCCCGCGAGACCGCCACGGGGGAACCGTGCGCGACGCTGCCGGTCGCCGGCCGCACGCTGGTCGAGCATCAGGCGCACCGGCTGCGCGCGGCGGGGGCGGGGGCGCTGCTGCTGGTCGCCGCGCGGCTGCCGCCGGCGCTGGCGGCGGCGGTGGAGCGATTGCGCGACGACGGGCTGACCGTCCTGGTCGCGGCCGACGCGCACGCGGCGGCGGCCCGCGTGCCGGCGGGCGGGCTGCTGCTGCTGGCCGACGGGATGCTGCCCAACGCGGACGCCCTGGCCCTGCCGGCCGGGGGGCCGGCGCTGCTCGTCTGGCCCGACACGCCGGAGTATGCCGGATGGGAGCGGATCGACGCCACGGCTCGCTGGGCCGGGGTGGCGTGGACCGACGCGGCGATGCTGGCCGGAACCGCCGCCATGCTGGGCGAATGGGATCTGGAACTGACGCTGGTCCGCCGGCTGGTGGCCGACGCGCGCCGGGTGCCGGCGCCGGAAGGCGCGGTGGCGCGGATCGACGATGCGGCGGGATCGCGCGCCGTGGCCGCGGCGCTGGCGCCACGCGGCGCCGGCCCGCTGGCGCGGATCGGCGATGCGTTCCTAGACCGGATCGTCGAGCATCCGGTCCCGGCCCGGGGCGTCGCCGCCGCCGCCGGCGCGAGCGCGGCGATCGGCGCGGTGGCGGCGGGGTTCGGCCCGCTGTGGCTCGCCGTGCCGCTGCTGCTGGCCGCAGCGCCCGCCGAACGGCTGGCGACGCGGCTCGGCCAGGCGCGGCTGGCGCCGGCCGACGCGGGCATCCACTGGCGCTGGGGCGTGTGGGGGGCGATCGCCGCGTCGCTGCCGCTGTTCGGCTGGCGGCTGTCGGGCGCGCCGGGGTGGGAGCCGCTGCTGCTGGCGGTGGCGACGCTCGCCTTCCTCGCCGCGCTGGATGGCGAGACGCGGCGCGGGCCGCCGGGACGCTGGTCGGCGCGGGGCGAGGCGATGCTGTGGGTCGGCGCCGGCTTCGCCGTCCTCGGCCATGGGCCGGTGGGGCTGGCGGTGCTGGCGGCCTGGACCGCGGTGTCCTTCTTCCGGCTGCAACGGCGGGCTTCGTAGGCTCTCAGATCCCCGCATACCATTGATAGCCGGACACATCCTCCCAATAGCCGCCCTTGCCCCGGCCGATGTGCTTCAGGCTCGCCACCGCCTCGATCCGGTCGATATATTTGGCGTGTTTGTAGCCCAGCTGCCGCTCCACCCGCAGCCGCAGCGGCGCGCCGTTGGCGATGGGGAGGGGGTGGCCGTTCAAGCCGTAGGCCAGGATCGTCTGCGGGTGGAAGGCATCGACGAGGTCGATCGATTCGTAATAGGCGGTGCCGCCGAAATCGTCGAAACAGTGGAAGACGACGTAGCGCGCCTCGCCCGACATCCCCGCCGCGCGCAGGATCGGCCCGAGCGGCGTGCCCGTCCAGCGGCCGATCGCGCTCCACCCCTCGACGCAGTCGTGGCGGGTGATCTGGTTCCTGACCGGCAGCGCCCTGACCTGCGCGTGCGAGAGGGCGAGCGGCCGGGCGACCAGCCCGTCCACCTTCAGCCGCCAGCCGGCGAAGCGATTGGCGGCGAGCGCCCGCCACACGGGCGAGCGCGGCAGGCTGTTGCCGTTGCTGCGGAACACCGGCGAGAGGTCGCCCGGGCCGAACTCCTGCGCCAGCGCATCGCGCGAGGAGACCAGCCGTTGCGCGACGCGGGTGAAATCCTCGGCCGCGTCGAAGAAACGGGCGGTGGCGGGCAGGCCCGAGATGCGGTCGCAGCCGCCCAGCAACAGCCCGGAGGCGCCGACGCCGAGCGCGCCGACCAGCCGGCGGCGGGACCATCCGCCGCTCACCGCCGCCGCTCCTTCGGCAGGCGGAACCGGCCGGTTATCATCGAGCGTATCTCGTTATAAGGTCCGGCCAGCAGCACCATCGTCAGGTGGACGAGGATGAAGCCGACCAGCGCCGCCATCATGATGAAGTGGATCGACCGCGCCGACTGCCGCCCGCCCATCGCCACCGGCAGCCACGGCCACGCCGCGTCCATCCCCGGCGACAGCGCGAGGCCGCTCAGGACGAGGAGCGGCAGCACGACGAAGATGATCCCCAGGTAGGACAGCTTCTGGAGGATGTTGTAGGTCAACGCGTCGAGCCCGGTGGGAAAGCGCAGCCGGGCGTGGTCCTTGATGTCGGCCCAGACATGCGCCGGCCCGATCTGGCCGCGCGTCGGCCACAGGTCGCGCCGGGCATGGCCGAAGGCGAAGCTCCACAGCCAGTAGGCGAGGCCCGGCAGCACCAGCGCCCAGGCGAACGCCAGGTGCCAGCGCCGCGCCAGCGACAGGTCGTACCGGGACGGGATCGTCGCCCAATAGGGAAAGGCGCGGGTCCGGACGACGCCGTCCGCATCCTTCCACCGGCCCAGCACCCCGGTGGTGGGGATGGTGACCGGCCCGACCGTGACGAGCCCGCGCGTCCCGCTCGATCCGACGACCAGCCAGGCATGATCGGCATTGGCGCCGTACTTGCCCCAGTAGAGCCGGGGATGCGCGTTGAAGATCATGAGCCCGCTCATCAGCATCACGACCACCGCGACCGCGTTGATCCAGTGCCACAGCCGGGTGGCGAGCGAATGCCGCCCGACCAGCTGGCCGGGCAGGGGATCGGTGTCTCGAACGGCGGTCACGATGTCTCTCCGGGAAAGCGGACCGACCCGCTCTCTGTGCCGGAGCCTTACACCGAAATCACGCGCGCGACGAAGCCGAAGGAGAGCCTGGATGCCCCGTGAGGATTCGAACCTCAATTAACGGAGTCAGAGTCCGTAGTCTTACCTTTAGACGACGGGGCAGCGGGCCGCGCGGCAGATAGGTGGCGCGTTCCGGCGTGTCAACGCGGCCGACGGCCAAGCCGGGTCGGATCGCTTGCCGGGCGGGCGGCGGGGGGGTAGGCTCATCTCCAAGCAGCGGCGGCCGTTTTCCGCCGGGACGTCGTCATGGAAAAGATCGTCAGGCATGGCCCAGCCGGGTGCCACATCGTCGGGGGCCGCATCCGCGCCGGAAGCCGGCATCGCGCCGCCGCTCTTCCAGGATCGCCGCTCGCCGGGCGCCGGCGCGCCGCCCCACGGCCATGGCGAGCGGCGCCAGCCGGGCGGCACCTACGGCGCGCTCGATCTCGGCACCAACAACTGCCGGCTGCTGATCGCGCGGCCGACCGACGACGGCTTCGTCATCGTCGACGCCTTCTCGCGCATCGTCCGGCTGGGCGAGGGGCTGGCGGCGACCGGGCGCCTGTCCGATGCCGCGATCGAGCGGGGGGTGGCGGCGCTGGCGGTCTGCGCCGACAAGCTGCGCCGCCGCCACGTCACGCTGGTCCGCTCGGTCGCGACCGAAGCCTGCCGCCGGGCGGTCAACGGCCGTGCCTTCGCCGAGCGGGTGCGGCGCGAGACGGGCATCGCGCTCGACATCATTGCGCCGGCCGAGGAGGCGCGGCTGGCGGTCCTCGGCTGCCAGGCGCTGCTGGAGGCGGGCGAGGGGCCGGCGCTGATCTTCGACATCGGCGGCGGATCGACCGAGCTGATCCTGATCGACACGCAAGGGCCGGAGCCGCGCATCCTCAGCTGGTACAGCGCGCCGTGGGGCGTCGTGTCGCTGACCGAGAGCGAGGGGGGCGCCACCGGCGACGCGGATGCGCACCGCGCCGCCTATGCCCGGATGCGCGGCCGCGCGGCGGACAGCTTCGCCGGCTTCGCCCGCACCTTGCCCGGCGATCACGCGACGCCGCCGCGCCTGCTCGGCACCAGCGGCACGGTGACGACGCTGGCGTCGGTCCATCTGGGGCTGCCCTCCTACGATCGGCGCGCGGTCGACGGGCTGATCGTGCCGGCGCCCGCCATGCGCGCCATCAGCGAACGGTTGTCGGCGATGTCGCTGGAGGAGCGGGCGACCCTGCCCTGCATCGGCCACGAGCGCGCCGACCTGGTGGTGGCGGGCTGCGCGATACTGGATGCGATCATGGACATCTGGCCGGCGACGCGGCTGGGGGTGGCGGATCGCGGCATCCGCGAAGGCATCCTGCGCTCGCTGATGGCGCGCGAACCCCATTGAGCGGCCCCCATTGAGCAGCCTCCGTTGAGCACCGGCGACCGGCGCACCGGCCCCGGCGGGCGGGAGCGGGTGAAGACGGCGCGCGGGCGCACCGCCGCCTCGGTCCGCTGGCTGGAGCGGCAGTTGAACGATCCCTATGTGCGCCGCGCCAAGGCCGAGGGCTATCGCAGCCGCGCCGCCTACAAGCTGATCGAACTGGACGAGCGGTTCGGCTTCCTGCGCGGCGCTGCGCGGGTGATCGATCTCGGCGTGGCGCCGGGCGGCTGGGCGCAGGTGGTGCGGCGGCAATGCCCGAAGGCCGCCGTGGTCGGCATCGACCTGCTGCCGGTCGACCCGATCGACGGCGTGACCCTGTTCGAGATGGACTTCATGGCCGATGCCGCGCCGGCGCTGCTGGCCGGGACGCTGGACGGCCCGGCGGACCTGATCCTGTCCGACATGGCCGCCAACACCGTCGGCCACCCCCGGACCGACCATCTGCGCACCATGGGCCTGGTCGAGGCGGCGGCGGACTTCGCCGTGGCGCAGCTCAGGCCCGGCGGCGGCTTCGTCGCCAAGGTGCTGGCGGGCGGCGCGGACAGCACGCTGGTGGCGATGCTGAAGCGCCACTTCGCGACGGTGAAACACGCCAAGCCGCCGGCGAGCCGCAAGGATTCGAGCGAATGGTATGTTGTCGCGCAGGGGTTCAAGGGGGCCTGAAGACCACCCGTCCAGGCCAAGACCGTACCCCGGGCTTCGCCCGGGAACGGCGCCTTGTTCGAGGAAGACGCCGAAATAACGACCCCATCGGGGCTGGCCGCGCCGTGCCGGCGGGGGTAGGCGGGCGGTCGTGACCATGCGCCGATCCGGTTCGCTCCGTCTTCTCGCGCCGTTCGCGGCGCTGGTGCTGGCGGCGTGCGAGCCGGGGGTGCTGAGCCCGGCGGGGCCGGTCGCCGCCGGCGAGCGGACCATCCTCCTCAATTCGCTGTTCATCATGCTCGGGATCGTCGTCCCGACGATGGCGGCGACGCTGGTCTTCGCCTGGTGGTTCCGGGCGGGGAACGAGCGGGCGACGTATCGGCCCGAATGGTCCTATTCCGGGCGGCTGGAGCTGCTCGTCTGGTCGGTGCCGGCGCTGGTCGTCATCTTCCTGGGCGGGATCGCCTGGATCGGCAGCCACCGGCTGGCGCCCGAGCGGCCGCTCGATTCGCAGGTCAGGCCGGTCGTCGTGCAGGTCGTGTCGCTCGACTGGAAATGGCTGTTCATCTATCCCGAACAGGGCGTCGCCAGCGTCAACCGGCTGGTGATCCCGGCGGGCACCCCGATCGCTTTCCGGGTGACGAGCGGGACGGTGATGAACAGCTTCTTCATCCCCCGCCTCGGCAGCCAGATCTATGCGATGGCGGGGATGGATGCCAGGCTCCACCTCCAGGCCGACCGGCCGGGGCGGTTCCTCGGCTTCTCGGCGCATTACAGCGGCGCGGGCTTTTCCGACATGGGCTTCGCGGTGGACGCGGTGCCGCCGGGACAATTCGCCGGCTGGATCGCGGGCGCGCGGGGCGGCGGGCCGATACTCGACGCGGCCAACTTCGTGCGGCTGGCCCGGCATTCCGGCCGCGAGCAGCCGTTCACCTATCGCGCGGTGCAGCCGCGGCTCTACGACCGGATCGTCGCCGATGCGGGCGCGCCGGTCCATGAGGACGCGACCGACGGACGGGAGAACGCGGTTGCTCGGTAAGCTCGGCCTCGATTCGATCCCGCTCGACGAGCCGATCCCGATCGTCGCCTCGACGGTGGTCGCGCTCGTCATCCTCGGCGTCCTCGGCTGGACGTGGCGGCGCGGGCACATCCCCTATCTGTGGCGCGAATGGATCACCTCGGTCGACCACAAGCGGATCGGCGTGATGTATTGCACGCTGGCCGCGGTGATGCTGCTGCGCGGCTTTTCCGACGCGCTGCTGATGCGGTCGCAGCAGGCGCTGGCGATGGGCAATCCCGGCTATCTGCCGGCCGACCATTACGACCAGGTGTTCACCGCCCACGGCGTCATCATGATCTTCTTCGTGGCGATGCCGTTCATGGTCGGGCTGATGAACTTTGCCGTGCCGTTGCAGCTCGGCGTGCGCGACGTCGCGTTCCCGACGCTCAATTCGGTCAGCTTCTGGCTGACGGCGGCCGGCGCGCTGCTGGTCAACGTCAGCCTCGTCGTCGGCGAGTTCGCCAAGACCGGCTGGGTGGTCTACCCGCCGCTGTCGGAACTGCGCTTCTCGCCCGGGGTGGGCGTCGACTATTACCTCTGGGCGCTCCAGATCGCCGGCGTCGGCACGCTGCTGTCGGGCGTCAACCTGGTGACGACGATCCTGAAGATGCGCGCGCCCGGCATGGGCTATACGCGGATGCCGATGTTCTGCTGGACGTCGCTCGCCACCAACCTGCTGATCGTCGCCGCCTTCCCGATCCTGACCGCGACGCTCGCGATGCTGACGCTCGACCGCTATCTCGGCTTCCACTTCTTCACGAATGAGCTGGGCGGGAACCAGATGATGTTCGTGAACCTGATCTGGGCGTGGGGCCATCC
The DNA here is from genome assembly GCA_964244125.1 of uncultured Sphingomonadaceae bacterium. Classification (GTDB taxonomy): domain Bacteria; phylum Pseudomonadota; class Alphaproteobacteria; order Sphingomonadales; family Sphingomonadaceae; genus Solisphingomonas. The sequence continues at coordinate 8,566 of CAXTHU010000005.1, forward strand.
GGAGGTGTACATCCTCGTCCTGCCCGCCTTCGGCGTCTTTTCCGAGGTGGTGTCGACCTTCTCGGGCAAGCCGCTGTTCGGCTATCGCTCGATGATCGCGGCGACGCTGGCGATCTGCCTGCTGTCGTTCATGGTCTGGCTGCACCATTTCTTCACGATGGGGGCGGGGGCGGACGTCAACGGCTTCTTCGGCGTCACGACGATGATTATCGCGGTGCCGACGGGGGTGAAGGTCTTCAACTGGATCTTCACCATGTATGGCGGGCGCATCCGCTACACCTCGATGATGCTGTGGTCGGTGGGGTTCATCGTCACCTTCGTGATCGGCGGGATGACCGGCGTGCTGCTGGCGATGCCGCCGGCCGACTTCGTGCTGCACAACTCGCTGTTCCTGGTGGCGCATTTCCACAACATCGTGATCCCGGCGGTGCTGTTCGGCGCGTTCGCCGGGCTGACCTACTGGTGGCCCAAGGCGTTCGGCTTCACCCTGGACGAGAAATGGGGCAAGCGGTCCTTCTGGTTCTGGATCGGCGGCTTCTACGTCGCCTTCATGCCGCTCTACGTCCTCGGCCTGATGGGGATGACGCGGCGGCTGGCGCATTACGACGTGCCCGGCTGGCAGCCCTGGCTGGTCGCGGCCGGCGTCGGCGCGCTGCTGATCGCCTGCGGGATCGCGTGCCAGATCGTCATGATCGTCGTCTCGATCCGCCGTCGCGACGCCCTGGCCGACACGACCGGCGATCCGTGGGACGGCCGCTCGCTCGAATGGATCACCACCTCGCCGCCGCCGGCGTTCAACTTCGCGGTGCTGCCCGACGTGCGCGGCGAGGAAGCCTATTGGGGGCTGAAGGCGGCCGCGCGCGAGAACCGCCACCTGTCCGACCGGCCCGATTACGGCGATATCGAGATGCCGCGCAACTCGCCCACCGGGATCGTGTCGGCCTTCTTCGCCACCACCATGGGCTTCGCGCTGGTGTGGCATATCTGGTGGCTGGTGATCCTGGGCTTCCTCGGCGCGTGGGCGACCTTCGTCGTCTTCGCGTGGCGCGACGACGCCGAATACGACATCGACGCCGGCGAGGTCGAGCGGCTGGACCACGCCCGGCGCGTCGCCAAGGCGCGGCTGCTCGGCCTGTCCCCCGACGCGGTCGACGAGGCGTCCGGCGACGAGAAGCCGGCGTGAGCGGGCACGGCAGCCGCCATGGCGACCCCAGCCGGCTCGGCCATGGCGATGTCCCGTCGGACGAGCGCGGCCCCGCGCCCCGGCGGATCGTCGTTTCCTACGGCTTCTGGATCTTCCTCCTCTCCGACTTCATCATGTTCGCCGGCTTCTTCGCCGCCTATGCGGTGCTGGCGGGCGAGACCGCCGGCGGCCCGTCCGGGCGCGAGCTGTTCGCGCTGCCGCTGGTGGCGTGGGAGACGACGTTCCTGCTCCTGTCCTCCTTCGCCTGCGGGATGGCGGGGGTCGCCGCGCTCGCGCGGAACAGGCTCTGGTTCCAGGTGGCGATGGCCGCGACGGCGCTGCTCGGCGCGGCGTTCCTGACGCTCGAACTCTACGAGTTCACCCATCTGATCGGCGAGGGCGCGGGGCCGGGACGGTCGGCCTTCCTGTCCGCCTTCTTCGCGCTGGTCGGCTGCCACGGGCTGCATGTCGCGCTCGGCCTGGTCTGGCTGACGACGATGATGGCGCAGGTGTGGGCCAAGGGCTTCCGCGACGACATCTGCCGCCGCATCGCGTGCTTCGCGCTGTTCTGGCATGCGCTCGACATCATCTGGGTGGCGCTGTTCACCGTCGTCTATCTGCTGGGAGCCGGCCTGTGAGCGATACCCGTCACGATGCCCGGCACGGCGCCGACACCGCGCCGGGCGAGGCGGGCGAGGCCGGATCGGTCGCGGCGAGCATCCGCGGCTACGTCGTCGGGCTGGGCCTGGCGGCGCTGCTGACGGTCGCGTCCTTCTGCGCGGCGGGGACCGGGCTGATCTACGGCCCCGGCGTGCCCGTCGCGCTGGTGGCGCTGGCCGCCGCGCAGATGGGCGTCCACCTCGTCTTCTTCCTCCACATCACGACCGGGCCGGACAACACCAACAACTTGCTGGCGCTCGCCTTCGGGGTCCTGATCGTCGCGCTGGTGATGATCGGCAGCCTGTGGATCATGGCGCATCTGCACCACAATCTGATGCCGATGAGCGCGGCGATGGAGATGCAGCGATAGCCGGCAGGCCGTGGTGACGGCGGGGGAGCGCAGGCCGGCGCGGTCGTGGGCGGCGCGGATCGCGCTGGGGCTGGCCGGCCTGATCCTGACGATCGGTTTCGCCTGGCTGGGGACGTGGCAGGTCGAGCGGCGGGCGTGGAAGCTGGCGCTGATCGCGCGCGTCGAGCGACGGCTCCCCGCCGCGCCCGTCGCCGCACCCGGCCCCGCCGGATGGCCGGGCGTGACCCGCGCCCGCGATGAATATCGCCGCGTGCGGGTGACCGGCCGCTTCCTGCCCGGCCGCCGCGCGCTCGTCGCCGCCTCGACCCGGTTCGGCCCGGGCTACTGGCTGATGACGCCGCTGCGCGACGCGCGCGGCTTCACCGTGCTGGTCAACCGGGGCTTCGTGCCCACGGCGGCGGCGGACGCGGCGGCGGCGGGGCCGGCGTCGGTCACCGGCCTGCTGCGGCTGACCGAACCCGGCGGCGACCTGCTCCGCCGCAACGACCCCCGCGCCGACCGCTGGTATTCGCGCGACGTCGCCGCCATCGCCGCGACCCGCCGGCTGGGGCCGGTCGCGCCCTATTTCATCGATGCCGGGGCGGAGGGCGATCCGAACGCGTATCCGCGCGGCGGGCTGACCGTGGTCGCCTTTCCCAACAACCACCTGGTCTACGCGCTGACCTGGTATACGCTGATGGCGATGGCCGCCGCCGCCACGATCCGCGTGATCCGCGCGCCGCGGGACGGGCGACGGCGCTGGTGGGCTCGATGGGATTCGAACCCATGACCTACAGATTAAAAGTCCGTTGCTCTACCGACTGAGCTACGAGCCCCAACAGTGCCGGCGGCCGATCTATGGGCGGGGGTGGCGGCGGTCAACCGCATGGGCGAGATGGCGGACCGTCCGGCCGTCGCGCGGCAGCCGCCAGCCCGGCGCGATCGCCGCCAGCGGCGCCAGCGCGAAGCGGCGTCCGACGAGCGCGGGGTGGGGCACCGCCAGTCGCCTCGTCCGCGCGCCCCCCGCCAGAACGATGCCACCGCTCCACAGCAGCAGGTCGATGTCGAGCACCCGGTCGCCCCAGCGCCGTCCCGGCCGGCGGCCGAAGTCGCGCTCGATCGCCTTCGCCAGCGCCAGCAGGGCGGGGGGCGGCAGCGGGCTGCGCACGACGACGGCGGCATTGGCGTAGCGGCGCGTGCCCGGCCCGACCGGCGCGGTCGGCCGGACGGGAGACCGCGCGACGATCTCCACCCCCGCCGCCGCCAGCGCCGCGACCGCCGCCGCCAGCACCGCCTCCGGCCCGCCATGCCGGCCGTGGCGGCGGTTCGACCCCAAACCCAGCGCATAGCTTCCAAGAGCGTAGCTTGTCGCGACCATCGTCACGCGCCTATCGCGGCTTCATGGACCCCGCCACCCCCGCCACCGCCCTCGAACCGCCGCGCGACTGCCCGCTATGCCCACGCCTGGCCGCCTTCCGCGAGGCGCAGCGGGTCGCCCATCCCGGCTGGCACAATGCGCCGGTGCCCTCGTTCGGCGATCCGGCGGCGTGGCTCGCCATCGTCGGGCTGGCGCCCGGCCTGCAAGGCGCGAACCGCACCGGCCGGGCCTTCACCGGCGATTATGCCGGGGTGCTGCTCTACGAGACGCTGGCGAGGTTCGGCCTGTCCGAGGGCGCGTTCGCCGCCAGCCCGGACGACGGCCTGCGGCTGACCGGCGCGATGATCGTCAACGCGGTCCGCTGCGTGCCGCCGCAGAACAAGCCGACGCCGGAGGAGATCCGCACCTGCCGCCAGTTCCTCGTCCCGCCGCTCGACGCGCTGCCCAACCTGCGCGTCGTCGTGGCGCTGGGCGCCATCGCCCACCAGTCGGCGATCAAGGCGCTGGGGGGCAAGCTGCCCAAGGCGCGCTTCGGCCATCTCGCCGAACACCGCCTGCCGTCGGGGCTGGTGCTGATCGACAGCTACCACTGCTCGCGCTACAACCAGAACACGCGGCTGCTGACGCCGGACATGTTCGCGGCGGTGTTCGCGCGGGCGGTGGCGTTGCGCGACGCCTGACGGGGGCTAGCGATCCTCCACCAGCCGGCCGTAAAGTTCCGGCCGGCGGTCCCTGAAGAAGCCGAAGGCGGCGCGGTGGCGCCGGGCGCGGGTCACGTCCAGTTCGGCGGTCAGCACGCCGGTCTCGCCGGCGCCGAACTCGGCCAGCATGTCGCCGCGCTCGTCGCAGATGAAGCTGTGGCCGTAGAAGGTCTGGGCGCCGCCGTCCGCGCCCCGCTCCGTGCCGATCCGGTTCGCCGCCATCACCGGCACGACGTTGGAGACGGCATGGCCGACCATCGCCCGGCGCCATAGCCGCGAGGTGTCGAGGTCCGGGTCATGCGGCTCGTTGCCGATCGCGGTGGGGTAGAGCAGCACCTCGGCCCCCATCAGCATCATCGCGCGCGCGGCCTCGGGATACCACTGGTCCCAGCACACCCCGACGCCGATCGTCGTGCCGGCCGCGTCCCAGGTCTTGAAGCCGCTGTTGCCCGGCCGGAAGTAGAACTTCTCCTCGTATCCCGGGCCGTCGGGGATGTGGCTCTTGCGATAGACCCCGTCCACCGCCCCGTCCGGCCCGATCATCGCGAGACTGTTGTAATGATGCGGCCCGTCCGCCTCGAAGAAGCTGGTCGGGATGTGGACCGACAGCTCGTCGGCCAGCCGCCGCATCGCCAGCACGGCGGGATGATCGTCCACCGTCCGCGCACGCGCGAACAACGCCTCGTCCTCGGTCCGGCAGAAATAATGCCCCTCGAACAGCTCCGGCGGCAGGATGACGCGCGCGCCGCGTCCCGCCGCCTCGCGCACCAGCGCCGACACGGCGGCGATGTTGGCGTCCATGTCGTCGGCGAGGGCGAGCTGGAGCGCGGCGACGGTGATGCTGGTCATGGCCGGCATATGGGACGGTCCCGCGGCCCTGTCACCTGCGCGGCACCTGCTGCGAGATGCAGTGGAGGCTGCCGCCGCCGGTCAGCACATGCTCGGCGCGGACGCCGGCAACGCGGCGATCCGGGAAGATCGCCGCGAGCGCCGCCAGCGCCGCCGCGTCCGCCGCCACGCCATAGGTCGGCACGACGACGGCGGCATTGCCGATGTAGAAGTTCATGTAGGAGGCCGCGACGACATCGCCGCCCCACCGGACCAGCCCCGGCGACGGCATCGCCACCAGCTCGACGCCGAACGCCTCGGCGCGCGCCCAGGCGTCGCGATAGACGTCCGCGTTCGGATCGTCGGCGGCGCGCGCCACCGGGATCGCCAGCCGCCCCGGCGCGACGAAGCGGGCGAGGTTGTCGACATGCCCGTCGGTATGGTCGTTGGTCAGCCCCTCGCCCAGCCACAGCACGCGATCGAGCCCCAGTTCGTCGGCCAGCCGCCGCTCCACCTCGGCGCGGCTCAGCCCGGGATTGCGGTTGGCGTTCAGCAGGCATTGTTCGGTGGTGACGACCAGCCCGGTGCCGTCGACGTCGATCGCCCCGCCCTCCAGGATCCAGGCGGAATGGCGGACCATCAGCCCGGCGCGTTCCGCCAGCCGGCGGCCGATGCTGTCGTCGTCGGGCAGGACGTATTTGCCCCCCCAGCCGTTGAAGCCGAAGGTCCGCGCCGCCAGCCGCGATCCGTCCGTCACCAGGATCGGCCCGGTATCGCGCAGCCAGATGTCGCCGAACGGCACCACCGCCACCTCCGCGCGATCGCCGACGAGGCCGCGCGCCCTTGCCGCCGCGGCCTCGTCCGCCGCGACCAGCATCACCCGCTCGCCCGCTCCCTCCGCGTCCACCGCGCGGGCGAAGGCGGCGACGGCGACCTGCGCCGGCGCCAGATCGTCCTCCCATAAGGCGGCGTGGCTGGGGAAGCCGATCCAGACGCCGTCATGCGGCGCCCATTCTGGCGGCTGGCGGGGGGGCATGGGCGGGTGGTCTCCAGCTGGGAGGCAGGCCTATATCGGCGGGGGCGCGAAAAGGGAAAGCCGGGCTTGCGCGCCACCACTTGCGACCGCCGCCGGAATCGGGGAAGCCGATGCGAATGAAGGGGGTGCGGATGCGGAACAGGAAGCGGTCGGTCGCCGTGATCGGCGTCATGCTGGCGGCGGGCGCGGCCCGGGCGGAAACGGCGGCCGAGACGGCGGCGGCATTCGGCGCGCGCGAGGGGGTGGAGCAGGTCAGCCTGTCGCCGGACGGCGGCAGGATCGCCTTCCTGGCACCGAACGGCGGCCAGGGATCGACGCTGTTCACGGTCGGCACGAAGGACGGCGACAGGCCGGTCGCGGCCCTGTCCACAAGCGGCAGGCCGGATCGGCTGTCGGATTGCCATTGGGTGTCGGAGATGCGGCTGGTCTGCACCGTCTGGGGCGTCGTCAAAGCCCCGGACTTCACCCGTCCGCTCACCTATTCGCGGCTGATCGCGGTGAATGTCGACGGCGGCGATCAGAAGATGCTGGCCGACAAGGCGGTGAACGCGCGCGCCGCGATGCTCTATGGCGGCGGCATCATCGATTGGCTGCCGGGCCAGGACGGCCAGGTGCTGATGATGCGCCAGTATCAGCGCACCGACACCATCGGCACGAATATCGGCACGACCAGGCAAGGCGTCGGCGTCGAGCGGGTCGATACCCGCAGCCTGGCCCGGCAGGGAGTGGAATCGCCCAAACTCGATGCGGTCGAGTTCATCACCGACGGCAAGGGCACCGTGCGGATCGCCGGCTATCGCCCGATGAAGGGCGAGACGGGGCAGGCGAGCGGGATGATCCAGTATCGTTACCGTCCGCCCGGCTCGCGCGAATGGCAGGCGCTCGGCGACTATGATACGGTGACCCAGAAGGGCTTCTATCCCTACGCCGTCGATGCCCCGAAGAACGTCGCCTATGGCTTCCGCAAGCTGGACGGGCGGATGGCGCTCTACACCAAGACGCTGGACGGGCAGGGCACGGAGACGCTGGTGCTGAGCCGACCGGACGTCGATGTCGACGGGCTCGTCCGCATCGGGCGGGATCGCCATGTCGTCGGCGCAAGCTACGCCATGGATACGCGGCAGCTGGTCTATTTCGATCCGGCGATCAAGGCCCTCACCGCCTCGCTCGCCAAGGCGTTGCCGAAGCTGCCCATCATCCAGGTGGTGGACGCCAGCACGGATGAAAACCGGCTGCTGATCTTTGCCGGGGCCGATAACGACGCGGGGCGCTACTACCTGTTCGACCGGCAGGCGAAGCGGCTCCGGATCCTGATGCTGAAGCGTCCGCAACTCCGCGAGCGGACGCTCGCCACCGTCACGCCCATCACCTATCGCGCCGCCGACGGCACGGTCATCCCGGCTTATCTGACGCTGCCGCCGGGCGGGGCGGGTAAAGGATTGCCGGCGATCGTCATGCCGCATGGCGGGCCGGCGGCACGCGACGAATGGGGCTTCGACTGGCTGTCGCAATTCTACGCGGCGCGCGGTTACGCCGTGATCCAGCCCAATTTTCGCGGCTCCTTCGGCTATGGCGACGATTTCTTCCAGAAGAACGGTTTTCGTTCGTGGCGGGTCGCGATCGGCGACGTCGCCGACGCCGGGCGCTATCTGGTGCGGGAGGGGATCGCCGATCCGGCCAAGCTCGCCATCGTCGGCTGGTCCTATGGCGGCTATGCGGCGCTGCAATCGGCGGTGATCGCGCCGGGCCTGTTCAAGGCGGTGGTCGCGATCGCGCCGGTAACGGATTTCACGCTGCTGAAGGAGCAATATCGCGACTGGAGCAATTTCCGCATCGTCAGCGACTATGTCGGGACGGGCACGGACATGCGCGACGGCTCGCCGGCGCAGAATGCCGACCGGATCAAGGCGCCGGTGCTGCTGGTCCACGGCACCGTCGACGGCAACGTCGCCTATGGCGAATCGACGTTCATGGAAGGCCGGCTGCGCTCCGCCGGCGGCAAGGTGGAACTGATGACGTTCGACGGTCTCGACCACCAGCTCGAGGACAGCGCCGCGCGGACGAAGATGCTGGAGCGGGCGGACAGCTTCATCCGGACCGCGATCGGGGAGTGAACGGACAGGGGCGGCTCCTCCCGGAACCGCCCCTCGATTTTGTTGTCGGCACGCCGTCGCGGCGAAGCCGCTCCGTCGGTCCTCGCCTGGGCGACGCCGGCCGTTCGCTGAGTGATGGCTGGGTTCAGCGAAGCTGAACCCTCGCCTCAGCGCGAATAGAACTCCACCACCAGGTTCGGCTCCATCTTGACCGGATAGGGCACTTCGTCGAGCAGCGGCACGCGCACGAAGGTCACCTTGCTGGCGCCGTCCTGGGCGACGTAGTCGGGGATGTCGCGCTCGGACAGGCTCTGGGCTTCCATCACCAGCGCCATCTCCTGCGCCTTGCCGCCAAGCTCGATCACGTCGCCCACCTTCACCTGGCGCGAGGCGATGTTGCACTTCACCCCGTTGACGCGGATGTGGCCGTGGCTGACGAGCTGGCGGGCGGAGAAGATCGTCGGGGTGAACTTGGCGCGATACACCACCGCGTCCAGCCGCCGCTCCAGCAGGCCGATCAGGTTCTGCGAGGTGTCGCCCTTCATCCGGGCGGCCTCGGTATAGGCCTTCTTGAACTGCTTCTCGGTCACTTCGCCGTAATAGCCCTTCAGCTTCTGCTTGGCGCGAAGCTGGATGCCGAAATCGGAGACCTTGCCCTTGCGGCGCTGGCCATGCTGGCCGGGGCCGTATTCGCGCTTGTTGACCGGCGATTTCGGCCGGCCCCAGATGTTCTCGCCGAGACGGCGGTCGATCTTGTACTTGGCGCTGTTGCGCTTAGACATGTCATGCCCTTCGATTGCGTGCGGGCCGCCCGGGATGGACGGCCGCCTGAGCCCGGAACCGCGCTACGTCGATCATGGATCGGGCAGGGCCACCGCTTCACCGGGGTGCGGGGCCAATTGCGAAGCGGCGAGCCTATGGCGGCGGCCCCGGCGCGAGTCAAGCTTGGCGGCGTCCGCGACACGCCCTAGAGCCGGTCGATGCCGTCCGAACCCGTTCCCGCCGCAGACTGCCGCACCATGGCCGAGGTGCGCGCCGCGATCGACCTGCTCGACCGCCGGCTGGTCGCCCTGCTGGGCGAGCGGATGCGCTATATCGAGGCGGCGGCCCGCATCAAGCCGGAGCGGGGCCAGGTGCGCGACGAATGGCGCAAGGCCGACGTCATCGCCAAGGTGCGCGACGCGGCGGCCGTCGCCGATTTCCCCGCCGCTCTCGCCGCCGCGCTCTGGGAGGTGCTGGTCGAGGGATCGATCGCCCACGAGCTGGCCCGCTTCGACGCGCGCTGAGGCGGGCCGGAGCCCCCGCGTCACTGCGGGCCGGGGTTGCCGTTCATGACCTGCATGGTCGCCGTGTCGCGCTGCGCATCCTCGATCTGGCGGCGGCGTTCGCTTTCCGTCAGGCAGACCTTGCGGCCCCTGACCAGCGAGCCGGTCTCGACCTGCCGGCGGCAGACCGTCTTCTCCTTTGCGGGCGGCGTGGCGGGCGTCGTCGTCGGCGCGGCCGGGGCCTGATCGGCGGCAAGCAGCAGGCTCAGAAGCAACAGGGTCATCGGCGTTATCCCGAGTGGTTCGAGGCGAGGATATCGCCCCAAAACCCGCCGCATGGCAAGATGCCGGCGCGTTCAGCCCCGCGCCGGGCGCGGCCGGTCGATCGCGCTCAGCACGCCGCGCAGCGTCCGGACCTCCTGCGCGGTCCAGCCGGGCTTGGTCAGCACCGACCGGATCGTCCGCCGCACGCCGGCCGCGCGGTTCGCGGGAAAGTAGAAGCCGGCGGCGTCCAGCATGGCGTCCAGCTGGGCAATCATCCCGTCCAGCTCGGCCTGGGGCGCCGGCGGCTCGGGCGCGGTCATCGGCGGCTGCGCCAGCGCCGCGCCCTTCGACCATTCGTAAGCCACCAGCACCACCGCCTGCGCCAGGTTCAGCGAGCCGAATGCGGGGTTGATCGGCACGGTGACGATCGCGCGGGCGACGGCGACGTCCTCGGTCTCCAGTCCCGACCGCTCCGGCCCGAACAGGATCGCGGTGCGGCCCGCCGATCCCCTGATCTCCGCCGCCGCCCGGGCCGGGGTCACCACCGGCTTGGTCACGCCGCGCCGGCGGACGGTGGTGGCATAGACCTGCGCGCAATCCGCCACCGCGTCGGCCAGCGTGTCGTACACCGCCGCGCGGGCCAGCACCGCGTCCGCACCCGACGCCGCGGGCCAGGCGGCGGGGTTTGGCCAGCCGTCGCGCGGGGCGACCAGGCGCAATTCGGTCAGCCCGAAGTTGAGCATGGCGCGCGCCGCCTTGCCGATGTTCTCGCCGAGCTGGGAGCGGACCAGGATTATGACGGGGGCGGCGGGGTGCTTACCACCATCCCGTTCGTCCTGAGGAGAGGCTGAGCTTGTCGAAGCCTCGTCTCGAAGGGCCGTTTGTCGGGCAAGCGTGCGGATCGCGTCCCAATCACCCCTGATCAACGCTTCCTTTTTCGCGTGCGACCACCCTTTCAGCCGACGCTCGAACGCGAGTGCTTCTTCTCGCGTGCCGCAGTCCTCGGACCAGATCAGTTCGACGGGTCGCCTGATATGAGTGTAGCCAGGAAGCGAGCCGGCCTGATGCTGGGCCACGCGATGTTCAAGATCATCCGAATGTCCGACGTAGTAGCTCCCGTCCGAGCAGCGGAGCATGTAGGTCCAGAAGGCCACTTTTATACTCCGCTCTCGGCGGTCCTTCGATACGCCATTTCGACAAGCTCAATGGCTACTCAGGACAAACGGGGTTGGGGGAGGGACGGTTCAATCCCCGCCCCGCCCCGCCTCGCCCACCGCCCCGGCGAACTCCTCGAAGTCGCGCGCTTCGGCGAAGTCCTTGTAGACGCTGGCGAAGCGGATGTAGGCGACGGTGTCCAGCGCGCGGAGACCATCCATCACCATGCCGCCGACCGCGCTCGCCGGCATCTCGCTCTCGCCCGAGGTCTCGATCTGGCGCTGGACGGCGGAGACGAGGCGGTCGATGCGGGCCGGATCGATCGGGCGCTTGCGGCAGGCGATGGCGACCGAGCGGTCGAGCTTGGCGCGGTCGAACGGCTCGCGCCGGCCGTCGGACTTGACGATGGTCAGCTCGCGCAGCTGCACCCGCTCGAAGGTCGTGAAGCGCGCGCCGCACGCCTCGCATTGCCGCCGCCGGCGGATGACGGTGCCGTCCTCCGACGGCCGGCTGTCCTTTACCTGGCTGTCCTCATGGGCGCAGAAGGGGCAGCGCATTCAGGCCTTCTTCTTGCCCTTGAAGTAGGCGTAGCCGGCGCCGGCCAGCGCGCCGAAGATCGGGCCGACGACCGGCACCGGAATGGCGACGACGGCGCCGAGCGCGCTCCACTTGGCCATGCTCTTGCCCAGGCCCGGGGTGGACCTGATGTCGCTCTGGATGTCTTCGATCATGCTCATGAGGGTTCGTCCTGATAGATGGGGAAGCGTTCGCACAACGCACGAACCCGCGTCCGCACGTTCCGCTCCACTTGCGCGTCGCCAGCCTCGCCGTTCTTCGCCAGGCCGTCCAGCACGTCGGCGATCATGTCGGCGATGTCGCGGAACTCCTTGACGCCGAAGCCGCGCGTCGTGCCCGCGGGCGATCCGACGCGGATGCCGCTGGTCCTGGTCGGCGGCAGCGGGTCGAACGGCACGCCGTTCTTGTTGCAGGTGATCGCCGCGCGTTCCAGCGCCTCGTCGGCGTCCTTGCCCGTCACCCCGAGCGGGCGCAGGTCGACCAGCGCCAGGTGGGTGTCGGTGCCGCCCGCGACCAGGTCCGCGCCGCGTTCCTTCAACCGCGCCGCCAGCGCCCGGGCATTCTCCACCACGGCGGCGGCATAGCTCCTGAACTCCGGGCGGAGCGCCTCGCCGAACGCCACCGCCTTGGCGGCGACGACGTGCATCAGCGGCCCGCCTTGGAGGCCGGGGAACACGGCCGAGTTGATCTTCCTGGCGATCCCCTCGTCGTCGGTCATCACCATGCCGCCGCGCGGGCCGCGCAGCGTCTTGTGCGTCGTGGTCGTGACGACATGGGCGTGGCCGAAGGGGGTGGGGTGGACGCCGGCCGCCACGAGTCCGGCGAAATGGGCCATGTCGACCATGAAGATCGCCCCCACCGCGTCGGCGATGGCGCGGAAGCGGGCGAAGTCGATGATGCGCGGATAGGCCGATCCGCCGGCGATGATGAGCTTGGGCCGATGCTCCCTGGCCAGCGCCTCGACCTGGTCGAAGTCGATCAGGTGATCGTCGCGTCGCACGCCATACTGGACGGCGTCGAACCACTTGCCCGACATGGCGGGTTTCGCGCCATGGGTCAGGTGGCCGCCGGCGTCGAGCGACATGCCCAGGATGGTGTCGCCGGGCTTGACCAGCGCCAGCATCACCGCGCCGTTCGCCTGCGCCCCCGAATGCGGCTGGACGTTGGCGAAGCCGCAGCCGAAGAGTTGCCTGGCGCGATCGATCGCCAGCGTCTCCACCTCGTCGGAAGGCGCGCAGCCCTGGTAATAGCGCTTGCCGGGATAGCCCTCGGCATATTTGTTGGTGAAGACCGATCCTTGCGCCTCCAGCACGGCGCGCGACACGATGTTCTCGCTGGCGATCAGTTCGATCTGGTGCCGCTCGCGATCCAGTTCATGGGTCACGCCGGCGAACACCGCCGGATCGGCCTCGGCCAGCGGGCGGGTGAAGAAGCCGTCGGGCTGGACGTCGCGCAGGCCGGAACGCGGCGGGCTGGCGGGCTGGGTGCTCATGTCGGGCCTCCGGTGGCGGGGTGGGACAGCTGGTCGACGCGTCGGGCATGGCGGCCGCCCAGGAAATCGGTGGCGAGGAAGGCGGCGACGCAGGCGCGCGCCATCTCCTCGCCGACCAGCCGCGCGCCGATCGCGATGACGTTGGCGTCGTTATGGCTGCGGGCGAGGGCCGCCGACAGGGGTTCCGCCACCAGCGCGCAGCGGCAGGCGGGCTCGCGGTTGACCGCGATCGCGATGCCGATGCCCGATCCGCAGAGCGCGACGCCGCGATCCGCGCCTCCCGTCGCGATCACCCGCGCCAGCCGATAGCCGTAGTCGGGGTAATCGACCGGCGCGGTCGTTTCCGGCCCGAGATCGTCGACCGCGTGGCCGGCGTCGCGCAGCCACTCCGCCAGCGCCGCCTTCAGCGCGACGGCCGCGTGATCGGAGGCGATGACGATGCGGGCCGGCACGGGCGCTCCTCCGCGATGAATCGGGACGGGCGCCTCTCTAGGTCGGGAGGGCGCGCAAGGCCAGCGGCTTGCGTGGGAAGGATCGGTGTATTAGCCTGACAATACGCATTCGGGGAGGGATGACGATGGTCGGACGATGGCTGCTCGCGGCGACCCTCGCCCTCGGATCGGCGGCCGGCGCGGCCGCGCCGGCGCCGGTACAGGTCATGGTGCTCGGCACGTATCATTTCGGCAATCCGGGCCGCGACAACCACAACGTCGTCGCCGAGGATGTGCGCGCGCCGAAGCGGCAGGCCGAGCTGGCGCGGCTCGCCGACGCGCTGGCGGCATGGCGACCGACCAGGATCGCGGTCGAGGACGAGGGCGTGGGGCCGGACCTTTCGGTCCCCGGCTACACCCGCTTCGCCATGGCGGATCTGGCGACGGCGCGGAACGAACGCGACCAGATCGGCTACCGGCTGGCGCGCAAGCTCGGCCTCCCGACGGTGCAGGGGATCGATGTCGAGTTCGATTTTCCTTACGAAGCGGTCGCCGGCTGGGCGGCGGCGCATGGGGAGAAGCCGGCGCTCGACGCGATGAACGCCGATGTCGCGGCCATGGTCGGGGCATTCACCGCCAGGCAGGCGACCGCCTCCATCCCGGCGCTGCTCGCCGAGTTCAACGCCCCCGGCCACATGAATGGCCGCATCGACAGCTATTACGGCTTCCTCCGGTTCGGCGACGCCACGGCCCAGCCGGGCGCCGAGCTGAACGCCCGCTGGTACGAGCGCAACGCCCGCATCTTCGCCAGGCTGATGTCGGTGGCGAAGCCCGGAGACCGCATCCTCGTGATCTACGGCGCTGGCCACCTCTATTGGCTGCGCCATTTCGCCGCCAGCGTGCCGGGCTTCCAATCGGTCGACGTCATGCCCTATCTCCGCAAGGCGGCGCGATAGGGCGATCCGCCGGGGACGGGGCGAGCGAATGAGCGAGGCGACGGCCGAGAAGCGCGTCCAGTCCGTCATCGTCGGCCTGGGGGCGGCGGGGCTGCTGCCGCAGGCGATCTGCGTGGCGGGGCAGGTGGGGGGCTACGAAGCGCTGCCCTGGCCGGGGGTGGCGGTGGCCTATGCGACGATCATCCTGTCCTTCCTCGGCGGGCTGTGGTGGGGCGTGGCGTTGGTCCGCCCGGTCGCCGCCGGGCGCATCCCGGCGCTGCTGGCGGGGATCGCCGGCGCGCTGCTGCCGTTCGCGCTGGTGACGGTCTACGACGGCCATGTCCGGGGCCAGCTGTCGGCGATGGGCCTGCTGCTGTTCGTGTCGGCCGGGGTCGATCATCTCATGGCGCGCCGGCGCTGGGTGCCGGACTGGTGGCTGTCGCTGCGCATCCTGCTGTCCACCGGGCTGGGCGCGCTGACGATCGTGATGGCGGCGATCGCCTAGAGCAGTTCGATCCGCGCCAATCCCCGCCGCGCCAGTTCCGGGGCGAGCGCCGCCAGCGCCGGATCGGCGGCGGTGAACACGGCCACTCCCGTCCCCCGCTCCGCCGGCCACTCCTGTCCGTCGGTCAGATGTGCTACCCGCCGCGCGATCCCCGCGCCGCCGTCGACGAAGGCGAGCGGCCGGGGGCTCGCCGCCGCCAGCTCTCCGGCGACCAGCGGGAAGTGGGTGCACGCCAGCACCACCACGTCCATCCTATCCCCACCGGGCCGGTCAAGCAGGCCGGCCAGCGCGGCGGCATAGTCGGCCGGCGGCGTCGTCCGCCCGCGCAGCTTCGCCTCGGCCAGAGTCACCAGCCGCGCGGAGCCGTGGCGCAGGACGGTGCAGTCGGCGGCGAACTCGGCCGACAGGCGATCGACATAGGGCTGGCGCACCGTCGCATCGGTGCCCAGCACGCCGATGACGCGGGTGCGCGATGCCCGCGCCGCCGGGCGGATCGCCGGCACCGTGCCGACCACCGGCAGATCGAGCGCCGCGCGCACCACGCCGAGCGCGATGGTCGACGCGGTGTTGCAGGCGATCACCACCAGCCGCGGCCGGTAGCGTTCCACCAGCCGCCCCAGCAGCGCCGGCACCCGCGCGGCGATCTCCTCCTCGGACTTGGTGCCATAGGGGAAGCCGGCATTGTCGGCGGCATAGACCAGCGGCGCGCGGGTCAGCAGCGCGGCGGTGGGCGCCAGCACGGAGAGCCCGCCGACGCCGGAATCGAAGAACAGGATCGGGCGGGCGTCGGCCATGGCGCGCATCTAGGGTGGAGAGGAAGGGGAGGCCAGCGCCGCGTCTCCCCTCCCGCCCTCGGGAGAGCCTTGATCCGCATCCGTCCCGCAGCGATTTCCCCGGCCCGGGAGCGTGCGGGACGGTGGACCCCGGCCTTTGCCGGGTGACGGATGTATTTCACGGCGATCCCTTCCGGCAGGGGCTCGGTTCTCGACAACCCGCGCTCGTCCGATGCTTGCCCGCCCCGGCGCGTCTCCCTATCATCCCGCTCGCAAGGGGGATTTCTCGTGAACGGGTCGAACTGGGCCGCCTGCGCGCTCGCCTTCCTGATCGGCTACGGGCTGGGCGCCATACCGTTCGGCGTGCTCGTCACCCGCGCCGCCGGCGCCGGCGATCCGCGCGCGATCGGCTCGGGCAATATCGGCGCGACCAACGTGCTGCGCACCGGGCGCAAGGGGCTGGCGGCGGCGACGCTGCTGCTGGATGCGGCCAAGGGCGCGGCGGCGGTGCTGCTGGCCGGCCTGATCTGGCCCGGTCCGGACGGGCCGGGGCTGGTGTCGCTGGCGGCGGCGGGGGCCTTCCTCGGCCATCTCTATCCGGTCTGGCTGGGGTTCAGGGGCGGCAAGGGGGTGGCGACGATGCTGGGGCTGGCGCTCGCGCTCTACTGGCCGGCGGGGATCGCCTTCGCGCTCGTCTGGGTGGGCGGGCTGGCCGCCACGCGCTATTCCTCGGTCGGGGGGCTGGGTGCTGCGGCGGTGACGCCGGTGGCGGCGGCGCTCGGGCAGCATTTCCCGCTCGCGCTCCTGTTCCTCATGATGGCGCTGCTCGTCTTCTGGAAGCATCGCGCCAATATCGACCGCTTGCTCGCCGGCACCGAACCCCGCGTCGGCAAGGGCGCGACGCTTGGCTGACGGGGCGGGCGCGGGGGCGGTGACGGAGGACCGGATCGCCCGCCTGCGCCTGATGCGCAGCCCGCGCGTCGGTCCGGTCACCTACGCCCAGCTGATCGCCCGTTTCGGCGATGCCGCCGCCGCGCTCGATGCGCTGCCGGCGCTGGCCGGGCGCGGCGGCGGGCCGGCCCCCGCCATCGCCGCCCGCGCCGCGATCGAGCGCGAGGTGGCGCAGGTCGAGCGGCTCGGCGCGCGCTACCTGTTCCTGGGGCTGCCCGGCTATCCGCCGCTGCTGGCCGAGACGGGCGCCGCCCCGCCGGCGCTGATCGCGCGGGGGCGGGCGGCGCTGCTCGATCGGCCGGCGGTGGCCATCGTCGGCGCGCGCAACGCGTCCGCCGCCGCGTGCCGCTTCGCCCGCCAGATCGCCCGCGACCTGGGCGCGCGCGGCGTTCCCGTCGTGTCGGGCGTGGCGCGCGGCATCGACACGGCGGCGCATCAGGGATCGCTGGAGGGCGGCACGGTCGGCGTCGTCGCCGGCGGCATCGACATCGCCTATCCGCCGGAGAACACGGCGCTGCATGAGGATATCGCCACGAAGGGGCTCCTGCTGGCCGAGCAGCCGCCGGGCACGGAGCCGCGCGCGCGGCACTTCCCCTATCGCAACCGCATCATCGCCGGGGTGGCGCAGGCGACCCTGGTGGTGGAGGCGGCGCCGAAATCCGGCTCGCTCATCACCGCCCGCCACGCCGCCGATTACGGGCGGGAGGTGCTGGCGGTGCCCGGCTCCCCGCTCGATCCCCGCGCGCAGGGCTGCAACCTGCTGATCCGCGAGGGCGCGACGCTGGTGCAGAGCGCCGACGACGTGATCGAGATGCTGCGGCCGATGCGGGGGGCGGCCGAGCCGGCGGCCGGCTACGCCCCGCCGCCGCCCGCGCCCGACGCCGCCGACGCCGATCGCCGCGCCGTGGTCGCCCTGCTCGGCCCGGTGCCGGTGCCGGTGGACGAACTAATCCGCCAGTCGGCCCTCGCGCCGGCGATCGTCTCGACCGTGCTGCTGGAGCTGGAACTGGCCGGCCGGCTGGATCGCCACGCCGGCGGGCAGGTGAGCCTGGCCTGACCTCCCCTGCGTTCTCCGGCCAAGGCCGGGGACGGGGGATGGCACGGTTACACCCCTTGACGCCGCCCCCGGCGGCTCGCCACCCTCGCGCGTATACGTGAAGGACCAGTGTCGCCCATGAAGCTCGTCGTCGTCGAATCGCCTGCCAAGGCCAAGACCATCGAGAAGTATCTCGGCCCCGGCTACCGGGTGCTGGCCTCCTACGGCCATGTCCGCGACCTGCCGCCCAAGGACGGATCGGTGAACCCGGACGACGGCTTCGCCATGGAATGGGAAGCCTATGCCGACAAGGCCAAGCAACTGAAGGCGATCGCCGACGAGGCCAAGACCGCCGACGCGCTGATCCTCGCCACCGATCCCGACCGCGAGGGGGAGGCGATCAGCTGGCATGTGCAGGAGGTGCTGCGCAAGCGCCGCGCGCTGCCCGCCCAGGTCGAGCGGGTGACATTCAACGCCATCACCAAACAGGCCGTGCTGGAGGCGATGGCGCGGCCCCGCGCGCTGGACGAGGATCTGATCGACGCCTATCGCGCCCGCCGCGCGCTCGACTATCTGGTCGGCTTCACCCTGTCCCCCGTGCTGTGGCGCAAGCTGCCCGGCGCGAAGTCGGCCGGCCGGGTGCAGTCGGTCTCGCTCCGCCTGGTGGTCGAGCGCGAGCGCGAGATCGAGGCGTTCCGGCCGCAGGAATACTGGTCCGTCACCGCCGCCATGGAGCAGGACGGCGTAGCGTTCTCCGCCCGCCTGGTCCGCTGGCGGGGCGGCAAGATCGACCGGCTGACGATCGGCGCGGAAGGCGACGCATTGGCCGCAAAGGCCGATGTCGAGGCGGGGCGGTTCGCCGTCACCGGAGTCGAGACCAAGCCCCTCACCCGCAACCCGCCGCCGCCCTTCACCACATCGACCTTGCAGCAGGAGGCGGCGCGCAAGCTCGGTTTCTCGGCCAGCCACACGATGCGGATCGCGCAGAGCCTCTACGAGGACGGCCTCATCACCTATATGCGGACCGACGGCGTGCAGATGGACGGCAGCGCCATTTCGGCGGCGCGCAAGGCGGTGGCCGACCGCTACGACGCGAGCTACGTCCCCGACAAGCCGCGCCAGTATACCGCCAAGGCCAAGAACGCGCAGGAAGCGCATGAGGCGATCCGCCCGACCGACTTCTCCCGCGACAAGGGCGGCGCGGGGGATCACGCCCGGCTCTACGACCTCGTCTTCAAGCGCGCGCTGGCCAGCCAGATGGCGTCGGCCCGGCTGGAGCGGACGACGGTCGAGATGGCCGACGGCACCGGCCAGCATGGCTTGCGCGCGACCGGGCAGGTGGTGCTGTTCCCCGGCTACCTCGCGCTCTACGAAGAAGGGCGCGACGAGGATCAGGACGAGGAGAGCCGCCGCCTGCCGCGCCTGAACGACGGCGATGCACCCGCGAAGAAGGGGGTGGAGGCCGAGCAGCATTTCACCCAGCCGCCGCCGCGCTATTCCGAGGCGTCGCTGGTCAAGCGGATGGAGGAACTCGGCATCGGCCGCCCCTCCACCTACGCCTCCATCCTCCAGACGCTGAAGGATCGGGAGTACGTCACGCTGGAGAAGAACCGCTTCATCCCCGCCGAAAGCGGCCGGCTGGTGACGGCCTTCCTGGAGCGGTTCTTCGGGCGCTATGTCGGCTACGACTATACCGCCGGGCTGGAGGGCGAGCTGGACGACGTGTCCGGCGGGCGGGCGCAGTGGCAGGCGGTGCTCGACGCCTTCTGGCGCGACTTCAAGCCGAAGACGGCCGAGGTGATGGAACAGAAGCCGTCCGAGGTGACGGCGGCGCTGGACGTCTTCCTCGGCCCGTATCTCTTCCCCGACAAGGGGGCCGGCACCGATCCGCGCGCCTGCCCGGCCTGCGCCGGCGGCAAGCTGGCGTTGCGCGGCGGCAAGTTCGGGGCGTTCGTCGCCTGCTCCAACTATCCGGAGTGCAAATATACCCGCCGCTTCGCGCAAGGCGCGGGGGAGGCGGGGGCGGATGCCGGCCCGTCGGTGATCGGCACCGATCCGGCGACGGGCGAGGAGGTGTCGCAGCGGGTCGGACGCTTCGGCCCCTATCTCCAGCTTGGCGAGGGCAAGGAGGCGAAGCGCGCCTCGATCCCGCGCGACGTGCCGAAGGACGCGGTCGATCTCGCCATGGCGCTGAAGCTGCTGTCGCTGCCGCGCACGATCGGCGACCATCCGGAAAGCGCCAAGCCGATCACCGCGTCGATCGGCCGCTATGGCCCCTATCTCGCCCATGACGGCAAATACGCCAAGCTGGCCTCCACCGCCGAGGTGTTCGAGACCGGCATGAACGCCGCGGTGGCGAAGCTCGCCGATGCGGCCAACGGCGGCGGCCGGCGGGCGGGCGGGCGCGAGCCGCTTAAAGTTCTGGGCGCGCATCCGGAGACGGGGGTGGAGCTGAAGGTGATGGAAGGCCGCTTCGGCCCCTACGTCACCGACGGCACCACCCACGCCACCATCGCCAAGAGCGCCGACCCCCAGGCGCTGACGCTGGACGAGGCGGTGGCGATGATCGCGGAGAAGGCGGCCAGGGGGCCGGCGAAGGGGAAGCCGGTGCGCAAGGCGGCTTCGAAGAAGGCGGCGGCGAAGAAGGCTCCGGTGAAGAAGGCCAAGGCCGCGGGTTGAAGCGGCGGGGCTGGGATGTTATAACGGCCGTATGCACAAGATGACCGATATCGCCAAATCCGCCAAGCTGGTCGCCGTCGGCAATTCGGTCGGGTTGGTCATCCCGCGCGCGATGCTGGCGCGCCTCCGGCTGGAGCGGGGCGATCAGGTCTATCTGTGCGAGACGCCGGACGGCTTCAGGCTGACCGCCACCGACCCCGATTTCGCCCGCAAGATGCAGGCGGCCGACGAGATCATGCACGAGGATCGCGACATACTGAGCGTGCTGGCGAAGTGACCGACCAGCCCGAGGTCGAGCCGCTGTGGCTCGACGCGCGCGACATGCACGCCGTCCACGACCGCCAGATATCTCAGCATGGTGGCGGCACCGGCGTGCGCGACCATACGCTGCTGGAATCGGCCCTTGCCCGCCCGCAGAACCGCTGGGCCTATGGCGACGTCGAGCCTGCGGCGCTCGCTGCCGCTTACGCCTTTGGTATCGCCCGCAATCATCCGTTCGTCGATGGCAACAAGCGGACCGCATGGGTGGCGGCACGTTTGTTCCTGAAGATCAACGGTCACAAGATAAGCTACACGCGGGAAGACGCGGTCCGGGTGATGCTGGCGCTCGCCGCCGGCGAGATGTCGGAGGAGGAACTGGCGAGCTGGTTTCGCGAGCGGATCGAGCAGGCGGGCTAAACCACCACCAGCCGATCCTCCCCCAGCGTCTGCAACAGGCTCACCGGCCCGGCGCAGGCGATCCGTGCGTCGAGGCGCTCCGCCGACAGCCCCGCCGCCGCCAGCGCTGTCTGGCAGGCGATCAGTTCCACGCCCAGCGCCAGCGCCTCCTCCGCCAGCGGGGGCAGCGGCGACAGCGCCGTCGCCCCGCCCTCCTGCGCGAACAGTCGCGCCCGGCCGCCCAGCGCCGCCTGCGCCATCAGCAGGGTGAGCGCCGCGTCCAGCCGGTCCGGGGCCAGCAGGACGATCGTCAGGCCGCGCATCGGCAGCCGGGGTCCTTGGGGCAGGCCAGGTCGCGGAAGCGGAAGGACAGCGCGTCGATCAGAAGCAGGCGGCCGGCCGGGTCCGCCCCGAACGGCACGATACAGCGGATCGCCTCCAGCGCGGCGAGGCTGCCGACCACGCCGGTGAGCGCGCCGATCACCCCCTGGTCGGCGCAGCTCGCCTGCGGTCCCCCCGGCGCATCGCCGACGAGGCAGCGGTAGCAGGGCCTGCCCGCCTCCCACCCGCGATAGACCGCGAGCTGGCCGTCGAACTGGCCGACCGCCGCCGAGACCAGCGGCACGCGCGCCGCCAGTGCCGCGTCCGCCACCGCCAGCCGCGTGGCGAAACTGTCGCTGCCGTCCACCACCACGTCCGCGCCGCGCAGCATCGCCGCGGCATTTCCGGCGTCGAGGCGGCGGTCGACCGGCTCGACCTTCACGTCGGGGTTCAGCCGCTGCACCGCGTTGGCCGCCATCGCCACCTTGGTCGCGCCGACGTCGCGGGTGGTGAACAGCGTCTGGCGCTGGAGGTTGGACAGCGCCACCGCGTCGTCGTCGATGACGCGGAGCGTGCCGACGCCGGCGGCGGCGAGATACTGGATGACGGGCGAGCCGATGCCGCCGGCGCCGACCACCGCCACCGTCGCCGCCAGCAGCGCCGCCTGCCCCGCGCCGCCGATCTCCTTCAGGACGATGTGGCGGGCATAGCGGTCGAGCTGGGCGTCGCTGAGGCTCGCCCGCCCAAGGCTCATCGGCCGGTCGAGCCGAAGCCGCCCGTGCCGCGTGTCGTCTCGTCCAGGTCCGCCACCTCCTCCAGCGCGGCGCGCGGCACGACGGCCGGGACCAGCTGGGCGATGCGATCGCCCCGGCGGACGGCGAATGGCTCATGGCCGAGATTGGCGAGGATCACCTTCACCTCGCCGCGATAGTCGCTGTCGATCGTGCCCGGCGTGTTGAGGCAGGTGACGCCATGCTTCAGCGCCAGCCCCGAGCGCGGGCGCACCTGCACCTCATGACCGGGCGGGATGGCGACGGCGAAGCCGGTGGCGACGGCACGGCGCGCGCCGGGGGCCAGATCGACATCCTCGGCCGCCACCACGTCCATGCCGGCCGCACCCTCGGTGGCATAGGCGGGGAGTGGCAGGCCGTGGCCATGCGGCAGGCGTCGGAGGGCGATGCGGATCATGATTTTACCAATGTTTCGGCGATACGGGCGACCAGCCGCGTCGCCACGGCCTCCTTGGCCAGCACCGGCCAGTCCTCGATCCCGGCGGCGGTGACCAGGTGGACGCGGTTGGCCGCGCCGCCCATCACGTCGCCCGACACGTCGTTGGCGACGATCCAGTCGCAGCCCTTGCGCGCCAGCTTGGCGCGGGCGTTGGCGAGGAGATCGTCGGTCTCGGCGGCGAAGCCGACCAGCAGGCGGGGGCGGCGCGGATCGGCGGCGAGCGTGGCCAGGATGTCGGGATTTTCGCCGAGCGCGAAGATCGGCGGGGCGCCGTCGACGCGCTTCTTGAGCTTGTTCGGCATCGGCTCGGCGTGCCAGTCGGCGACGGCGGCGACCATCACGGCGGCGTCGGCGGGCAGCGCGGATGCCACCGCCGCCGCCATTTCCCGCGCGGTCTCGACATCGACGCGGTGCACGCCGGCCGGGGTGGGGAGCGTCACCGGCCCGGCCACCAGCGTCACCCGCGCGCCGGCGCCGGCGGCGGCGGCGGCGATGGCGAAGCCCTGCCGCCCCGAGGAGCGGTTGGCGAGATAGCGCACCGGGTCGATCGGCTCGTGCGTCGGGCCGGCGGTGACGAGGATATGACGGCCGGCGAGCGCACCCGGCGTGTCGTCGAGCGCCGCCCGGATGGCGGCCACGATCGCGTCCGGCTCGGGCAGGCGGCCGGGGCCATGTTCGCCGCAGGCCATCGGGCCTTCGTCCGGCTCCATCACCGTCACGCCGTCGGCGCGCAGCCGCGCGACGTTGCGGATGGTGGCGGGGTGCCGCCACATCCTGACGTTCATCGCCGGCGCCGCCAGCACCGGCTTGTCGGTGGCCAGCAGCAGCGTGGTGGCGAGATCGTCGGCGATCCCCGCCGCCATCCGCGCGATCAGGTCCGCCGTGGCGGGGCAGACGACGACCAGCTCGGCCTGCCGGCTGAGCTGGATATGCCCCATCTCCGCCTCGTCCTTCAGATCCCACAGCGACGTATGGACCGGCTGTTCGGAAAGCGCGGCGAAGGTCATCGGCTGGACGAAGCGCGCGGCACCTTTGGTCAGCACGCAGCGCACCGACATGCCGGCCCGGCGGATCGACCGCACCAGCTCGCACGCCTTGTAAGCCGCGATCCCGCCGCCGACGATGAGGAGGATGCGTGGCGCCGTCATGCCCGCGCTTCTGGCGCGCTCCTCCGCCGCTGTCGAGGGGCAGGGAACGGCTGGACGGATGGCGGGTTCGCTGCGACGTGTGACGCGGAGGGGGACCGGATGATAATTCCCGACACGCCGCGGCTGGTGCAGATCGTTCGCGACGTCAGCAGGCCGCTCGCGGCGCTGTTCGTCTGGGACGTCATCGTCACCGTCTTCTATAAACTGTCGCCGTTCCAGGCGCCGCCCCTGCCCCTCACCCTGTTCGGCTCGGCCCTGGCGTTGTTCCTCAGCCTCCGGGTGAACGCCGCCTACCAGCGCTGGTGGGAGGGGCGGACGCTGTGGGGCCTGATGATAAACGCCTCGCGCAACTATGCCCGCGCCATCGTCGCTTTCCTGGACGACGGCGATCCGGAGCAGGCGGCGACGAAGCGCGATCTCGTCTTGCGCCAGGTCGGTTACGTCCATGCCTTGCGCCGGCGGCTGCGCCAGCAGGATCCCCGGCCCGACCTCGACGCCCTCCTGCCGCCGGAGATGGTCGCCGAGGCGCTGAGGCGGGCCAACCCGCCCAATGCGCTGCTCGACGGCAACGGCCGGCGCCATGCGGCGGCGGTGAGGCGGGGCTGGATCGACACCATCCAGCAGGCGGTGCTGGAGGAGGTGATGATCGCCATCGCCAACGCGCAAGGGGGAATGGAGCGGCTGAAGAACACGCCGCTTCCCAGCCAGTATCGTTTCTTCCCGTCGCTGTTCACCCGCGGCTTCTGCCTGGCGCTGCCGCTCGGCCTCGTCGAGACGCTGGGCTGGCTGACGCCGCTCGGCTCGACCGTCGCCGGCATCATGTTCCTGGCGCTGCTGGAAGTGGGCGACGAACTGGTCGATCCCTTCGCGGCCACCCCCCACGACGTGCCGATGACGAGCATGTGCAACACGATCGAGATCGATCTGAAGGAGGCGATCGGCGAGATGCCGCCCCAGCCCGTCAAGCCGGTGAAGGGGGTGCTGTGGTGAAGGATCGGATGAAGCCGGTAGCGATATGAAAGCCTGACGGACGGCCGAACGGTCCGATCGCGGTCCGGATGTTCAGCGCAGCAGCATGGTCGCCACCGCCCCGGCTCCCGCCGCGACCAACGCCGTCACGACATGGCCGGCCCAACCGCGCGGGTTCACCAGCGCCACCTCCGCGAAGGGTGGCGGCGGGGGGGCGGCGCCGGCGGGCGGGAAGCGCGCTTCCACGCGGCGGATCAGGTCCGGCAGGCGGAGCAGCAGGCCCATATCCTCGCGCAGCCGGTCGGCGATGGCGGCTTCGGGGCCAAGCTCGCCGCGCAGCCATTCGCGGACGAAGGGCGAGGCGGTCTCCCACATGTTGATGTCGGGATCGAGCGTGGTCGCCACCCCCTCCACCATCACCATCGTCTTTTGCAGCAGCAGCAGGTGCGGCTGCACCGGCATGTCGAAGTCGCGGGTGATGGCGAACATCCCGTCGAGCATCCGCCCGACCGAGATGTCCTTCACCGGCAGGCCGCGGATCGGTTCCCCCACCGCGCGCAACGCGGTGGTGAACTCGGCGATATTGTGGTGGCCGGGGACGTAGCCGGCCTCGAAATGGATTTCCGCCACCCGCCGGTAGTTGCCGGTGATGAGGCCGTGGAGGATCTCCGCCAGCCACAGCCGCGCCCGCCGGTCGACCCGGCCCATGATGCCGAAGTCGATCGCCGCCAGCCGCCCGTCGGGCAGCGCGAACAGGTTCCCCTGATGCATGTCGGCATGGAAGAAGCCCTCGGCGATCGCCTGGCGCAGGAAGGTGCGGACGAGGGTGTGGGCGAGCGCGGTCAGATCGTGGCCGGCGGCGATCAGCGCGGGGCGATCGGCCAGCTTGATGCCGTCGATCCAGGCCATCGTCATCACCCGGCGGGCGGTCCGCTGCCAGTCGATCGCCGGCACGGTGAAGCCGGCCTCGGCCTGCGCGCCCTCGGCCAGCTCGGAAGCCGACGCGGCCTCACGCCGCAGGTCGAGTTCGCGCGCGGTCCACTGGCGGAAGGTGGCGATGACCTGGCGCGGACGCAGCCGGGCGATCTCGCCGCCGAAGGCGTCGGCATGGGCGGCGGCCCATTCGTAGGTCTCCAGCGCGCGGGCGATCTCGTCCTCGATGCCGGGGCGCAGCACCTTGATCGCCACCTGGCGGCCGTCCGGCGTGACGGCGCGATGGACCTGGGCGATCGAGGCGGCGCCCACCGGCAATTCGTCCACCGATGCGAAGAGTTCGCCTAGCGGCCGTTCCAGCGCCGCCTCGATCGCCGCCCTGATGCGAGGGAAGGGGAGGGGGGGCAGCGCGTCCTGCAACCGCATCAGGTCGCGCGCCGCCTCCACCCCGACCAGGTCCGGCCGGGTGGCGAGCGCCTGCCCCAGCTTGACCGCCGCCGGGCCGATCGCCTCGAACGCATCGGCGTAGCGGACCCGCTTCGGCACGCGCGCGCCGAAGCGGGCGATGCGGACGAGGCGGCGGACGTTGGGCGGCGTCAGCACGTCGGCCTCGATCCCGCGCAGCGCGCCGTGCTTCGCGAGCGTCCGGCCCCATTTCAGGAGCCGCCAGAGA
>CAXTHU010000006.1:0-30261 GCA_964244125.1 uncultured Sphingomonadaceae bacterium
GATGTCGGCGCGCGGCTCGGCGCCGAAGATGGCGTCGTCCAGATAGATATCGCCGGCATCGCCGTCGACCGCCGAACCGTCGAGGTTCTTGACCTGGAGCTTCATGGTCAGCCCTCCTGGCTCGGGTTGGTGTCGTCGGCGGCGCCGGCGATCTCGGCATCGCTGTGGCCGGCGCCATGGGCATCGGCGGCGGCGACGCCGGCGGCGACTTCCTCGGCCCCCGGATCATGCGGCAGTTCGTGGACGGCGGCGGCCTCGACCAGGCCGGCCGGCGCTTCCTCATGGACGATATGCGCGCTGCGCAGGCCGGCGGGATAGGGCGCGTCGGCGTGCGCCGCGACCTTCACCGCGTCCTTGACGATCAGCCAGCCGCCCTTGGAGCCGGGAACCGAGCCCTTGACGAACAACAGCCCGCGCTCGGCGTCGGTGCGGACGATCTCGAGATTCTGCTGGGTGCGCTGGCGGTCGCCCATGTGGCCCGCCATCTTCTTGTTCTTGAACACGCGGCCCGGATCCTGGCGGTTGCCGGTCGAGCCGTGCGAGCGATGCGAGACCGACACGCCGTGGGTGGCGCGCAGGCCGCCGAAGTTCCAGCGCTTCATCGCGCCGGCGAAACCCTTGCCCTGCGTCTGGCCGGCGATGTCGACCAGCTGGCCGGCGACGAAATGCTCGGCCGAAATCTCCGCGCCGACGTCGAGGAGGTTGTCCTGCGTCACGCGGAACTCGCGGACGATGGCCTTGGGCTCCACCTCGGCCTTGCCGAAATGGCCGCGCTCGGGCTTGGACACGTTCTTGGCCTTCGCGGTGCCGGCGCCGAGCTGGACGGCGACGTAGCCGTCGCGATCCGCCTCGCGGCGGGCGACCACCTGGAGCCTGTCGAGTTGCAGGACGGTCACGGGCACATGGCGCCCGTCCTCCTGGAACAGCCGGGTCATCCCCATCTTCTTCGCGATCACGCCGGTGCGCATGACCATGCTCCCACACAGAGGCCCGCCGGGTGCCGGCGGGCTTGCCAATGAAAAAGGCCCCGGGGTCTCCCGAAGCCTCCGGCCCAAATCGAAACGCGCCCCCGCCCGGGCCGAAATCAACAAAATGGTGAAACCACCATCATGTTGACAGCGGGGACGCAGACAACGGCACCTCCAGAGAGGATCGACGCCGTTCGGTATCCCTTGTCATCCTCGCTTCGACCGTCCTGGCCCTGAAGCCTGCCGGGAAACGAAAACACCGATCGAGCGATTCGCCCGATCGGCAGTGCCGGACCCTTAGGCCAGCTTGATCTCCACGTCCACCCCCGCCGCGAGATCGAGCTTCATCAGCGCGTCGACCGTCTGCGGCGTCGGCTGGACGATGTCGAGCAGGCGCTTGTAGGTCCGCACCTCGAACTGCTCGCGCGACTTCTTGTCGATATGCGGGCCGCGGTTGACGGTGAACTTATCGATGTGCGTCGGCAGGGGAATGGGGCCACGGATGAGTGCGCCGGTGCGCCGCGCGGTGTCGGCGATCTCGCCGGTCGCCTGATCCAGCACGCGGTGATCGAACGCCTTCAGGCGAATGCGGATATTCTGGTCCATGGGTCCTGCCGATGCGAAAGAGCCGTGCCCCGGTCGAAGCCGGGGCGAAAAGAAGCGGCCGGCTCCCTAACGGAACCGGCCGCCCCATGCAACGTGAGATTACTTCGTGATCGTGCCGACGACGCCGGCGCCGACGGTGCGGCCGCCCTCGCGGATGGCGAAGCGCAGGCCCTGATCCATCGCGATCGGCGCGATCAGCTTGATGCCGAGCGACACGTTGTCGCCGGGCATCACCATCTCGGTGCCCTCCGGCAGCGTCACCTCGCCCGTCACGTCGGTCGTGCGGAAGTAGAATTGCGGGCGGTAGTTGGCGAAGAACGGCGTGTGACGGCCGCCCTCGTCCTTGGAGAGGACATAGACCTCGGCCGAGAACTCGGTATGCGGCTTGATCGAGCCGGGCTTGCACAGCACCTGGCCGCGCTCCACGTCGTCGCGGCCGACGCCGCGCAGCAGCGCGCCGATATTGTCGCCCGCCTGGCCCTGGTCCAGCAGCTTGCGGAACATCTCGACGCCGGTGCACACCGTCTTGCGGGTGTCCTTGATGCCGACGATCTCGATCTCCTCGCCGACCTTCACGATGCCGGTCTCGACGCGGCCGGTGACGACGGTGCCGCGGCCCGAGATCGAGAACACGTCCTCGATCGGCATCAGGAACGGGCGGTCCAGCGGACGCTCCGGCTGCGGGATCCAGCTGTCGACCGCCTCCATCAGCTTCAGGATGGCGTCATGGCCGATCTCGGGGGTCTTGTCCTCCAGCGCGGCGACGGCGGAACCGGCGATGATCGGGATGTTGTCGCCGTCGAAGTCGTACTTCGACAGCAGCTCGCGGATCTCCAGCTCGACCAGCTCGATCAGCTCTGCATCGTCGACCAGATCGACCTTGTTCATGAACACGACCATCTGCGGCACGCCGACCTGCTTGGCGAGCAGGATGTGCTCGCGGGTCTGCGGCATCGGGCCGTCGGTGGCGGACACGACCAGGATCGCGCCGTCCATCTGCGCGGCGCCGGTAATCATGTTCTTCACATAGTCGGCGTGGCCCGGGCAATCGACATGGGCGTAATGGCGGGCCGTCGTCTCATACTCGACGTGCGCGGTCGAGATGGTTATGCCGCGCTCGCGCTCCTCGGGCGCCTTGTCGATGTTGGCGTAGGACGTGTAGGTCGCGCCGCCGCTCTCGGCCAGCACCTTGGTGATGGCGGCGGTCAGCGAGGTCTTGCCGTGGTCGACGTGACCGATGGTGCCAATGTTGCAGTGCGGCTTGTTCCGCTCGAATTTAGCCTTCGCCATTGTCTTTCCTTTACAGCGCGCCGCCTGTTGAGCCGGCGGGCCGCGTGATCGCCATCCGAATGTGGAACGGGGCCGGATATGGAACCGGGTCGTCCCCGTAAAGCACAAGAAGCCGGGCGTCGCCGCCCAGCCCCTCGCAAGGCCGCGCCTTTAGCGGGAGTCGGGCGGCGAGGCTAGGGGGTATTTTGGATGCCGGGCGACGCGGCCTGGCCGACGAGCCTGTCGGTCGCGACCTCCAGGCCCGGAACGGTCGCCGCGATCAGCGGCTCGCCGAAGGAAACGTCGCGCCTGCGCTGGTAGTCCGCCGCGCCCGGCTGTTCGTGCACCACCACGCGGCCGCCGGGAAGATCGACCACCCAATATTCGGGGATGCCCGCCGCCGCATAAAGCTTCGCCTTGCGGCCGAGATCGTTGTCCGGCGTCGTTTCCGACACCTCTATGGCCAGCGCGACGGTCTCGCCCGGGACCGCCCGATCGCCGCGGAAGCGGGTGAGCACGATGTCGGGTTCCGGCATACTGTCGTCGGCGACGCGCACCGAGACTTCGCTGATCGCTTCCAGGTCGCTGCCGAGGGCTTCGAGCCGGTTCGCAAGCGCCACAGTGAGGCGCACCTTCGCCCGCGCGTGGCGGGTCGGTTGCGGATTCACGACCCAGATTTCCCCGTCGATCAGCTCGACCTTGCCGTAGTCGCGAAAAGCACCGCCATCGATCAGCAGCTCGTAATCCTCGACGCGGAACCGCATGCGCTCTGGGCGTTCGAGGATGCGGACGGGGGAGTTCATGGATGCGGATAATGCGAGAAGGTAACAATGAAAAGGCCCGCTTGAGGGGGACAGAGCGAGCGCTTCCCGAGCGGGGCCGCGCGGGAGCACATCCCGCGCGTCGGTCCTCGGGCAAGCGCCCGAGGCCGGCCTGCCTTGCGGCGTCTCGTAGCCAAGCAGGCTTGGCTACGTGCGCCTTCAGGCCAGCTTCGCCTTCACCTCGTCCGCGACGTTCTGCGGCACTTCCTCGTAATGCGAGAACTGCATCGAATATTGCGCCCGCCCCTGCGTGAAGGACCGCAGCTGGTTGACGTAGCCGAACATGTTGGCCAGCGGCACCATCGCCTCGACCACCTGGGCGTTGCCCCGGCTGTCGGTGCCCTGGATCTGGCCGCGGCGCGAGTTCATGTCGCCGATGACGTCGCCGAGATAATCCTCGGGGGTGACGACCTCGACCTTCATGATCGGTTCCAGCAACTTGATGCCGGCCTTCTGCGCCGCCTCGCGCATGCCGCCGCGGCCGGTGATCTCGAACGCCAGCGCGGAGGAATCGACGTCGTGATAGGCGCCGTCGTAGAGCGTCGCGGTGAAGTCGATGATCGGGAAGCCGATCAGCGAACCCGTCGCGGCGATCTCGCGGATGCCCTTCTCGACCGAGGGGATATACTCCTTCGGCACGTTGCCGCCCTTCACCTCGTCCTTGAAGACGACGCCCTGGCCGCGCTCGCCCGGCTCCACCGTGAACTTGATGCGGCCGAACTGGCCCGAGCCACCCGACTGCTTCTTGT
This sequence comes from uncultured Sphingomonadaceae bacterium, assembly GCA_964244125.1. Classification (GTDB taxonomy): domain Bacteria; phylum Pseudomonadota; class Alphaproteobacteria; order Sphingomonadales; family Sphingomonadaceae; genus Solisphingomonas. The sequence goes on from CAXTHU010000006.1 coordinate 4,414, forward strand.
GGGTGTAGTCGACATCGACCTTCTTCGCGAGCGACTCGCGGTAGGCGACCTGCGGCGCGCCGACGTTGGCCTCGACCTTGAACTCCCGCTTCATGCGATCGACCAGGATCTCCAGGTGGAGCTCGCCCATCCCCTTGATGATCGTCTGGCCGCTCTCGTGGTCGGACGTCACGCGGAAGGACGGGTCCTCGCGGGCGAGGCGGTTGAGCGCGACGCCCATCTTCTCCTGGTCGGCCTTCGTCTTGGGCTCGACGGCGACTTCGATCACCGGCTCGGGGAACTCCATCCGCTCCAGGATGATCGGCGCGTTCTGGGCGCACAGCGTGTCGCCGGTGGTGGTGTCCTTGAGGCCCGCGAGCGCGACGATGTCGCCGGCATAGGCCTCCTGGATGTCCTCGCGGCTGTTGGCATGCATCAGCAGCATGCGGCCGACCTTCTCCTTCTTGTCCTTCACCGAATTGGTGACGACCGAGGCGGCGTCGAGCTTGCCCGAATAGATGCGCGCGAAGGTCAGCGTGCCGACGAACGGATCGTTCATGATCTTGAACGCCAGCGCCGAGAAGGGCGCGTCGTCGGCCGGCGGCCGCGTGTCGGCCGTCACGCCGTCGAGCTTCAGCCCCTCGACCGGCGGGATGTCGAGCGGGCTGGGCAGATAGTCGACCACGCCGTCCAGCAGCGGCTGCACGCCCTTGTTCTTGAATGCCGAGCCGCACAGCACCGGCACGAAGGAGAAGTTCAGCGTGCCCTTGCGGATCAGCGCCTTCAGCGTGGCGGCGTCGGGCTCGGTGCCCTCAAGATACGCCTCCATGATGTCGTCGTCCTGCTCGACCGCCATCTCGATCAGCTCGGAGCGGGCGGTGGCGGCGGCGTCCTTCAGGTCGTCGGGGATCGGCACGATCTCGAACTTCGCGCCGAGCGACTCCTCCAGCCAGACGATGGCATTGTTCTGGACCAGGTCGACCAGACCCTTGAACCCGCCCTCGATGCCGATCGGCAGGTAGAGGACGGCCGGGCGCGCGCCCAGGCGATCCTTTATCATCTCGACGCACATCTCGAAGTTCGCGCCGGTGCGGTCCAGCTTGTTGATGAAGCACATCCGCGGGACATTGTACTTCTCCGCCTGGCGCCAGACCGTCTCGGACTGCGGCTCGACGCCGGCCACGCCGTCGAAACACGCGACCGCGCCGTCGAGGACGCGCAGGGACCGCTCCACCTCGATGGTGAAGTCGACGTGACCGGGGGTGTCGATGATGTTGATGCGATGGTCGTTCCAGAAGCATGTCGTCGCGGCCGACGTGATCGTGATCCCGCGCTCCTGCTCCTGCTCCATCCAGTCCATCGTCGCGGTGCCCTCATGCACCTCGCCGATCTTGTAGGACTTGCCGGTGTAATAGAGGATGCGCTCGGTCGTGGTCGTCTTGCCGGCATCGATGTGGGCCATGATGCCGATGTTGCGATACATGTTGAGCGGATGGCTGCGGGCCATGACGTGATCCTTGAAAATAGTGTGCCGAACGCCCGTGAGCGATCAGGGAAAAAAGACCTTGGCGATCGCCGCACCGGCACCGAGCAAACCGGCAAGGGCGATCGCGCCCTGAAAGATAGTGGCGTAGGGCACGGTGCGCGCCTCTATGCCCACCTTATTTGCTTCCGCGAGAAGTTTGCGCGTCTCCGCCGAAATCTTCTCGATCTCCTCGAACGCCCGCCAGATCCGAGCGCGCTGCTCCTCGTAATCCAGATCGCGTTCGGGAACGGTCGCCATCACTCGCCTCCGCCGTCTATATAACCCCTACCAGCGATAATGCGAGAAGGCGCGGTTGGCTTCGGCCATGCGATGCGTGTCCTCGCGCTTCTTCACCGCGTTGCCGCGGTTGTTGGCGGCGTCCATCAGCTCGCCCGACAGGCGCGACGACATGGTGTTCTCCGAACGGCTGCGCGCCGCCGAGATCAGCCAGCGGATGGCGAGCGCCTGGCTGCGCTCGGCCCGAACCTCGACCGGCACCTGGTAGGTGGCGCCGCCGACGCGACGCGACCGCACCTCGATGCCGGGGCGGATGTTGTTCAGCGCGTCGTGGAACACCTGGATCGGATCGCGCTTGGCGCGCGTCTCGACCGTGTCGAGCGCGGAATAGACGATGCCCTCGGCGACGGACTTCTTCCCGTCCAGCATGACCGAGTTCATGAACTTGGAGAGGATGAGATCGCCGAACTTGGGGTCGGGCAGGATCTCGCGCTTCTCGGGACGACGGCGACGTGACATGTTCGTTTCCTTCTGACTTCAGCCGCTTCCGGAACCCGTCCGGGGCTTACTTCCTCGAACCCGGATCCCCGCCTTCGCGGGGATGGGTCCGCGCGGGCTATGCCCGCCAGCTCACTTGGGCCGCTTGGCGCCGTATTTGGAGCGCGACTGGCGGCGGTCCTTGACACCCTGGGTGTCGAGCACGCCGCGCAGGACGTGGTAGCGCACGCCGGGCAGGTCGCGCACGCGGCCGCCGCGGATCAGCACCACGCTATGCTCCTGGAGGTTGTGCCCCTCGCCGGGAATGTAGGAGATGACCTCGCGCTGGTTGGTCAGCCGCACCTTGGCCACCTTGCGCAGCGCCGAGTTGGGCTTCTTCGGCGTCGTCGTATAGACGCGCGTGCACACGCCGCGCTTCTGCGGGTTCTTCTCCATCGCCGGCACCTTCGACTTCTCCTTCTGGAGAACGCGGCCGAGACGGACGAGCTGGTTGATCGTCGGCATTGAAACCCTTCACCTGGTTACTGTCATCGGTTACTTTGCCGTCGCGCCATGGACGCCGGCCCGCCGGACGGCGGAACGGCGCGACGGACCCGGCGACCTCTCGGCCCGCCCGGCCCCCACGCGACGGCAATGTTCAAGCTAACCCGACGGCGGCGGAGCGTTCGCGGAACGAACCCAACGCCTCCAGCCTTCGGGCAGGCGGGCCTATAGAGGCAGGCGCGCGTCCGGTCAACCGGCGGGGCGATGCGCCGAAGCCGCGATCCGGCGCGACCGGGCCGTTCTTCCGAGGCTTTGCGAGTCGCGGCCGGAATGATATCGAGCCGCTGAACTGGTCCGGGCGTGGGGTCGCCGGCGGACCTCATACACGCAGGGGGTGCCTCGACCATGACCATTTTCCGTTCCGCCGTCTCGGCCGCGCTGGCCTGCGCGCTCATGGCGCCGACGCCGCTCCTGGCCGCGCCCAAGCTCGCCAAGGCGAGCAGCGGCCAGCGGCTGCAGCAGCAGACGATGAGCGACGTGCCCCGTTGCGCGCGCAAGCTCGGCACCATCTCGGTCGCCGACGGCGACGATCCCAACGCCTGGACGCAATGGTCGCTGACCGCGCCGTCCAAGCTGCTGAAGGTGCTGGTCCAGCGATCGGGCTGCTTCAACCTGGTCGATCGCGGCACCGGCCTGAACGCGGCCGAGCGCGAGCGGGCGATCGGCTCGGGCCTGGGGCTGCAACGCGGATCGAACGTCGGCGTCGGCCAGATCAAGGCGGCCGACTACGTGCTGGTGGCCGAGATCCAGGGGGCCAACGCCAACGTCAGCGGCAATGCCGCCGGCGCCGTCGCCGGGGCGGTGGTCGGCGGCGTCTTCGGCGGGCTGCTCGGCGGGATCAGGAGCAAGAAGCTGGAGGCGAACACCATCCTGTCGGTGACCAACGTCCGCACCACCGAGACGATCGCCACCGAAGACGGCTATGCCGCCAAGAACGACATCGGCTTCGCGGCCGGCGGCGGCTTCTTCGCCGGCGGCGGGGCCGCGGCGGTCGGCGGCGGCTATGCCAATACCGACATCGGCCGCATCGTCACGCTGTCCTTCATCCAGGCCTATGCCAAGCTCGTCACCGGCCTGGGCCTCGTCCAGCCGGGCGACGGCGGCACCGCCGAGGCGGCGCCCAAGAAGACCTATTCGGCGATGGGGCCGGTGGTGATGCGCCGGACCGCGGTGGCCACCGGCGCCGCCATCCGCACGCTGCCGGCGGGCGCGATCGTCTATCCGACCGGCGCCAAGAACGGCCTGTGGTGGGAAGTCGCCGACGAGAACGACAATGTCGGCTGGGTGCTGAACACGAAGCTGGCGCCGACGAACTGAGGGGAGCGGGGGGGGGGCTCCTTCCTTCGTTCCCCGGCGAGGGCCGGAGCCCAGTCGGGAAGGCCTGGCTGAGTAGCGCCTCGCCCACCATCGGCGTCCCCCCAACTGGGTCCCGGCATGCGCCGGGGAACGGATCAGCTACCGCCCGCCCACCAGCTCCCCGCCCTTGATGACCGCCACCGGCTTTTCCAGCAGGCGGACGTCCTTCGTCGGATCGCCCGCCACCGCGACGATGTCGCCATAATGGCCGGGCGACAGCGCGCCGACGTCCCCCGCCCGTCCCAGCGCCTCGGCGGCGTCGGTCGTCGCCGAGCGGATCGCCTCGGCCGGGGTCATGCCCCATTCGACCATCTTGGCGAATTGCAGCGCGTTCTGTCCGGCGGGGAAGACGGCGCCGTTGTCGGTGCCGAAGATCATCTTCACGCCCGCCGCGTGCGCCGCGCGGAAGGTCTCGCGCTGCTTGCGGCCGATCACCCGCTCCTTGGCGAGCGATTCCTCGTGGACGCCGTTCCTCGCCCCCTCGCTCAGGATGTAGTCGTCGTCGTAGATGTCCATCGAGAACCAGGCGCCCCGCGACTTGGCCAGCCTGAACGACTCGGCGTCGGCGAGGCTGGCATGCTCGATCGTGTCGACGCCGGCGCGCAGCGCGTCGTTGATGCCGCTGGTGCCATGGGCGTGCGCCGCCACCCGCAGGCCCAGCATATGCGCCTCCTCGACGATCGCGGTCATCTCGGCCAGCGTCAGCTGCTGCGCGCCGGCGACGTCGGACTTGGAGAGCACGCCGCCGGTGGCGCAGATCTTGATGACCTCGGCGCCGTTCTTGCGCAGGGTCCGGACGATGCGGCGCATCTCGTCCGGGCCGGTGCCGATCGCCGGGGTCGCCTTGTGCCAGCTGGCCGGGAAGCCCTCGGTATCGTCGCAATGGCCGCCGATCGCGCCGATCAGATAGGTCGCCGGCACGATGCGCGGGCCGGGGATGTAGCCGCCATCGACCGCCTGCTTCAGCCCGACGTCGTTATAGTCCGACGAGCCGACATTGCGGACGGTGGTGAAGCCCGCCGCCAGCATCAGCCTCGCGCTGTAGGTGCCGACCGCCGCCCAGAAGCTGTCGGCATAGTCGAGCGTCCGCCGCCCGCCGATCCGCGCGTCAGCGTCGAGATGGACGTGCATGTCGATCAGCCCGGGCAGGTGACGTCGCCGAGATCGATCCGCCTGGCGCCCTCCGGGATGGCGGGACGCGTGCCGCCCGCCGTCGCAAGCGCCGCGACCCGCCCGTCGGTGACGACCACCACCGGCTGGTCCAGCGTCCGGCCGGTCGCCGGATCGAACAGGTGGGCGGCGGTGACGACCGAGGTGGCGGCGGAGGCGGCGGCGGACAGCAGGGTGAGTGCGGCGGCGAGCAGGAGGCGCTTAGTCACGGGGGACCTTTCGTTCGGATGCGCCCGATCCGCCATCCTGCGGACGGGACGTCGATCGAAAGAACCTAACCCCTCCCCCGTCCATGTCGAGCGAAGTCGAGACACCCACCCGGAAGTGCAAGCGGCCGGCCCCTCGACCGCGCTCGGGACGGACGGTTCTATGGGGTTGCGCCGGACGGCCCCGCCCCGCTTTGCGGCTTGATGTAGACGCGCGCGATCTGCGGCCAGTCGCGCTTCAGCCGCGCTTCCATGTCGGCGACCAGCCGCTCGATCGTGCCCGCGGGCACGGCGTCGTCGAAATCGACGCTCATCGCCACGAACACCGCCTCGGGCGCCATGTGGATGGTGACGACCTCGTGCACCCCCGTCACCTCCTGGCGACCGTCGACCGCGGCGCGCACCGCCTCGACCAGGCGCGGGTCGGCCCGCTCGCCGATCAGCAGGTCCTTCGATTCGCGCGCCAGGAAGAAGGCGACGACCGCCAGGATCACGCCGATGACGATCGAGGCCGCCCCGTCGAAGCGCGGATCGCCGGTCGCCTGCGCCAGGAACACGCCGAGCGCCGCCACCGCCAGCCCGGCCAGCGCGGCCGAATCCTCGAACAGGACGATGAAGGTCGGCGGGTCCTTCGAGCGGCGGATGGCCTGCCACCAGCCCTGATCCCCCTTGGCCCCGCCGAACTCGCGCATCGCCGTCACCCAGGACGCGCCCTCCAGCACGAAGGAGATGCCGAGCACGATGTAGTTCGCCCTGGCGCTCGTCATCGGCTCGGGATCGAGCATGTGGAGGATGCCCTCGTAGATCGAGAGGCCGGCGCCGGTCGCGAAGATCAGGATCGCGACGACGAAGCTCCAGAAATAAAGCTCCCGCCCGTAGCCCAGCGGGTGGAGCGCGTCGGGCGGCCGGCGCGACCGCCGCTTGCCGTGGAGGAGGAGGATCTGGTTCGTCGTGTCGACGACCGAGTGGAACCCCTCGGTCAGCATCGCCGACGATCCGGTCAGCCCGGCGGCGACGAACTTGGCCACCGCGATGCCCAGATTGGCCGCCATCGCGGCATAGAGGACGAGATTGCCGCCGTCCTTGGTCTCAGCCATGCCGCCCCTCCCGCCGCGCCGCGATCATCCGCGTGACGCCGAACCACAGGCAGGTGAATCCGATCCCGGCGATCCAGCCGGCGGCGACGTCGGTCGGCCAGTGGACCGCCAGCGCGATCCGCGACAGCCCGACGAGGAGCGCCACCGCCGCCGCCGCCGCCAGCGCCGGCATGCGCCACCTGGCGGGCGCGACCAGCAGCGCGAGCGCCAGCGCCAGCGTCATGGCATTGGCCGCATGGCCGCTGGGGAAGCTGAACGTATCGACCCGGTCGAGATGCGGCAGCAGCCCCGGCCGGACGCGGCCGAAGGCCAGCTTCGCCCCGCTGTTGAGCGCCGCGCCCGCCAGCACGACACCGACCAGCAGCCCCGCCCGGCCGCGACGAAGCCGCAGCAGCAGCGCCGCCGCGCCGGCGGCGAGGATCGCGATGCGCGGCGCCTGGTCGCCGATCCGCGTCCAGAACAGCCAGAAGCCGGTGGGACCGCCCGCCATGGCGAGGACGCCTTGAGCGTCGATCCGGGCGGTCGCCCCGCGCCCCGCGACCCAGCCGATCGCCGCCACGACGAGGAGGAGCGCCAGGCCCGCCGCGACGGCCGCCAAGCCGGGCGGACGGCCCGCATCCTGATCCACGGGCATCACGCCACCTCCCCGCCCACGCCGCCACGCGCCCAGTCGCCAATCCGCTTCCGCCCCGCTAGACCGCCGTCGTGAACGACAATCATCTCTATCTCGTCGACGGCTCGGGCTACATCTTCCGCGCCTATCATCGCCTGCCGCCGCTGACCAACCGCCACGGCCAGCCGGCCGGCGCGGTCTACGGCTTCACCACCATGCTGTGGAAGCTGGTCGACGATCTCCACAAGGCCGACGGGCCGACGCACCTGGCCGTCATCCTCGACGCCTCCAGCCGCACCTTCCGCAACGACATGTACGGCGCCTACAAGGCACATCGCCCGCCCCCGCCGGAGGACCTCGTCCCCCAGTTCCCGCTGATCCGCACCGCGACGCGCGCCTTTTCGGTGCCGTGCATCGAGGAAGAGGGGCTGGAGGCGGACGACATCATCGCCTGCTATGCGCGCGCGGCGCTGGCCGAGGGGTGGAAGGTGACGATCGTCAGTTCCGACAAGGACCTGATGCAGCTCATCGAGCCCAATCTGGACCTCCTCGACACGATGAACAACCGCCGCCTCGGCCGCGAGGATGTCGTCGAGAAGTTCGGCGTGCCGCCCGAGCTGCTCGGCGACGTGCTGGCGCTGATGGGGGATGCGGTCGACAACGTCCCCGGCGTGCCCGGCATCGGCCCCAAGACGGCCAGCCAGCTCATCAACGAGCATGGCTCGCTCGACGCGGTGCTGCTGGCGGCGGACACGATCAGGAAGCCCAAGCTGCGCGAATCGCTGATCGCGCATGCCGACAACGCCCGGCTGTCGCGCGAGCTGGTGCGGCTGGTCTGCGACCGGCCGCTGCCCGAGCCGCTCGACGCGCTGAAGCTGCAAGGCCTGCCGCCCGAGCCGTTGCGCGCCTTCCTGGAGGAGCAGGGCTTCCGCACGCTCCTGATGCGCGTCGGCGGCATGATCGCCGCCGCCGAGCCGGTCGCTCCGCCGGTGGCGGCGGAGGAGCCGGCCTTCGTCCACCGGGATTACGAATGCGTCGTCACCGAGGAGGCGCTCGACCTCTGGATCGCCGAGGCGACCGCCGAGGGCCGGGTGGCGATCGACACCGAGACGACGCATCTCGACGCGATGCGCGCCGAGCTGGTCGGGGTGAGCCTCTGCACCGCCGCCCAGCGCGCCTGCTACATCCCCTTCGGCCATGTCGGCGAGGGGTTGTTGTCGGAGACGCCGGCACAGCTGCCGCGCGCGCTGGTGCTGGAGAAGCTCAAGCCGCTGCTCGCCGATCCGGCGGTGCTGAAGATCGGCCAGAACCTGAAATACGACCTGATCCTGTTCCGCCGCGCTGGCCTCGACATCGTCTCCCACGACGACACGATGCTCTTGAGCTACGATCTCGACGCCGGGCTCGGCGGGCACGGCATGGACGATCTGTGCAAGAAGCATTTCAGCCACGACACGATCAGCTTCAAGTCGGTTTGCGGCACCGGCAAGGCGCGGACGACCTTCGACAAGGTGTCGCTGCCGCAGGCGACCGAATATGCCGGCGAGGATGCCGACGTCACCTTCCGCCTGTGGAAGCGGCTGAAGCCGCGCCTGGCCGCCGAGGCGGCGACGCGGGTCTACGAGCTGGTCGACCGGCCGCTGCTGCCGGTGGTGGCGGACATGGAGATGGCCGGCATCCTGGTCGACCGCGCCGAGCTGTCGCGGCTGTCGGCCGACTATGCGGTCGAGATCGCCCGGCTGGAGAAGGTGATCCACGCCGCCGCCGGCGGTCCCTTCACCATCGGCAGCCCCAAGCAGCTCGGCGACGTGTTGTTCGAGCGGCTGGGGCTGAAGGGCGGGCGCAAGGGCAAGTCCGGCGTCTATTCGACCGACGTCAACGAGCTGGAGCGGCTGGCCGCCGACGGCGTCGAGGTCGCCGGGCTGGTGCTGGAATGGCGCCAGCTGACCAAGCTCAAGAGCACCTATACCGACGCCCTCCAGCAGCAGATCAACCCCGGCACCGGCCGCGTCCACACCAGCTTCTCGATGGCGGTGGCGCAGACCGGGCGATTGTCCTCGACCGATCCCAACCTCCAGAACATCCCGATCCGCACCGAACTGGGCCGCCGCATCCGCGATGCCTTCGTCGCCGCGCCCGGCCACGTCATCCTGGCGGCGGATTATTCGCAGATCGAGCTGCGCCTGGCCGCCCACATGGCCGACGTGCCGGAACTGAAGGCGGCCTTCGCGCAGGGCGACGACATCCACAACCTGACCGCCCAGGAGCTGTTCGGCACGGTCGACCGCGATACGCGCGGCAAGGCCAAGACGATCAACTTCGCCATCCTCTACGGCATCTCCGCCTTCGGTCTCGCCGGGCGGCTGGGGGTGGACAGGGGCGAGGCGCAGGCGATCATCGACCGCTATTTCGAGCGCTTCCCCGGCGTGAAGAACTATATGGGCCTGACCATCGCCGAATTGCGCGAGAAGGGCTTCGTCACCACGCTGTTCGGCCGCAAGACCCACCTGCCCGGCATCAGGGGCAAGACCGTCGGCGAGCGGCAGGCGGCCGAGCGGCAGGCGATCAACGCCCCCATCCAGGGCACCTGCGCCGACATCATCAAGCGCGCGATGGTCCGCATGATGCCGGCCTTGGGCGACGCGGGGCTGGGCGCGGTCCGGATGCTGCTCCAGGTGCATGACGAACTGGTGTTCGAGGTGCCCGAGGGCGACGTCGCGGCGGCGACCGCGGTGATCCGCCGGGTGATGGCGGGTGCCGCGGAACCGGCGGTGGCGCTTTCGGTGCCGCTGGGCGTGGACATCGGCACCGGCCCGAGCTGGGGCGCGGCACACTGAACGGGATCGAAATTCGGGATTTCGTTAGTCTGCCTCCTGTTCGGTATTCATTCCTTCGGACATGGCACTTATCCATTTCCACATAGAATAGGGTGTGCTTGTCAATCAGGGACTTTGGCGTCGTTTTGTGTCGTGAAAGGCGGTCAGTTGATCGGCAAGAAAAAACGGTTTCCAGCAGGTACTTGGGCGCGCGGGACAGCGCGCCATTGACCTATAGACCCGTATTGCGAGCGAGGTAGTGTTCCAGCTTTGATCCGGATCTGGGACCAGATAGCCATCATTCGCATACGCGCTGCATCGCGCCGCTCATCGGTTGCTCGGGGAGCGATTCAGGGGCACCACAAACGACTGTCTGGTGTAGTGGTAGGGGAATGGCGACACCCCCCGACCCGGCTTCCATGGTCTCCTGATTTTCCCGACGTTGTGGTCCACACGACGGTCGCGCAGCGCGACGGTCATTCGGGCTATGCATCGGCCAAGGCGGGCGATCCTGACGCCGCGTTGACGCTGGCCATTGACCTTCTTGACGGCGCTGGGATCGAGGTCTTGCGGAGCGCCATTGCGGGCCGTCCAGCGCTCCTACTGCCAGTCATCGCGGACGAAACAACGGGCTTCAACGCGATCCCGGATGGAATGGCGCAGGTGCTTGGCCGTCACCTCGATCTGCCCGTGATCGCGGGTGAGATCGTCCAGACCAACAAGGTCGGACACACCCGCGCGCCCGCGTTCCAACGGCTGGTCACGCCAGCCATGTTCGACGGCCAAGTGCACCAGGGTGCGGCCTACGTCCTCGTCGACGATCATGTCGGGTTAGGCGGCACGTTAGCGAACCTGCGCGGCTATGTGGAAGCCCGGGGCGGGTTCGTGATCGCGATCACCACGCTGACGGAGAGCCGCGACGCGAAACGCATTTCGCTGAGACCTGAAACGCGGGATATGCTACGGGACCGGCATGGCGAAGAACTCGACCAGCTCTGGCGAGCCCAATTCGGGCATGGGATCGACTGCCTCACCAAGGTCGAAGCCGTCCAGCTATGTCGTCAGCAATCCGTTGTCGGCATCGAGAGTTGCCTGGCTAAGGCAGCAATCGAAGCTCGTAGCCGAGGTCTCGCACCAGCGGTTTAACGAGCCTCGCTAGGGAGGCTAGCGAAGCGGCGGGTTAGTTCGTGACGGAATATGTGCCGCCTCTCGCACCATCACGGGAAGCCGATCTTGCGGAGCCATTCGCCAAAGCGCGGGTCGGGACGGAGCGGCGCGAGCAGCGGGTCGGTCTTGAGGATGGCCAGCCCCGGATCGAGTCCGTCCCAGGCGCGCGCGATTGCGGCGAAGGCGAGGTCGGGCTCGCGGCGCCAGGCATGGACCTCCGCGATCTGATACTGCGCGCCATAACCGTATTTCTCGACGAGCGTGGCCAGCGCGCGATCGGAGGCGGCGCGATCGGTCGCAGCCTTGGCGGCGGCTTCGATGACGAGACGGTAGGGATCATCCGCCGGCGCCAGTGCTGCGGCCTTCAACGCCTCGCCCGGCTGCCCCTGGGCCAGCAGCGCCTGCGCCAGAGCCGCGAGCGCCGATGAGTCGTTGGGAAAGCGGACGAGACCGGCCCGCGTCGAAGCGATCGCGTCGTCGAAACGTCCCAGGCTCAACTGCATATACGCCCGGTTGATCGCGTTCCTGGGGCGAAGGGGGTCGAGCGCCTCCGAGCGGCGGTAGAAGTCGATCGCCCTTTCGTCGCCCAGCAGCGATAGGAAATCACCCATCTTCCGCAAAACCAACGCGTCGCCCGGCGACGCCTTGTAGGCCGCGTCATTGGCCTCACGGGCGCCGCGCAGATCGAGGCGTTGCAGAAGGACGACGCCCAATGCCGCATAGGCCGGGGCCCAACCCGGGGCGAGCGCGATCGCCTTGCGCGCGTCGGCTTCAGCCCTGGCCAGTGCAGTGCGAAGCGCGCCGCCGCCGAGCGTTGTCCCGGCGAAGCCGGCGCGATTTCCCGCCCTGCCGGCATAAGGCTTGGCGAAACCGGGATCGGCGGCGATCGCCGCGTCATATTCCCTGATCGCCTCCGCCAACTTGTTCTTGCGGCCGAGGTCGGCCCCTCGCAGATAGGCGTCCTGCGCCGCCGGATTGCTCGTGCCGCCGGCGGTCAGTAGCGCCTTCTGCGCCTTGCCGAGCGCGATGCTGAGCGCGCCCGCGACGCTTTCGGCGATGCCGGTCTGGATCGCCAGCGCATCACCAATCGGACGGTCGTAGGCCTGCGACCAGCGGGTCAGCCCGCTGATGCCGTCGACCAGCTCCGCGTTGATCCGGATCAGCCCCGCGCCGCGGCGGACGGTGCCGCTCAGGATGTTGGCGACCCCCAGCTTCGCTGCCGCGGTCGGGCCGTCGGCGTCGCGCATCAGTTCGGACGAGCTGCGGCCCGCGACCTTCAGCCCGGCGATACGGGTGAGCGCGTCGCGCAACTCCTCGGCGATGCCGTCGGAAAAATAGGCTTGGGCGGGATCGCCGCTGAGATTGTCGAAGGGCAGCACCGCGACGCTGTCGCCGGGCGCGCTGCCCCGGTGCAGCGCCCACCAGCCGCCCGCGCCCGCCGCGACGACCGCCGCCGCCCCGCCGATGACGAGGCGTCGATCGATGCCACGCTTGGGCTGGTAGGCCGGCGGGATCGGGCGCGGCTGTCCCGCCGTCACGACCTGCACCGCCGCCAAGACCGCCATGTATTGCGGATCGGCCCGGTCGCCCTTCCAACCGATCAGCGACAAGGCCTGCGTCTCGCCGAAGCCCAAAGGCGGCTCAACCGGGTCGATGCGGACGGGGAGGTAGGCGCCCCGCCGGAGCGAGCGGGTCGCCTCGTCGCGCACGAAGCTGCCGCCCGGCCCGGTCGAGCGCTCGCTCCACACGACCAGCACGCAGCGGGCGGCGTTCAGTTCATTTTCGATCGTCTCGCGCCACTCGGTGCCGCCGCCGATATGCGCGTCCCACCACACGCCGACGCCGTCGGCCTCCAGCGCGGCGACCAAGGGCGCGACGCGCGCGCGATCCTCCGACTTATACGACACGAACAGATCGGTCACGCTGCCCCCAAATTCATTTCCTGATCGTCTTTTAAGTTTTGATTTCGGTGTGGCCAAGCCTGTTCGCCGGACGCTCCGCGCTTGGCGAGTGCCCCCAACAACTCTACCGTTCGGCTACCGGACAAAATGGCAGGAACGGATGGATAGATCGGCGTCACGCATGGATCGACAACACGCGCGCGCCTGGGGACTTGCTGACACGCGGGTCGGGTCGGTGAACGCGCGGACATTGTCTGCTGACAGCGACATCGGCGAGAGCGCGCCGATTGCGGTGGGCATCACCGGACACCGGCTGGAGCGGCTCGCCGATACCGACCTCGCGGTGCTCTGCGCGCGCATCGACGAGGTGATGTCGGCGATGGCCGCCGCTTCGCCGGGCAGCCGGTTCCGGCTGGTGGGCAGCCTGGCCGAAGGCGCGGACGTGGTGGCGGCCGATGCGGCGCTCGGCCGGGGCTGGCAAGTCGACACCGTGCTGCCGTTCGCGCGGGACGACTACGCGGACGATTTCGACGGCCCTGCTGCGGCAGGTCTTCGCGCCCGGCTCGACCGATCGGCGAACGTGCTGGAGCTGCCGGGCAGCCGCGACGAGCCAGGCGGGGAGGCTGCCGCCTACGAGCGGGCGGGCCGCGTCGTTCTGACGCAGAGCGATATCCTGCTCGCCATATGGGACGGTGACCCGCCACGTGGGCGCGGGGGCGCCGCCCAGATCGTCGCAGAGGCTGTTGCCCATGCGATCCCCGTGCTGGTCCTGCACCCGGACGCGTCCGAGCCGCCGGTCCTGCTGTGGAGCGGCCTGAACGCGCACGATTCCGGACCGGAGGCGGTGGACACGGTGGCGAGAGGTGGCCTCGGCGATCTGCCGCGGCTCATGGCGCGCCTCGCTGCGTCGCCCTCGGCCGACGTCAGGGGAAGGGCCCGCCGGACCGTGCCGGACGCGCCGCCGCTCTTCGCCATCGCCTATCCGCTTCTGCTCGCGCTGACGGGCGTGCGGCGCCTCCGGCTGTCGAACCTGCGTCGACCCTGCCCCGCTGCGCGGGTGTCTGGCGCCGCCCCCGCAATGGCGTTGCAGACGCGCATCAATGATCAGCTCTGGCCGCGGTTTGACAAGGCGGATTGCGAGGCGAGCCTCGCCGCACAGCTGTTTCGCAGCGCCTTCGTCAGCAGCTTCGCGCTCGCCGCCCTTGCCGTCACCCTTGCCGTCACCCTTGCCCTGCTCGGGCTCATCGTGCCGACCGCAGTCAAGCCGCTACTCGCTGCGGGCGAGTTCGCATCCATCGCGATGATCCTCATCATTACCACCTGGGGTTCGCGGGCGGGCTGGCACGACCGCTGGCTCGACCAGCGTACGCTCGTCGAGGAATTGCGCTGTCTCGCCGTCTCCGCTTCGCTCGGTGACCTGTTCGTGCGCGGCGCGCGGGTGCAAGACGGCGGTGTCGCCGGACGTGAGCGGCGCGACATCGCGCGCCGGATCGGGCTTCCTTCGGCGCGGATCGACGCCGCCTATCTCGCCGAGGCGCATTCGAGCCTCGCCGCGTTGCTTGATGATCAGATCGGCTACGTCCAGCGCGAGGCCGGGCGCATGCACCGGCTGGAGCATCGGCTGCATCGGATCGGCGGTGCGCTGTTCGCGATCACGGCACTGGTATGTGCGGGCGTGCTGGGGATCGAAGTCGTCTGGACCTTCTCGCACGAGCCGGGCGTGGAGCACGCGCTGCCGCTCGGGGTGACGGTGGTCAGCGCCGCGCTGCCTGCGATCGGCGCGGCGATCTACGGTATCCGCATGCAGGGCGACTTCGCGGGTGCGGCCGAACGCAACGCGAGCCTGGCGATTCAGCTCACCGAGCTGCGTAGAATCGTTCAGGACGAAGCGCCGGGTTTCGATGGATTGCGCCGCCTGATACGGCGGACGGCCGAGCTCCTGACCGCGGACGTTTCCCAATGGGTCCGGGCGACACGGGCGCGGCCGTTGAGCCTGCCCGGCTGACGCAGCGCGCCCCAACGACAGTTTGTAGGTGGGCGCTCGTGAACGCAAGCGAGGCACTTCTCGCTATGTCTCACCGCGATTTGCGTAGTTTCGGCCGTCCAAGCCTCATGCGATCATCCGCTCGATAGCCGCGCCGATCTGCTCGGCGGCGTCCAAGACATGCTCATCGTCCAAATGGGCGTACCGCGCCGTGGACTGCGGGTTCCGATGGCCGAGCAGCCGCCCGATCATTGGCAGCGTCTCCTTGTTCATAGCCGCATGACTGGCGAAGGTATGCCGAAGATCGTGCAGGCGCACCTTCGGAAGCCCCGCCCGAGCGCGAAGGTCGTGCCAGTAGTGGGTCACGCCGCGAATGGGCTTCCGAAAACGCGCGTTCCAGAACAGCCACGGCACGTTCTTGAGCCGTGGCAGCGTAGCGATCAGCGCTCGCGCCTCGTCGCCAAGCCATACGGTTCGCGGGCCGGTCTTGCTGTCGCGCAGGTTGAGGCGGTTGCCGCGCACGCCTGCCATTGCAGGCCCAAAATTTCATTGACGCGGCAGCCGGTAAGCAGCAGCAGGGTAATAGCGGTCGCCATGACCGGCCTGACCTTGTCCTCTCCCCCGCGCTCCTCCGCCAGCAACCGCCCGAGCCGTCCCATCTCCGCGGTGCTCAGGAAGCGCTCGCACTGTCGCCTGCGATTGAGCCGGACCGCGCGGCAGGGGTTGGTGTTCTCCAGTCGGTAGCCCCACGCCTCCGCCTTGTTCAGCATGTTGTTGAGGATGCTCATCACCCGGTTCGCCGCGCCCGGTTCCGTCCGGTTGTTCAGGTCGGCGAACCACTTGGTCACGTCCGCCTCGTTCAGCGCGTCGATGAACACGCCGGGGAACGCGCCGTCGAGGTAGAGCGCCCGATAGCCGCACTGAGTCTCGTAGGTGGACTGCTTCCAGTGCGGCGACCATCGCGCCCAATACTCGTTCAAGAAGTCGTCGAACCGCGGCGCTGAACGGATGCGCTTGCGGTCGGTGGCGGGATCGAGGCCGACCTGGGCATGCGCAATCACGCGCCGCGCGACCACTGTCGCCTGGTGGCGCGTGATGACCGATGCCGGGCCGATCGTTACCGTCCGCAGCCGTCCCGCCATGCGGGTCTGGACGATGTAGAAGTTCCGCCCCGTCGCATAGTGACGGATGCCGAAGCCGTGCTCGACGCCGATCCATGTCGTCGTGCGCGGCTTGCCCTTCGGGAGCCGCAGATAGACAACGATCGCGCCAACCTCGGCCAAGGCGTCGGCGACAACTTGGCGGAGGGCGAGCGCGGTCATGCCCGAAGTCCGATCGCCTGGGCGAGCGAGCCTGATATGCGCTGCGCCGCATCCGCGATCACGTCATCCGAAAGGTGCGCGTATTTGGCCGTGGTCTCGGGGAGCATATGCCCGAGCAGCTTGCCGATCGTAGCAAGCGGCACGTTGTCCATGATCGCGGTCGAGGCAAAGCTGTGACGCAGATCGTGAATGCGAACGTCCGGCATCGAACAGGTGCGCCGGAAGGCGTTCCACCAATTGTCCAGCTTGACCGGTGCGGCTCCCGGACGGTTCGGGAAGACGAAGGGGCAACCGCCCCGTCGCGGAACGGCATCGAGGATGGCCAGCGCCTGGCTGTTGAGCCAGATGGTTTTCGCGCCGGTCTTGCTGTCGGGCAGCGCCAGATGCGGCGGGCGCACCCATTCCCATCTGAGGTCGCGTATCTCACTGACACGCGCGCCCGTGTAGAGCAGCAAGCGGATGATCGTGACCTCCGCCGGGCTGGTGGCTTCGGCGTCGCGCAACGCCGCTCCAAGGCGGCGATATTCCAGCGGCGACAGGTATCGCTCGCACGGTTGCCGCTTGTAGCGAGGCGTACCGCGGCATGGGTTCGATCCCTTGCGTCTCAGATGCAGCTGCTCGGCATATTTCAGCAGGGACGCGAGCACCGGCAGGGCGCGGTTGAACTTGGCTTCGCCTGCACCCGCACAGTCGTCTCGCCAGCGGATGATGTCGGCGGGCACGATGTCCGCGACACGGGTCGAACCGAACACGGGCGCGAGGTCGAGTCGCCATGCATTGCGGTTGCGCGCGGCGGTCGACGGCTTCCAGTAGCGCGCAATGTCGGCCCAGTAGGTCTCGACGTAATCGGTCAGCTCGGGCGTCGATTTCGCGACGGTGCGCTTGGGCAAGCCGTCCAGGGCCACCTCCGCGAGAAGCCGCCGCGCCTGGGTCCGGGCAAGCGCCGCGTCCAGCTCGTCGCTCCGGCCCAGCGTGATGCGCCGATGCTTGCCGCGATGCCGAAGCCTGACGAACCAATGATAGCGCCCGGTCGGGTGGATACGCAGCCCGAAGCCGGGCAGCTCGGTATCCCAGATGCAGTATTCCGACGCCTGAACGGGATGCTTCCGCCGGGCGAAATCACCATCGAGCAATGCCCGGCGACCGGGCCTTCGCCGGTTTGGGACCATAAGGCCATCAGGCATACTCGAACCGGTGTCAAAAGTCGCGGAAATGCGCCGGTTTGCTGGGACCAGATAGCCATCCGGAGCGTCGGTGCCGCGAAGTGTCGCCAGCATCTCCTGCACTGATTTTACTGCACTTTTTCCCATGACTGCACCACTAGGTGCGTAGGGTGTGCTTCCCCGGCGCAGGCCGGGGCCAGTTGGGGGACGCCGATGATGGGCGCGCGCTCCGTGACGTTGGCCTTCCCAACCAGGCCCCGGCCTCCGCCGGAGAACCGGCTTTTTCAAAGTCGATCCGTTCTAATCAGACCGTCTCCCCTGAAGACGCTTGACGACTACACCCGTAATCGCTTACCGACTACACACGTAGTCAGGAGTCGATGGATGGCGGAGCGGATCAGCGAGGGCGAGGCGGTGGTGATGGAGGTGCTGTGGCGCGAGGCGCCGCTCACCGCCGCCGAGGTGACGGGCCGGATCGACCGGGCACGCGACTGGACCGACCGGACGGTCAAGACGATGCTGTCCCGTCTGGTCGCGAAGGGCGCGCTGGACTTCGTCGAGGACGGCCGCCGCTATCTCTATCGCCCGGCGATCAGCCGGGAGGCCTATGTCGGGCGCGAGTCGCGCCGGCTGGTCGATCGCCTGTTCGGCGGCCGCGCCGCGCCGCTGGTGGCGCGGATGGCGGAGGCGGGGGAGCTGTCGGATCGCGACATCGCCGAGATAGAGGCCCTGCTGAAGGCGCTGCGCAAGTGATCCCGCCGGCGCCGATCGCCTTTCCGCAATGGCTCGCCGAGGCGCTCTTCGCCTCCACCCTGCTGATGGCGGCGGTGATGGCGTTGCGGGGACCGGCGCGGCGCCTGTTCGGCGCGCGCGTCGCCTATGCGCTGTGGCTGCTGCCGGCGCTCCGCATGATGCTGCCGCGCCTCGCCGGCCCGGAGGCGCCGCATCTCCACCTCCGGCTCGACCTGTCCGCGCTGAGCCATTCCGCCGCCGCGCCGCCCGGGGTGGTCGCGATGGGGATCATGCCGCCGCTGCCCCATGCCCCCGCGCCGCCGTGGCCCGGGGATCTGGTCGCGGCGCTGGTGACGCTGTGGCTCGCCGGCGCGATCCTCCACTTCGCCTGGCACGTCGCCGCCCACCGCCGCTTCATGGCTCGCGCGCTGGCCGGCGCCGCGCCGGTGACGCGCGAATGCGGCATCGCCGTGCTGGCCGCGCCCGGTGTCGAAGGACCGCTCGCCACCGGCCTGTTCCGCCGGCTCGTCCTGCTGCCCGGCGATTTCGCCGCGCGTTACTCTCCCGCAGAACGCCGGCTGGTGCTGGCGCATGAGGTCGCCCACCACGTCCGGGGCGACCTGTTCGCCAACATGGCGGCGCTGGTGCTACTGTCGCTCCACTGGTTCGATCCGATCGCCCACCGCGCCTATCGCGCCTTCCGCCACGACCAGGAGCTGGCCTGCGACGGGACGGTGCTGGCCAACGAGCCGGCCGACGCCCGCCCGGCCTACGGCCTGGCGGTGGTGAAGTCCGCCGGCCGCCGCTTCCCCGCCGCCGTCTGCGCGATGCACCCGGCCGGCCTGCTGAAAAGGAGACTGAAGATGATGACCATGACCCGGCCGGGCACCGCCCGCACCATCGCCGGCATCGCCATGGCGGCCGCGATCGTCGGCGGCGGCCTGTTCCTCACGGCCTCGGGCGGCGCGGCGGCCGAGCGGGCCGGCGAAATCGCCCCGCCCGTCGCGACATCCGTCATACGTGCGACATCCGTGACACCCGCCGCCCCGGTCGCGGCACCCGCGCCGACGCGCGACGCGCGGATCGACCGCCGCCGCATCGATCGCCGCCGCATCGTCGTCGACGGCCGGGAGGTGTCGCCCGCCTCGCCCGAGGGCCGCCGCGCGCTCGCCGAAGCCGACGCCGCCACCGCCCGCGCCGGGGAGGCCGGACGGCAGGCGGCGCTCGCCATGTCGCGGATCGATGTCGCCGCCGTCACCCGCGCCGCCTTCGCCTCGGCCCGCACCGGGCTGGCGGCGGCGTGCAGCGGCGGCGCGCGGCCGCTCGACTGGCCGGACGACCGCGCCGCCATCGCCGATGCGGCCCGGTCCTGCGCCGACAGCCCCGCGATCCGCGCCGAGATCCGCCGCGCGCTGGCCGATGCCCGCCGCGAGATCGCCCGCGCCCGCGAGCTGACCGATCGCGAGCGGGACCGGGCGCTCCTGGCGCTCGACGGCGAGGCCGCCCGCGCCGGCTGGGACCGCGCCGACTGAACGGCCCGTTCGCCCTTTCCACGTCGCGACCCCCTTGCTATCGCGCCCGCATCTTTCGCGACCGCAGCAAGAGGGGCTC
The DNA here is from genome assembly GCA_964244125.1 of uncultured Sphingomonadaceae bacterium. Taxonomy (GTDB): domain Bacteria; phylum Pseudomonadota; class Alphaproteobacteria; order Sphingomonadales; family Sphingomonadaceae; genus Solisphingomonas. The sequence goes on from CAXTHU010000006.1 coordinate 24,334, forward strand.
CCCGCGCATGACCGCCATCGGCCAGGACACGCTGAACACCCGTTCCACCCTCGACGTCGACGGGCGCAAGGTCGATTACTATTCGCTGGAGAAGGCGGCGGCGAAGCTTGGCGACTTCTCCCGCCTGCCCTTCTCGATGAAGGTGCTGCTGGAGAACCTGCTCCGTTTCGAGGACGGCGAGACCGTGACCGAGGCGGACCTCCAGGCGATGGTCGCCTGGCTGCACGACCGCACCTCGGAGCGCGAGATCCAGTATCGCCCCGCCCGCGTCCTGATGCAGGATTTTACCGGCGTGCCCTGCGTCGTCGATCTGGCGGCGATGCGCGACGCGATGGGGACGCTGGGCGGCGACGCGCAGAAGATCAACCCGCAGGTGCCGGTCCACCTGGTCATCGACCATTCCGTCATGGTCGACGAGTTCGGCACGCCAAAGGCCTACGAAGACAACATGGAGCTGGAATATGCCCGCAACATGGAGCGTTACGAGTTCCTGAAATGGGGTTCCAAGGCGCTCGACAATTTCAAGGTCGTGCCGCCCGGCACCGGCATCTGCCACCAGGTCAACCTGGAGAATCTGGCCCAGACGGTGTGGACGTCCAAGGCGCCGGACGGCGCCACGATCGCCTATCCCGACACGCTGGTCGGCACCGACAGCCACACCACCATGGTCAACGGTCTCGGCGTGCTGGGCTGGGGCGTCGGCGGGATCGAGGCGGAGGCGGCGATGCTGGGCCAGCCGGTGTCGATGCTGATCCCCGAGGTGGTCGGCTTCAAGCTCACCGGCACGCTGGCCGAGGGCATTACCGCCACCGACCTGGTGCTGACCGTCACCCAGATGCTGCGCCACAAGGGCGTGGTCGGCCGCTTCGTCGAGTTCTACGGGCCGGGCCTCGACGCGCTGAGCCTCGCCGATCGCGCGACCATCGCCAACATGGCGCCGGAATATGGCGCCACCTGCGGCTTCTTCCCCGTCGACACCGCGACGCTCAACTATCTGCGGCTGACGGGCCGGGAGGACTGGCAGGTCGAGCTGGTCGAGGCCTATGCCAAGGTCCAGGGGATGTGGCGCGACGCCGCCGCGCCGGACCCGGTGTTCACCGACACGCTGGCGCTCGACATGTCCACCGTCCAGCCCTCGCTCGCCGGCCCAAAGCGGCCGCAGGACCGCGTGCTGCTGACCAACATGGACGACAATTTCAACAACGAACTGGCCACCGGCTACAGGAAGACCGGCGCGAACGACGTCCGCGTCGACGTCGACGGCGGAGCGCATGATCTGGGGCACGGCGACGTCGTCATCGCCGCCATCACCAGCTGCACCAACACCTCCAATCCCTCGGTGCTGGTCGCCGCCGGCCTCGTCGCGCGCAAGGCCCGCGCCTTCGGGCTTAAGCCCAAGCCGTGGGTGAAGACGTCGCTGGCGCCCGGCAGCCAGGTCGTCACCGACTATCTCGTCAAGTCCAAACTCCAGGACGATCTCGACGCGATCGGCTTTAACCTGGTCGGCTATGGCTGCACCACCTGCATCGGCAATTCGGGGCCGCTGCCCGCGCCCATCTCCAAGGCGATCAACGATCACGACCTGGTCGCCGCCTCGGTGCTGTCGGGGAACCGCAATTTCGAGGGGCGGGTGTCGCCCGACGTGCGGGCGAACTTCCTCGCCAGCCCGCCGCTGGTCGTCGCCTATGCGCTCAAAGGAAGCGTCCGCGAGGACCTGACGACCGAGCCGATCGGCCAGGCCGACGACGGCCGCAAGGTCTATCTGCGCGATCTCTGGCCGACCAACACCGAGGTGACCGACGTCATCACCTCCTTCATCGATTCGGAGATGTACCGCACCCGCTATGCCAACGTGTTCGAGGGCGACCGCAAGTGGCGCGGCATCGCCATCGAGGGCGGCGACACCTATCGCTGGAACCCGAGTAGCACCTACGTCGCCAACCCGCCCTATTTCGAGGGCATCACCATGACGCCGGACGCGGTGCACGACATCCGCGACGCGCGGCCGATGGCGATCTTCGCCGATTCGATCACCACCGACCACATCAGCCCGGCCGGATCGATCAAGGCCGATTCGCCGGCCGGCAGCTGGTTGCAGGAGCGGCAGGTGAGCCGGTCGGACTTCAACTCATACGGCGCCAGGCGCGGCCATCACGAGGTGATGATGCGCGGCACCTTCGCCAACATCCGCATCAGGAACGAGATGATCCCCGGCATCGAGGGCGGCATGACCAGATACGTCCCCACCGGCGAGACGATGCCGATCTACGACGCGGCGATGCGCTACAAGGCGGACGGTGTGGCCCTGGTGGTGATCGCCGGCAAGGAATACGGCACCGGCTCCTCGCGCGACTGGGCCGCCAAGGGCACGAACCTGCTCGGCGTGCGCGCCGTCGTCGCCGAAAGCTTCGAGCGGATCCACCGTTCCAACCTGGTCGGCATGGGCGTCCTGCCGCTCCAGTTCCAGGATGGCACCGACCGCAAGACGCTCGGCCTCGACGGCGGCGAGACCTTCACCATCGAGAACGTCGCCGCGCTGCGCCCGCGCCAGATGGTGACGGTGGCGTTCACGCGCGCCGACGGGACGGCGGAGACCTTCGAGGCGCGCTGCCGGATCGATACGGTCAACGAGCTGGAATATTTCCTCAACGGCGGCATCCTCCATTACGTGCTGCGCAAGCTGGCGGCTTGAGCCGGGTTTGCCGCGCCTCGGAAATGTTGCGCCGCGAGAAATTAACTCTGGATTTAACTTAATTGCCCGTTAACCTTGCGGCGTGAGGAGGATTCGCGCGTCATCGGGCGTGCGCCGCCTTCGCTTACCGGGGGTTGCATCATGAACATTATACGCAAATCCGTTCTCTGCTCGGCCGCGCTCGTGGCGGGCCTCGGCGCCTCGCAGGCGAATGCGCTCACCTTCAACCTCACCAGCCTGAACGCGGGCACGGCGGTCGGCACGCAGGCGCGGCAGGGTTTCGAGATCGCCGCCGCCTACTGGTCGTCCGTCTTCACCGACAACGTCACGGTCAACCTGAATATCGGCTTCTCGACCCTCGGGCCCAACATCCTCGGCTCGACGGGCAGCGCGCGCTCGCTGCTGTCGATGAACCAGACCTACACCGCGCTCAACACCGATCGGACGAGCACGCTGGACAACCAGGCCGTGGCATCGCTCCGTCCGCTGGGCGTCAGCACCTCGGTCGCCGGTGCGGGCGCCGTGACCGTGATCGGCAACGCATTCAACACCGCGACGCCCGGCAGCTATACCGACCTGGCGACGCGAATCGACAATGACGGCAGCGTCAACAACTCGACCACCGCCGTGACCAAGGCGAGCGCCAAGGCGCTCGGCCTCACCACCGACGTCAACGGCGCCGCGATCAACTATGCCGCTGCCGATGGCAGCATCCAGTTCAGCAACGCCTTCTCCTTCGACTTCAATCCGACCGACGGGATCAGCGCCAACTCGTTCGACTTCATCGGCATCGCGATCCACGAGATCGGCCACGCCCTCGGCTTCGTCAGCGGCGTCGATTCCTACGACTTCTATACTTCGCCCGGAACGACCAACGTCGTGACCAGCGGCAACCCGGCCGTGGTGGTTCCCACCGCGCTCGAGGGCTTCGTCGTCGCGAGCCAGCTCGACCTGTTCCGCTACAGCTCGGCGGGCAATCTCGACTGGTCGACCCAGAACACGCCCTACTTCTCGATCGACGGCGGCGCGAACCAGCTGTTCGGCAATTCGCTGTTGTCGCAGGGCGTGGCGAACGGCGACGGTCGTCAGGCGTCGCATTGGAAGGACAGCGCCGCCGGCGCGCCGCAGCTCGGCATCCTCGATCCCACCTCGGGGCTCGGCCAGCTCCAGGAGATCACCGCGCTCGATCTCGCCGCCTATGACGCGATCGGCTGGAACGTGGCCTTCAACGTGCTGGCGAACTCCAGCTACCGCTTCACCACCGCGCAGGTCTACACGGCGTTCGGCCCGACCGCCGGCGCCGTGCCGGAGCCGATGACCTGGGCGCAGATGCTGCTGGGCTTCGGCCTGCTCGGCGGCGCGCTGCGCACCAGCCGGCGTGGAGTCGCGACCGTCAGCGCCTGATCGGAAACGGAAGGGCGCCCGGTCCATGAAGGGTCGGGCGCCTCTCCCGCGCTGCGTCGCCGGATGTGCTAGACACGAAGCCGCTTCGTGTTTCTTATCGCATTTGCGAAATCCCCTTGCCAGCCGTTAACATTTTGGTAACCTGGCCGTGTTGGGGGAATCGGCACGGCGAATCGCCGGTGCGGCTCCCCCATTATGACGGGGGAAATCATGAACATCATGCGTAAAGTCCTGCTCGGCTCGGCGACATTGGTCGCGGCCCAGCTTGCCATGTCGTCGGCGGCGCTCGCGGGCGCCAATTCGACGTCCGGCACGATCAACGGCAAGACGTATACGGCGACGAGCTACCTCGTCGGCCAGACCTCGACCGCCACCGCCGTCAGCGGCGGCAACCCGATCTACAACGCCGCCTATCCGCAATATGCCGGCGTCGTCGGCATCCTGATGAACTACGGCGCGGCCGGCTCCTTCGTCTGCTCGGGCACGCTGCTCAGCGACCGGCGCTCGGTGCTGACTGCCGGCCACTGCGTCAGCGACGGCGCGGGCACCGCGAACCCGATCTCGACGACGGTCTACTTCCGCGGCCCCGGCAGCAATGGCGATACCTACGTCTATCCGAGCGGCGGGGTCCTCGATCCGACCGTCACGGGTGTGACGGTGAGCCAGTATTTCGTGAACTCGGCCTATACCGGCCAGGTGATCGATCAGAACGACATCGCGGTGTTGCGGCTGTCCGACTTCGCCCCCGCCTTCGCCGGCGCCGGCTACGACATCTACACCGGCAGCGATCTGACCGGCGCCGACTACAACATCGCCGGCTACGGCACGCGTTCGCTCGTCGGCGGCGCCGCCGGCACGACCGGCGCGGGCGCCGGCGCGGGACCCGGCCGCCTGCGTCAGGGCGACAACCGCTACGATTATCGCGTCGGCGACAGCGATTTCGGCGGGCAGCTCATCGCCGATCTCTCCACGGGCGGTGACAATGCGGCCAAGGAGTTCTCCTATCTGGCGGACTTCGACAACGGCCTGGCCGCCAACGATGCGGCCTGCATCCTGGCGACCAGCCCGAACCCGAGCATCGGCTACGGCCTGGCCGCCAGCGGGAAGTACTGCAACCTCGGGCGCGGCGCGACCGAAGTCAGCACGGCCGGCGGCGACTCCGGTGGTCCGCAGTTCATCAACGGACAGATCTCGTCCGTCACCTCCTACGGCCTGACCTTCGGGGCCGCCAACGGCGACTTCGATACGCAGCTGAACAGCAGCTTCGGCGAGTTCAACGGTTTCGTGCCGACCTTCATCCACTCCGCCTTCATCCGCGCCTCGATGCTGACCGCGGTGCCCGAGCCGGCGACGTGGCTTCAGATGATCGTCGGCTTCGGCCTGCTGGGCGGCGCGCTCCGCGCTAGCCGTCGCGGTGTCGCCACCGCCGCCTGATCGATCACGCCGAACGAACGACGGGGGAGCCCGGTCCGCGAGGACCGGGCTCCCCTGTTTCCTGCGGGCCTGTCCCGGATCATGCCGGCGACGGTTCGCCGGCCCGGCCGGATCACGCCACCTGCCGGATCAAGCTACCTGGACAACCGACACCTCGTCGGCATCGCGCAGCACATAGCCGCGGCCCCACACCGTCTCGATATAGTTCTCGCCCTGGCAGGCCAGGCTGAGTTTCTTGCGCAGCTTGCAGATGAACACGTCGATGATCTTCAGCTCGGGCTCGTCCATGCCGCCATAGAGGTGGTTCAGGAACATCTCCTTGGTCAGCGTCGTGCCCTTGCGCAGCGACAGCAGCTCCAGCATCGCATATTCCTTGCCGGTCAGGTGGACGCGGGCGC
>CAXTHU010000007.1:0-29015 GCA_964244125.1 uncultured Sphingomonadaceae bacterium
CGGCCACCTGATCGTCGGCCAGGTCGTCGATCGCGGCGCGCATCTCCTCCATGGCGACGCTGTCCGCCTCGTCCTCCATGACGGCGAACTCGTCGTCATTGTCGTCGACCGGATCGTCGTTGTCGGGATCGGCGCCGGGCACCTGCGCCTCCAGTTCGCGGCCACGGACGATGAGCCGGCAGACGGTCTCCAGCGGGGTCGAAAGCTCCAGTGCCAATCTCGCCTCCCAAGGCCTCGTGATGGCCGGGCTAACGAGACGGGCGCGCGCCGGTTCCGCTCAGGCGGCGAGCAGGGTCTTCAGCGGCGTGCCCGCATCGGCCAGCGCCGCCGGATCGGGCGCGGCGCCCGCCGCCACCAGCGCCCGCCCCTGGACATAGTCGCGCGTCATGTTGACGCAGTCGAGCGCGACGACCCGCCCGCCCTTCAGGTACACGACCGAAAAGGAGCGCGCCGCCGGATCGCCGCGCACCACCAGCGCGTCGTGGCCGGTCGACAGGCCCACCGTCTGGAGGCGGAGGTCGTACTGGTTCGACCAGAACCACGGCACCGCGTGATAGGGTTGGCCGTCGCCGGTCAGCGCCCGGGCGACGACGGTCGCCTGGTCGTTGGCGTTCTGCACCGATTCGAGGCGGATGCGCGCGCCTCCGGCGAAGTCGTTGGCATGGAGCGCGCAGTCGCCGATCGCGAAGACGTCGGGCAGGCTGGTGCGGCATAGTTCGTCCACCGCGACGCCGTTGCCGCCCTCGGCCCCGGCGGCGACGAGCGGCGCGACCGCCGGCACGATGCCGATGCCGACGATCACCATGTCGGCCGGCAGGACATGGCCGTCGGCGAGACGGACGCCGATGGCGCGGCCTTCGTCCTCGACGATGCAGTCGACCGCCGCGCCCAGGTGGATGTCCACGCCATGGGCGCGATGCTCGGCCTCGTAGAAGCGCGAGAGCGGCTCGCCGGCGACGCGCGCCAGCACCCGCTCCTGCGCTTCCAGCACGGTGACGTGCTTGCCCAGCTTGGTCAGGACGGCGGCGGCCTCCAGGCCGATATAGCCGCCGCCGATCACCACGACGCGCGTCGTCGTCGCCAGCTCGTCCGTCATCCGGTCGACGTCGGCGCGCGTGCGCACCGCATGGACGCGGGCCAGGTCGTGACCGGCGCAGGCGAGGCGCCGCGGCGCGCCGCCGGCCGCCCAGATCAGCGTGCCGTAGCCGATGGTAGCACCGTCCTCCGTCCCGACCAGATGCGCCTGCGGATCGACCTTCACCACCCGCCGGCCGAGCAGCATCGCCACCTCGCGCTCGGCCCAGAAGGCGACGGGGCGGATGAGCAGGCGCTCGAATGGCTTCTCGCCGGCGAGATAGTCCTTGGAGAGCGGCGGCCGCTCGTATGGCGGCTCCGGCTCCTCGCCGACGATGGCGACGGTGCCGGCGAACTTGGCCTGTCGCAGCGCGATCGCCGCCTGCGCGCCGCCATGGCCGGCCCCGACGATCACCACGTCATACCGCCCGCCCGTATCTGGCTTCTCCAAGCATCCCTCCCCATCCGGTTGACCCTGTCGGCGGCGCTGCCTATAGCGCGCCTCCATCGCCGGAGCGACAGGCTTGGGGCGGAGTAGCTCAGCTGGTTAGAGCAGCGGAATCATAATCCGCGTGTCGGGGGTTCAAGTCCCTCCTCCGCTACCATAGCGGCCGCAGGCATCGCGACCGCAGGCGCCTGGCCTCGCCTCACCGACATCCTGCCTCATCCGATCGCCTTTTTCCTGGCGGCCGCCGATCCGTGCTGCGCTTTCGCGGCCGGGATGCTACACGCGCCGGGCCTCGGCCGATATATCCGCAAACCGTCTAGAAATGGAACAGGTCTCGTGATGCAACGGGCGAGTATGTTGCTTATGACCGCCGAGCGATATCGCATGATGTCCGGAACGATGACGGATCCCGATCTCGCGCGCCGCCTGATCGACTATGCCGACGAACTGAGCGCCAAGGCGGAGCGCCTGGCACGCGAAATGCGCGGGCCGCCGGCCGAGGCGATGGACGACGCCTGAGCCGGGCTCGTCCGGACCCGCCCCTTGCCAGCATCACGGGCCGCGTCTAGGGCACGGCCAAACAGGCCTGACGAAAGGTTACGGGACATGAGCGACACCGCCGAGCGCGTTAAGAAGATCGTCGTCGAGCATCTCGGCGTCGAACAGGACAAGGTGACCGAGGATGCGAGCTTCATCGACGATCTCGGCGCCGACAGCCTGGACATCGTCGAGCTGGTGATGGCGTTCGAGGAGGAGTTCGGAGTGGAGATCCCCGACGACGCCGCCGAGAAGATCGCCACCGTGAAGGATGCGATCAGCTACATCGACAGCAACAAGGCCTGACGGGCCGCCCCCGGCGACGGGCGAGCCGAGACGAAGGACGGCTCCCCGGTGGAACTCCGGGGGGCCGTTTCCATTTTGGGCTTGGCCGGCAGCGGGTTCGCCCGCCATGATCCGGGAATGACAGGGAGGACGCGATGCGTCGTGTGGTCGTAACCGGCCTTGGGCTCGTGACGCCGCTGGGCGCGGACGTGGAGACGGCGTGGGCGAACATCCTAGCCGGCAGGTCGGGCGCCGGCCCGATCACCCGCTTCGACGCGAGCGACCAGGTCTGCCGCATCGCCTGCGAGGTGAAGCCGGCCGATCATCCCTATGGCTTCGATCCGAACAGGCGCGTCGATCACAAGGTGCAGCGCCAGGTCGATCCGTTCATCGTCTACGGCATCGACGCCGCCGGCCAGGCGCTGGAACATGCCGGCCTCACCGACATGAGCGAGGCGGAGCGGCTGCGCGCCGGCCTCTCCATCGGCGCCGGCATCGGCGGGCTGCCGGGGATCGAGCATGAATCGATCGTGCTGCATGAGAAGGGGCCGCGCCGGGTCAGCCCGCATTTCGTCCACGGCCGGCTCATCAACCTCATCTCCGGCCAGGTGAGCATCAAATACGGGCTGATGGGGCCGAACCACGCCGTCGTCACCGCATGTTCCACCGGCGCCCATTCGATCGGCGACGCGGCGCGGATGATCCAGCTGGACGATGCCGACATCATGCTGGCGGGCGGCGCGGAGGGGGCGATCTGCCCGCTCGGCATTGCCGGCTTCGCCCAGGCGCGCGCGCTGTCCACCGCCTATAACGACGCGCCGGAAAAGGCTTCGCGTCCCTACGACAAGGGCCGCGACGGCTTCGTGATGGGTGAGGGCGCGGGCGTCGTCGTGCTGGAGGAGTATGAACATGCCAGGGCGCGGGGCGCCACGATGTATGCCGAACTGATCGGTTACGGCCTGTCGGGCGACGCCTATCACGTCACCGCGCCGCATCCGGAAGGGTCCGGCGCCTATCGCGCGATGGCGATGGCGATGCGCCGTTCCGGGCTGTCCTTCGCCGACATCGACTATATCAACGCCCACGGCACCTCGACCCCGCTCGGCGACGAGCTGGAACTGGGCGCGGTCCGGCGGCTGTTCGGCGACGATCTCGGCCATCTGTCGATGTCCTCGACCAAATCGGCGATCGGCCATCTGCTCGGCGGGGCGGGGGCGGTGGAGGCGATCTTCTGCATCCTGGCGATGCGCGACCAGATCGTGCCGCCGACGCTGAACCTGGACGATCCCAGCGACGCCTGCGCCGGCGTCGACCTGGTGCCGCACAAGGCCCGGCGGCGGCAGGTGCGCGCGGTGCTGAACAACAGCTTCGGCTTCGGCGGCACCAATGCCAGCCTGGTGATGAAGCGGCCGGAGTGAGGCGCGGTCGCCCGGCGCTGATCCTGCTGGCGCTGCTGGTGGCGGCGCTGGCGGCGGGCGGCACGGTCTGGCGGCAGTGGTATGCGGCCGGACCGCTGGACCGGCCGGCGACGATCCGCATTCCCGATGGCGCGACCGTCATCACCGCCGGCCGCCAGTTGCGACGGGCCGGCGCGATCCGCTCGGCCGACTGGTTCCGGCGGCTGGCGGCGCGGCTGGGATCGGCCGATCCGATCCGCGCCGGCGAGTTCGCCCTGCCGGCCCATGCCAGCCCGGCGGCGATCCTCGACATCCTCCAGCATGGCCAGCCGGTGCGGCGGCTGGTGACGGTGCCGGAGGGCACGCCCTCGGTCGTGGTCGCCGACCGGCTGCGCGCCGAGCCGCTGCTGGCCGGGCCGGTGGCGGTGCCGGCGGAAGGATCGGTGCTGCCCGACAGCTATGCGTTCGAACGCGGCGAGGCCCGCGCCGCCGTGCTGGCGCGGATGCAGGCGGCGATGGACCGCACGCTGGCGGCGCTGTGGAAGAAACGCCGTCCCGGCCTGGTCGTCCGCACCCCGCGCGAGGCGGTGATCCTGGCCTCGGTGGTCGAGAAGGAGACCGGGCTGCCGGCCGAGCGGCGGACGGTGGCGGCGGTCTACGCCAATCGCATACGGCTGGGGATGCGGCTTCAGGCGGACCCGACCGTCATCTACCCGCTGACCAGGGGGAGGCCGCTCGGGCGGCGCATCCGCCTGTCCGAACTGCGCGCCGACAACGGCTACAACACCTATGCCAGGGCCGGGCTGCCGGTGGGTCCGATCGCCAATCCGGGCCGCGCCTCGATCGCCGCCGTGCTCGATCCGGCGAAGAGCGACGCGCTCTACTTCGTCGCCGACGGCAAGGGCGGCCACGTCTTCGCGACGACGCTGGCCCGGCATAACGCCAATGTCCGGCGGTGGTACGCGATCCGTCGCGCACGGGGCGAGATGTAGGGGACCAATCGTCGCCCCGGCGGAGGCCGGGCCTCAGGTCGGGAAGGTCGAGGGTGGGCTCGACACGACCGTCTCACGCCATCGCCCGAGGCCTCGGCCTTCGCCGGGGCGACGACTGCTTACAGCCTCAATCCCGCCGTTTCCTCCAGCCCCGCCATCAGGTTCATGTTCTGCACCGCCGCGCCCGCAGCACCCTTGCCGAGATTGTCGAGCGCCGCCACCAGCCGCAACTGCCCGCTCGCCTCGCTGGCGAAGACGAACAGTTCCATCCGGTCGGTCCCGGCGCAGCGTTCCAGGTCGAGGATGCCGCCGTCCGGCGCGGCGTTCAGCGTCACCAGCCGGCTGCCGGCATAAGCGTCGCCGATCGCCTCGCGCACTTCCGCCGCGCCGCCGCGCAGGCCGTCGAGCGCCAGCGCCACCTCGACGAGCATCCCGCGATAGCTGCGCGCCACCGCCGGGGCGAACAGCGGCGGGCGCTTCAGGCCGGCATGGCGCGTCATCTCCGGCACATGCTTGTGGGCGAGATCGAGCGCGTAGAGCCGCAGGCCCGTATCGGCCGCGCCCTGCTCGAAATCGGCGATCATCGCCTTGCCGCCGCCCGAATAGCCCGAGACGGCGTGGACCGGCACGAAGCCGTCCGCCGGCAGCAGCCCGGCGCGCACCAGCGGGCGGACGAGCGCCAGGAAGCCGGTCGGATAGCAGCCGGGATTCGACACCCGCGTCGCCCGCGCCACGGCCGCCGCGCCATGCGGCTCCAGCTCGGGAAAGCCGTAGGTCCACAGCGGGTCGACGCGGTGCGCGGTGGAGGCGTCGACGATCCGCGTGCGCGGGTTATCGACCAGTGCCACCGCCTCGCGTGCCGCGTCGTCGGGCAGGCACAGGATGACGATGTCGGCCTCGTTCAGCGCCGCCGCCCGCGCCGCCGGATCGCGCCGGCGATCGTCGGACAGGACGGACAGGCCGATGTCGGCCCGCTCGGCCAGGCGATCGCGGATCTCCAGGCCGGTGGTGCCGGCGGCGCCGTCGACGAAGACCTTCATGCCGGCCGCCGCCGCGCCGTCACCGGCTGGCCATGCGCGGGCAGGAGACGGGCGATCACGTCGGCCAACGGCTCGCGCACCGTCGCCATCCAGTGGGCGTTGGCGTGGAGCAGGCAGGTATCGTCCGCCATGATGCCGACATGGCCGGGGAAGAAGACCAGGTCGCCGCGCCGCAGCGGCTCGTCTTCCGTTAACGGCGCGCCGATCGCCTGCTGCTGGTCGCTGTCGCGGGGCGCCGCGATCCCGGCGAAGGACAGGGCGAGCTGGACCAGCCCCGAACAGTCCACCCCGTCGCCGCCGCGCCCGCCCCAGCGGTAGGGTGCGCCGAGCAGCCGCTCGGCCACCGCGACGAAATCGGCCTCGACCGCGTCGATCGGGCAGAGGTGCCGCCGGTGGACGAAGCCGCCCGCCGCCGCGACGAAGTTGCCGGCCGCTTCCCCGGAGACCCGTGCGCCCATCGGCAGGCGGGTGACGACCGGCGTCTTGATATCGGCCTCGGCGAAGACCAGCGCTGCCGATGCCGCGACGCGGTGGGTCGCCGCCAGCGGGGTGCCGAGCGAGGCGAGGGGCAGATAGCCGACATAGTGATCGTGCAGGCCATAGCCCCACGCCCAGCCGCTGCCGACATCGACGACGGCGAAACCTTCGCCCAGCAGCAGCTCCGACACGGCGCGCGCCGCCGCCGAGGGTCCGGCGAGCAACGGGGCCGAGGCGATGGCGCAACCGTGGATCAGCGGCTTGGCGTAATGCGGCGCGAAGACGTCGGCGGCCAGCGCCACGTCGGCGATGTCGCGGCGTACCGCATTCACCCGGGGGTCGAGCCGGCGGGACGGTCCCGCCAGCCGGAAATGCTCAGCCGTGGGCGCTGACGAGCTGTGGCCCGCGCGATCCGCCTTCGTTGCCGATGAGGCCGCTGAAGCCTTCAAGGAAATCCGCCCCCGTCGTCGTCCGGATGATGAAGATGTTGCGCCGGTCGCGCTCGTCCCGCTCGCGCCGCAGATAGCCCAGCGCCGACAGCGTGTTCAAGGCGCGCGTCACCACCGGCTTCGACACGCCGAGGACGCCTGCCAGCCCGCGCACCGTATGCGGCCCGGCGGTGCGGTAGACCACCAGCAGCAGCGCCATCTGGCGGTTGGTGAGATCCGGGCGGCCGGAGCGGACATAGCCGATCAGCGTCTTCATCCACCGCCACAGGGCGTCGTTCTCGACCATCGGTACATCCTCATACGCCGTGCGTGCCCAAATCGTGACGCACGCCGACATAACTCGGCAGGGTCAGGATCGTTGCTCCTTGTTTCCAGCTTCGCTCACTCGAGAAATCGTCGGCGGAGCATCTCGAAGGCGGCGCGCAGGCCCAGCGCCTCGCCGCCGCGCGGGCGGCCGGGCTTGGCCACCGGCGTCCAGGCGAAGGTGTCGACATGCGCCCAGGGCGTGCCGTCGGCGACGAACTTCCGGAGGAAGAGCGCGGCGGTGACGGCGCCGGCGAATGCCCCGTCGGAGGCGTTGCCGATGTCGGCGACGTCCGATTTCAGCATGTCGGCATAGGGCGCCCAGAGCGGCATCCGCCACAGCGGATCGGCCACCGCATCGCCGGCGGCCAGCAGGTCGGCGGCGAGCGCGTCGTCGTCGGCGAACAGCGCCGGCAGGTCCGGGCCGAGCGCGACGCGCGCCGCCCCGGTGAGCGTCGCGAAATCGAGCAGCAGCGCCGGCTCCTCCTCGCAGGCGCGGGCGAGCGCGTCGGCCAGCACCAGCCGCCCCTCGGCGTCGGTATTGCCGATCTCGACCGACAGCCCCTTGCGGCTGCGCAATATGTCGCCGGGGCGGAAGGCGTCGGCGGAGATGGCGTTCTCCACCGCCGGCACCAGCAGGTGCAGCCGGACCGGCAGCCCGGCCCCCATCGCCAGCCCGCCCAGCGCCACGGCATGCGCCGCGCCGCCCATGTCCTTCTTCATCAGCCGCATGCCGGCGGCGCCCTTGATGTCCAGCCCGCCCGAATCGAAGCAGACGCCCTTGCCGACGATGGCGAGGCGGGGATGGGCGGGATCGCCCCATTCCAGCTCGATCAGGCGCGGCGCGTGGTGCGGGGCGGCGGCGCGGCCGACGGCGTGGATCATCGGATAGCCGGCGGCCAGCTCGTCGCCGGCCGTTTCGGAAAAGGTCGCGCCGTGGGTCGCGGCGAGATCGCGGACGATCCCGGCGATCGCCGCCGGCCCCATGTCGGCGGCGGGCGTGTCGACCATGTCGCGGACCAGCGCCACCGCCTCCGCCAGCCGCACCGCCTCGTCCATCCGGGCGACGTCGCCGGTCAGCAGGATGCGCTGCGGCTGCGGCTCGGCCTTGTCGCGATAGCGGTCGAAGCGATGCTGGGCGAGCAGCCAGCCGAGCAGGACGGCCGGGTCGGCGGCGCAGCGGTAGAGGCCTGCCGGCAGGCGCGCGACCGCGCCGGCCAGATCGAACGGCTTCGGCTCGGCCGCGACGCCCGCCGCCACCGCCCAGTCGTCCGCCTCGTCGCCCGGCAGCAGCGCGAACTCGCCCGGCTTGGCCGAGAAGCGTTGCGCCGCGACGGCGACGCGCGCCCGCTCGGGGAGATCGCCCAGCCAGGCGTCGAGGCCATCGGCGGCGACGAGGTGGATGGTATGGGCGTCCTGCCCGCGATCGGCCTGGACGAGGGTGGCGAAGTCGGTCATCGGGCGGTCACTGCCGGAGCGCGCGGTGCTTTGCCAGCGGCAAACGCGGGGCACGGAACCCGTGGCGGCGGCGGGCGGTTGCTTGGGACAACGATTCTTGGGAGCAGGTGATCCGATGACCGACACGAGCAGCAGCACCTCCGACGTCGCGCCGCAAAGCCCGATCTTCGCCTCCAACGAGGTGGACCGCACCAAGGTGCGGACCCGCGACGGCGATGCGCTCGGCACCGTCCATACGCTGATGATAAACAAGCGGTCGGGCCACGCGATCTATGCGGTGCTGAGCCTGGGCGGCTTCCTGGGGATCGGGAAGAGCTATTACCCGCTGCCCTTCCAGCTCCTGTCCTATGACGAGGCACTGGACGGCTATGTCGTCAACATCGACCGCCGGCTGCTGGAGGGCGGCCCGAGCTGGTCGAACAACGCGCCCGATTTCAACCAGTCCTATGCCGATCGCGTGTCGAACTATTACGGTGTCGCCGCGGTCGATCTGACGGCGGGGTAGGTCAGGCCACCGGCACCCCGAACAGGTCGTGCTCGTCGGCATCCTCGATCTCGACCGACACGATGTCGCCCGGCGACAGGTGGCCGGCGTCGCGCAGGTGGACGGCGCCGTCGATCTCCGGCGCGTCGGCCTGCGACCGGCCGGTGGCGCCGTCGCCGCCCACCTCGTCGATGATGACGGGCAGGGTGCGGCCGATCTTCGCCGTCAGCTTGGCGGCCGAGATGGCGGCGGTGTGTTCCATCAGCCGGGCGTAGCGTTCCTCCTTCACCGCCTCCGGCACCGGGTCCGGCAGCGCGTTGGCGGCCGCGCCGCTCACCGCCTCGAACCTGAACGCGCCGACCCGGTCGAGTTGCGCCTCCTCCAGCCAGCCGAGCAGATATTCGAAATCCGCCTCCGTCTCGCCGGGGAAGCCGACGACGAAGGAGGAGCGGATGGCGATGTCCGGGCAGATCGCCCGCCACGCCGCCAGCCGTTCCAGCACCTTGGCCTCGTTCGCCGGCCGCTTCATCGCCTTCAGCACGGCCGGCGAGGCGTGCTGGAACGGGATGTCGAGATAGGGCAGCACCAGCCCCTCGGCCATCAGCGGGATCACCCGGTCGACATGCGGGTAGGGGTAGACATAGTGGAGGCGGACCCATGCGCCGAGCCGGCCCAGTTCGCGCGCCAGATCGGTCATGTGGGCGCGGACGGGCGCGCCCCGCCACGGCCACTCGGCATGTTTCAGGTCGAGGCCGTAGGCCGACGTGTCCTGGCTGATGACCAGCAGTTCCCTGGTGCCGGCGGCGACCAGCTTCTCCGCCTCGCGCAGGATCGCGTCGGGCCGGCGGCTGGCGAGATCGCCGCGGATCGCGGGGATGATGCAGAAGGAGCAGCGGTGGTTGCAGCCCTCGGAGATCTTCAGGTAGCTGTAATGGCGCGGCGTCAGCTTCAGGTCGCGCTCGGGGACCAGGTTGACGTAGGGCGAGGGCGGCATGGGCGCGGCGTCGTGGACCGCGCCGACCACCGCCTCATACTGGTGCGGCCCGGTGACGGCCAGCACCTGCGGGAAGCGCGCGCGGATCACCTCGGCGTCGTTGCCCATGCAGCCGGTGACGATGACGCGGCCGTTCTCGGCGATCGCCTCGCCGATCGCCTCCAGGCTCTCGGCTTTCGCGGAATCGAGGAAGCCGCAGGTGTTGACCAGCACCACGTCGGCGCCGGCATAGTCCGGCGACAGGCCATAGCCGTCGGCGCGCAGCTTCGTCAGGATGCGCTCGCTGTCGACCAGCGCCTTGGGGCAGCCGAGCGACACCATGCCGACCTTCGGCTGGGGAGGGAGGGTGATTTCCATGGGGATATGGCGATATAAGGCGAATGCGGCGGCTTTGCGAGCGGGAGCATCGAGGATGGACACGAAGGCGGCTTGGCTTGTCGGGTTGACGGCTCTTGCGGCGTCGGCGGCGGGCGCCCAGGCTCCCGCCATGCCGCCGGACGGGCCGGGCGGCGCGATCGACTATGCGCAGGAAGGCAACTGGCTCTGCCGGCCGGGGCGGGCCGATGCCTGCTCGGCCTCGCTGGATGCCGTCGCCTACGACAGGGCCGGAACGCGCGCGCCGGTGCCCTTCGTGCCGGCGGCGGATCCGCCGGTCGACTGTTTCTACGTCTATCCCACCGTCTCCAACGATTCCGCCGCCTATAGCGACATGGCGCCCGGCGAGGAGGAGAAGCGCGCCGCCCTGGTCCAGGCCGCCCGTTTCCGCGCCGCCTGCCGGCTGTTCGTGCCGACCTACCGCCAGCTCACCATGACGGCGGTGCGCGCGGTGGCGGGCGGCGCGAAGGTTCCTGGCGGCGCGCTCGACCATGGGCGCAATTACGACGATATCCTGGCCGCCTGGCGGGCATATCTGCGCAACGACAACAAGGGGCGCGGCGTCGTCCTGATCGGCCACAGCCAGGGTTCGGTCATCCTGAAGCGGCTGATCGCCGAGGAGATCGACGGCAGGCCGGCGCGGAAGCTGCTCGTCTCCGCCATCCTGGCCGGCAATCTCGACCTGACGGTGAAGACGGGCAGCGACCGGGGCGGCAGCTTCAGCTCGGTGCCGCTGTGCCGCGGCGCGCGCCAGACCGGCTGCGTCATCGCCTGGTCCAGCTATGCCGAGGATGACGATGCCGCCGCGCGGGTGTTCGGCGGCGGCGCGCGGGCCGGCGAGACGGCGGCCTGCGTCAACCCGGCCGCGCTCGGCGGAGGATCGGCGCCGCTCGACGGCTTCGTGCCGCGGCCCGGCTTCGCCAGCCCGTCCGACCCGCCCTTCGTCGAGCAGGTCGGCCAGCTGTCCGGCCGCTGCGTCGACGACGGCCGTGGCAATGTGCTCCGCGTCCATGTCGAGGACGGGCCGCTGGCCGGCCTGCTGAAGAGCGGACTGGGGCGGAGCCGGCTGCCCGGCTGGGGGCTTCACGTCGCCGACATCTCGCTCGTCCAGGGCGATCTGGTGCGGGTGGTCGAGGCCGAGGGGAGGGCGTGGACCGGCAGATAGGTCGGGTGAGCGCCGGTCAGTCCCCGTATCGCGCCGCCAGCATGGCGAGCGACGGATCGTGGGTGAGGTCGAGATGGAGCGGCGTCACCGAGATATAGCCGGCCGCCACCGCCGCCAGATCGCTGTCCGGCACCGGGGTATGTTCCAGCACGCCGAGGCCGAACCAGTAATAGTCGTCGCCGCGCGGATCGGTGCCCTTCACCAGCTTCAGCCGGCCATAGTCGCGGATGCCCTGGCGGCAGACGCGGATGCCGCGCACCGCATCGGGCGCGCCGGCGGGGAAGTTGACGTTGACCAGCGTGCCCGCCGCCATGCGGGTGGCGAGCAGCGGGCGCAGCACCCGTTCGCCCCACGCCGCCGCCACGTCGAACGGCGCGCCGTCGCCGGCGGCTTCGCTGGCATGGACCTGGCTCAGCGCGATCGACGGCACGCCGGCCAGCGCCCCCTCCATCGCCGCCGAAACGGTGCCCGAATAGGTCACGTCCTCGGCCAGGTTCGCGCCGCGGTTGACGCCGGACAGGATCAGGTCCGGCGGGGCGTCCTTCATCACGACGCCCAGCCCCATCATCACCGCGTCCGTCGGCGTGCCGGTGACGGCGAAGCGCCGCTCGCCTCGCCGGCGCAGGCGGAGCGGGACCGTCAGGGTAAGCGAGTGGCCGGCGCCCGATCTGTCCTCGGCCGGCGCCACGACGGTGACGTCGTAGGACAGGGAAGCGGCGATCGCCTCCAGGATCCCGAGGCCGGGCGCATGGATGCCGTCGTCGTTGGTGACGAGGATGCGCATCAGCCGATCGCCGCCAGCCCGCCCATATAGGGGCGGAGGACGGCCGGCACCGCGACCGATCCGTCCGCCTGCTGGCAATTCTCCAGCACCGCGACGAGGGCGCGGCCGACGGCGAGGCCCGATCCGTTCAGCGTGTGGACGAATTGCGGCTTCCCGCCCGGCTCGCGGAATTTCGCCGCCATGCGACGCGCCTGGAAGTCGCCGCAGTCCGACACGCTGGAGATCTCGCGCCAGCGCGCCTGTCCGGGCAGCCACACCTCCAGGTCGAAGGTCTTGCGCGCGGTGAAGCCCATGTCGCCGGCGCAGAGCAGCATCCGGCGATAGGGCAGGTCCAGCCGCTCCAGGATGGTCTCGGCGGCGCGGGTCATCCGCTCGTGCTCGGCCCCGGCTTCGTCGGGATGGGTGATGGCGACCAGCTCCACCTTGTCGAACTGATGCTGGCGGATCAGGCCGCGCGTGTCCCGCCCGGCCGCCCCGGCCTCGGCGCGGAAACACGGGGTCAGCGCGGCGAAGCGCAGCGGCAGCACGCCCCGGTCGAGGATGCTTTCGCGGACGAGGTTGGTCAGCGGGACCTCGGCGGTGGGGATCAGCCAATGCTCGTCGCCGGCCCTGAACAGGTCGTCGGCGAACTTGGGCAGTTGGCCGGTACCGAACAGCGCCTGTTCCTTCACCAGCACCGGCGGCGCCACCTCGATGAAGCCGTGCTCGCCGGTCTGGACGTCGAGCATATACTGGCCGAGCGCCCGGTGCAGCCGCGCCACGCCGCCGCGCAGCACGGCGAAGCGCGCGCCCGACATCGCGGCGGCGGCGTCGAAGTCGAGGCCGAGGGCGGCGCCGACGTCGAAATGCTCGCGCGCGGGAAAGGCGAAGGCGGGAGGCTCGCCGACCTGTTTGACGATCACGTTGCCCGCTTCGTCCGCGCCGTCCGGCACTTCGGCGGCGGGCAGACCGGGGAAGGCGGCGAGGGCGTCGTCGAGCGCCCGGTCGGCCGCCCTGGTCCGTTCCTCGATCTGCGGCAACCGCAGTTTCAGGGCCGCCACTTCCGCCATCAGCGCATCGGCGGCGGCGGCGTCGCCCGCCGCCCGAGCCTGGCCGATCGCCTTCGACGCTTCGTTGCGGCGGGTCTGCGCCGTCTGAGCCTCGGCGATGAGCGCCCGGCGGGCCTCGTCCAGCCGCAGCATCGCGGCGGCGGCCGGCACCGCGCCGCGCCGGGCCAGGCCTGCATCGAAGGCGGCGGGATCGTCGCGGATGGCGCGGATGTCGTGCATGGCGGCGCTATGGCGTCCGCCCGGCGGCTTCGCAACCGCCCGGACGGTCCACCGCCTTCCTGCCACAGTTGATCGTATCGGATGGCTATTCGGCGCGAATTGCCCCCATATCGGAGGCGGACAGAAAAGGAGATTGGAATGACGCGCTTTTTCTTGACCGCTACCGCCGTCGCCGCGCTCGCCCTGCCGGCGCTCGCCATCGCGCAGGATGTATCGGCCACGGCGTCCGGCAGTGCCGCCGCGCCGACCCCGGCCAGGCTCGCCCAAGGCGTGACGGTCTATGACGCGCAAGGCTTGGTGGTCGGCACGATCGAGAGCCTCGACGGCGAATATGCCACCCTGGCCACCGCCAGGAGCAAGGCCAAGCTGCCGCTGGTAGCGTTCGGCACCGGCCCGAAAGGTCCCATCATCGGGATGACGGCGGCACAGGTCGATGCCGCCGCCGGCACCGCCGGTGCTGCCGCCGCCAAGCCCGCCGCGACGGCGGAGGCCACCCCGGCCAAGCTGGCCAAGGGCGCCGCCGTATCCGACACCAAGGGTTCGCCGGTCGGCACGATCGAGGAGGTCGGCACCGAGTTCGCGGTCGTCGCGACCGCCAGGAACAAGGCGCGGCTGCCGCTGAACGCCTTCGCCCAGACCGAGAACGGCGTCGTCATCGGCATGAGCGCGACGGAGCTGGATGCGGCGGCGGACGCCGCTAAGCCCAAGGGCGCGACCAGGTAACACGCCGGTCGCCATCGACCCCGAGCCCCCGTGCCGCGCCCCCGGAGTCGCCGTCTTGTGCGGTCCCGGGGGCGTGGCTATAGGCCGCTCGGGCAAGGGGTGGCGCGCGTCCGGCGTGAAGCCGGACCGTCGCCGCCGGAGTGGCGGAGAGCGGCGTGGCAACGGCGATGACGGAAGCGGCGGGTCGCGGCTCCAGCGAGGAAGGCGATCCGGTGCCGCCGGCCGGTTACCGGCCCGGCCCGGACGAGCCGTTCATGAACCCCCGCCAGCTCGCCTATTTCCGCTTGAAGCTGCTGGACTGGAAGGACTCCATCCTGCGCGAGGCGCGCGGCACGCTGGCCCAGCTCCAGGTCGATTCGCTGCGCGAGCCCGACATCACCGATCGCGCGTCGAGCGAGACCGACTGGTCGATCGAGCTGCGCACCCGCGACCGACAGCGCAAGCTGATCGCCAAGATCGACGCCGCGCTGCGCCGGATCGAGGAGGGCGAATACGGCTATTGCGAGGTCACCGGCGAGCCGATCTCGCTCGGCCGGCTCGAAGCCCGCCCCATCGCCACCATGACCGTCGAGGCGCAGGAGCGGCACGAGCGGCATGAAAAGGTCTCGCGCGACGAATAGCGGCCGGCCGGTGGGCGCTCTCTCGCATCTGCGGGTGCTCGATCTGTCCCGCGTGCTGGCCGGTCCGTGGGCGACGCAGATCCTGGGCGATCTCGGCGCGGAAGTCATCAAGGTCGAGCGGCCCGACGGCGGCGACGACACGCGCGGTTGGGGTCCGCCCTGGCTCGCCGGGCCGGACGGCGCGACCGGCGAGTCGGCTTATCACCTCTCGGCCAACCGCAACAAGAAGTCGGTGACGATCGACATCGCCACCGCCGACGGCCAGGCGCTGGTGCGTGAACTGGCGCTCGGCGCCGACATAGTGGTCGAGAACTTCAAGGTCGGCGGGCTGGCGAGATACGGCCTGGATCATGCCGGTCTCGCGGCCCTGAACCCGCGCGTGATTTATTGCTCGATCACCGGCTTCGGCCAGACCGGCCCCTATGCCGATCGCGCCGGCTACGACATCCTCCTCCAGGCGATGGGCGGGCTGATGAGCATCACCGGCGCGCCCGCCGGCACGCCCGGCGGCGGACCGCAGAAGGTCGGCGTCGCGGTGATCGATATCATGACCGGGCTCTATGCCACGATCGGCATCCTGGCGGCGCTGGCCGCGCGCGAGCGGACCGGGATGGGCCAGCATGTCGACATGGCGCTGCTCGACGTCGGGGTCGCATCGCTCGCCAACCAGGCGATGGGCTATCTGGTCACCGGGCGTTCGCCGGCCGCGATGGGCAACGCCCATCCGAGCATCGTCCCCTATCAGGACTTTCCGACCGCCGACGGCGCGATGATCGTCGCGGTCGGCAACGATGGCCAGTATCGGCGGTTCTGCGGCGCGCTGGGGCTGGGCGTGCTGGGGAGCGACCCGCGTCTGGCGACCAATGCCGGCCGGGTGGCGCATCGCGAGGAACTTGTCGCGGCGATCACCGCCGTCACGGCGACCCGGCCGACCCGGCACTGGATCGCCGCGCTGGAGGCCGCCACCGTCCCCTGCGGCC
Source organism: uncultured Sphingomonadaceae bacterium (assembly GCA_964244125.1). Classification (GTDB taxonomy): domain Bacteria; phylum Pseudomonadota; class Alphaproteobacteria; order Sphingomonadales; family Sphingomonadaceae; genus Solisphingomonas. Next base: position 15,854 of record CAXTHU010000007.1, read on the forward strand.
CGATCAACGCCATCGCCGACGTCTTCGCCGATCCCCAGGTCGTCGCGCGCGGGATGCGGCGCGATCTCGACCATCCGTCGGGGCTGGCCGTCCCCACCGTCGCCTCCCCGCTGCGCCTGTCGGCGACGCCGGTCGACGCCCATTCGTCGCCGCCGATGCTGGGCCAGCACAATGCCGAGATCATCGGCGGGCTGCTCGGGCGGTCCGATGCCGAACTGGCGCGGCTGAAGCGGGAGGGGGTGATCTGAGATGAGCCCCTCCCTCCAGGGATCGTCGCGGAATACCATCGTCACCCCGGCCCGCGCCGGGGTGACGATGGTATTCCGCGACGGCCCGTAACCGGGCGGGTAATCAGTCCACCCATTCCAGCCCGATCGCCTGGTAGAGCGCGCGGTCGTTCTCCCAGCCGGGATCCACCTTGACGTGCAGGAACAGGTGGACCTTGCGGCCCAGCAGCCGGGCGAACTCCTCGCGCGCGGCCTCGCCGATGGCGCGGATACGGGCGCCGGCCTTGCCCAGCACGATCGCCTTCTGGCTGGCGCGGCCGACCTTGATCTGCTGGTGGATGGCGACCGAGCCGTCCTTGCGCTCCTCGTATTTCTCGGTCTCGACGGCGCTCGCATAGGGGAGTTCGGCGTGGAGCTGGAGGTAGATCTGCTCGCGCGTCACCTCGGCCGCCAGCATCCGGTCGGTCGCGTCCGACACCTGGTCGGCGGGGAAATGCCACGGCCCCTCCGGCACCAGCCCGGCCAGCAGCGCCTTCAGGTCGTCCATCCCGTCGCCGGTCTCGGCCGAGACCATCAGTATGTGGAGCGGCCGCAACTGCCGGTCGAGCGTCGCCGCCAGTTCCAGCAGCGTCTCCTTGGCGGCGATGTCGACCTTGTTCAGGACGACCAGCCTGGGTTCCGGCCGATCGGCCAGCATCTCGGCCAGATGGCGGACGCGCGCGTTGAGGCCGGCCTTGGCGTCGATCACCAACGCGACGATGTCGGCATCCTGCGCACCGCCCCAGGCGGCGGCGACCATGGCGCGATCCAGCCGGCGCTCGGCCGCGAAGATGCCGGGCGTGTCGATCAGGATCAGCTGCGCCTCGCCGGCCAGCGCGATACCCATCAGCCGGACGCGCGTCGTCTGCGCCTTGGGGCTGACGATCGCGACCTTCTGGCCGACCAGCCGGTTGACCAGCGTCGACTTGCCGGCGTTCGGCGCGCCGACGATGGCGACGAGGCCGCAGCGCTGGCTCATCCCGCCACCTGCGACAGGAGCGCGCGGGCGGCGGCGGTCTCGGCCTCCTGCTTGGAGGCGCCCTCGGCCTGCGCGGAGGCGCGGCCCGGCACCTCGACCGAGACGGTGAAGCGCGGCGCGTGATGCGGGCCGGCGCGGCCGGTGAGCGCGTAGACCGGCGGGCGGTGCCCCTTGCCGGCGGCCCATTCCTGGAGCGCGGATTTCGGATGCTGCGGCGCGCGCTCCTGATCCCCGACCAGGCTGGCCCAGCCGCGCCGGACGAAGTCGGCGGCGGCGGCGATCCCGCCGTCGAGGAACAGCGCGCCGATCAGCGCCTCGACCACGTCGCCCAGCACATAGTCGCTGTCGGCCGCGCCGTCGTCGCGCGCCTGCTTGCCGAGGCGGACGTGGCGGCCGAGATCGAGCGTCCGGGCGACGGCGGCGCAGGTCTCGCCCGAGACGAGCGCGTTCAGCCGGCGCGACAGCTTGCCCTCCGGCTCGTCCGGGAACAGGCCATAGAGCCAGTCGGCCATGACGAGGCCCAGTACCCGGTCGCCGAGGAACTCCAGCCGCTCGTAGCTGTCGCCGGGGCAGGAGCCATGGGTCAGCGCGCGGGCGAAGAGGGCGGCGTTCGCGGGCCGGTGGCCGAGCGCGTCGGCCAGCCAGGCGAGGGAGGTCTCCGACATGTGGTGCGGTTAGCGGATCGGCGGCGTCCGGTCGATGATCGTTTGCCCCGGCGTGCCGTAGCGGCCGCCGATCCGGCCGGAACGAAAGCCGCTCACCCACGTCCACGGCTTCGCCGGCGTCGCCGTGCCGTCGAACGACAGCACCGTCACGACGGCCCTGCCCTCCAGATTGTCCAGTGGCACCAGCCCGACCCCGCCGCCGCCGGCACGGGCGGGAAAGCGGCTGTCGGCGGCGACGTCGCGATTGTCGCCGAGGAGGAACAGCCGGCCGGCGGGCACGGTCAGTTCGGCCATGTCGTCCTGCGCCATGTCGGCCTGGTCGACGATCTCGTAGGACGCGCCGTCGGGCATCGTCTCGCGATAGCGGGCGTAGCGGCAGTGGCGGAGCAGCCGGCGATCGTCGATCTGGCTCTCGCGCGCGCCATGGTTGACCGAGGTGCACTCGCTGTTCGCCACCACCGGCATCAGGAAGTCGGCCAGCCGGGTGAGCGGCAGCGGCCGGCCGTTCAGGACGACGCGGCCGTGGTCCAGCCCCACCCGGTCGCCGGCCAGGCCGACGACGCGCAGCACATGGTCGGCGCGGGCGTCGGGCGGCACGCGGAACATCACCACGTCGCCGCGCCGCGGCGGCGTGGGGTCGAGACGGCCCGGCCACAGCGCCGGCCAGCCGGGCAGGACATGGCCCGACCAGCCGTAGGACCAGCGCGTCACCAGCGGATAGTCGCCGACCTGGATCGACGGCAGCATCGCCTCGCTCGGCGATGCGACCGGCACCGCGACCAGCCCGCGCATGGCGATGCCGAACACCGTCAGCGACAGGATCGACAGCGCCGTCCGCCACCAGGACGGCGCGTGCCCGCGCCGGGCCATGTCAGGGGCATTCCAGGACGATGCGGCCGGTCGCCGCCGTCCAGGTGATCGCGGCGCACCGGCCGAGCGCGTCGGCGCCCAGCGTCAGGCGGCGGCCGGCCTTGCCCCGGCCGCCGCCGGTGACGACGATCTCGTCCGGTGCCGGCTCCGCCGCATCGGCCAGACCACCGCCGCCGCCGGCATCGGCGCTCCGCACCAGCAGCCGGCCGAGGACCAGGCCGGCGACGCGGAGCGGCCGGCCGAGCGTCAGCCAGCGCACCGGGCGATCGATCCCGAACAGGATGCGGCGCGTCGGCGGGATCGCCGGGTCGATCGTCCCGCCCATGCCCGCCAGCAGCGCCGCGCCGGCCGCGGCGGTGGCGATGCTCTCGGGCCGCTGCGGCGCGAGGAACAGGTCGATCGTCCCGCCCTCGGCCGCCATCCGCGCGGCGATGCCGGTGGCCGGATCGACCCGGACCGCCATCGCGCCGGTGCGCGCGGCGGGCCGTTCCCGACCGATCCGCACCGTTTCCACCGGCAGGGCGGCGGGGCTGACGAGGCCGTCGACTCCCGCTTCGCCGGTCGGCGCGGCCGGCATCCAGATGACGCGCGCCCGGCGGTGGCGCGATCCGATGGCGAGATCGGCCGTGGCGACCTCGCCGGTCAGCCTGACCGGACCGACCAGCACGGTCGATCGGCCGCCACCCGCCAGGCGCGCCCTCGCCGCCGCTTGAGTCGTCAGCACCACCGGCAGCGGCGCGTCGAACGCCACGCGCAGCCGCATCGGCATCCCATTCACCGTCACCGCGACGAACGGCGCGGCCATGGGCAGGACGAGCGTCTGTGTGGCCGGCATCACCGGGGGCGGCAGCATCCCGTCCCCCTAGAGGGTGGATGGCACGTCAGTAGAAGCTGGCCGGGTCGGGCACGGGGTTGGTGCAGGCGGCCTTGGCGCCGGTCCTGCACGCTTCCACCTGCGCGCGCCAGGCGACCATGGCGTCGGCGTAGGCGTGCTGCTGGCGGGTGTAGCGGTCCTGGTCGGACAGGGTCGCCCGCGCCTCGGCCTCGACGCGGGCGCGGTATTTGGCCATGTCGGCGGCATAGGTCTCCTGGTTGGTCGCGTTCTGCACCATGGCGCCGGTGGTCGCCTCGCCGACCTGGCCGTTCAGCGCCTTCGTCACCGGCGCTTCCTGCGCATCGACCGCGTCGTGCCTGGGCGTCTGCTTGTCGTAGCCGCGGTCCTGCGCCAGTTCCCTGGTCGGCGCCGGGTTCGGGACCGGGACGGTCTGGGCCGTCAGCGGGGCCGCGAGGGCGGCCATGCCTGCGGCGATCAGGTGGATGCGGGTCATTGCGGCTCTCCTCGATAGGTCGCCAGGCGTAACGAGACGCGCGGCGCTGCGTTCCTTCAGGCCGGTGCGAACCGCCCGGTCGGCTCGTCGAGCACTTCCAGCACCCCCGTGCCGATCGCGAACCAGGCGCCGCGCAGGCGCAGCGTGCCCGCCGCCTCGCGCTCGGGGATGAAGGGGAAGGTGCGCAGGTTGGCGAGGCTGGCGCGCACCGCCTCCTGTTCGAGCGCGTGGGCCGTCGCCTCCGGTCCCTCCCCGGCACAGGCCGCCTCGATCCGGTCGCGCGCCTCGTCGAGCAGGTCGATCCAGTGGGCGATGAAGCCGCCGGCGCCCGGCGGCGCGCCATCGAACCGGCGCGAGAGCGCGGCGGCGATCCCGCCGCACCGGCCGTGGCCCATGACGATCACCTCGGCGACCTCCAGCTGGGTGACGGCGAACTCCAGCGCGGCGGACACGCCGTGCCGCCCGCCGTCGGCCTCGAACGGCGGCACGAGCGCGGCGACGTTGCGGACGACGAACATCTCGCCCGGCGAGGTGTCGAAGATCAGCGTCGGATCGACCCGGCTGTCGGAACAGGCGATGACCATCGTACCCGGGCTCTGCCCCTCGGCCAGTTCCGCCCAGCGCGCGCGCTCCGCCGCCCAGCCGGCCTGACGGAAGCGGCGGTAGCCGGCGAGGAGGCGGTCGAACTCGGACATGGCCGGCAGATAGTCGCATGATCCGGCCCGGCGCAACCCGCCTCGGGGCTGGCGGCCCGCGCTCGCCGTCGCTATCTGGGCGGCATGACCGATACCGCCGCTTTTCCCCCGGCCCTGGCCCCGTCGCCGCGCCGCATCGCGAAACCCGACTGGATCCGCGTGAAGGCGCCCGCCGGCACCGCCTTCGCCGAGACCAGGGCGCTGATGCGGCGGCTGAACCTCGCCACCGTGTGCGAGGAGGCGGCCTGCCCCAACATCGGCGAATGCTGGACCAAGAAGCATGCGACGGTGATGATCCTGGGCGACGTCTGCACGCGCGCCTGCGCCTTCTGCAACGTGAAGACGGGCATGCCCAAGGCGGTCGACGGGCTGGAGCCGCAGCATGTCGCCGATGCCGCGGCCGAGCTGGGCCTGACCCACATCGTCGTCACCTCGGTCGATCGCGACGACCTGCCCGACGGCGGCGCTGCGCAATTCGTGAAGGTGATCGAGGCGCTGCGGCGGACCACGCCGGCCACCACCATCGAGATACTGACGCCCGATTTCCGCAACAAGGCCGATGCCGCGGTCGGCGCGATCGTGGCGGCGCGGCCGGACGTCTACAACCACAATCTGGAGACGGTGCCCCGCTTGTATCCCACGATCCGGCCGGGCGCGCGCTATTACGCCTCGCTCCGCCTGCTCGAAAGCGTGAAGCGGCGCGACCCGTCGATCTTCACCAAGTCCGGCCTGATGACGGGCCTGGGCGAGGAGCGGCTGGAGGTGCATCAGGTGATGGACGACATGCGCTCGGCCGAAGTCGATTTCCTGACCATGGGCCAGTATCTCCAGCCGACGCCGAAACACGCCAAGGTGGTGGAGTTCACCACCCCGCAGCAATTCGCCGCCTATGGCGCGATCGCCCGCGCGAAGGGTTTCCTGCTGGCCCAGGCCAGCCCGCTGACCCGATCCAGCTATCACGCGGGGGACGATTTCGCTAGGCTGCGCGCGGCGCGCGAGGCGAAGCCGGCGGGGAGGAGCTGAGATGGCGTTGATGATGTCCAGCCTATACCATGCCTTGCTGGCGGCGGGGGCGGGCGACGAATCCGCCCGCGATGCGGCGGAGGAAGTCGCGCCTTACGACAGCCGTTTCGGCAAGATCGAAGGCGAGTTGATGCTGTTGAAGTGGATGCTCGGCTTCAACCTGGCGATTTCGATAGCGGTTCTCGCCAAGCTGATAGCCTGAACGGGTGCCGCGCCATGCCGAGACCCGCCGGCTGCCCTACAGCCCGACGCAGATGTTCGACCTTGTCGCCGACGTGGCGCGCTATGCCGAGTTCCTGCCCTGGGTGACGGCGGTGCGGGTCCGTTCGGACAGCGGGACGGAGATGGTCGCCGACCTGCTCGTCGGCTTCAAGGCATTGCGCGAGCGGTTCACCTCCAAGGTGGTAAAGCGCCGGGCGGAGACGATCCACGTCGACTATCTCGACGGGCCGCTCAAATATCTGCGCAACGAATGGACCTTCCGGCCGGACGGGCAGGGCGGCACGCTGGTCGACTTCTCGGTCGATTTCGCCTTCCGCTCGCGCCTGTTCGAGACGCTGGCGGGGCAGGTGTTCGAGGCGGCGCTGCGGCGGATGATCGGCGCGTTCGAGACGCGGGCGAACGCGCTCTACGGCGCCGGCGCGGCGCCCGGCATCAGCAGTTCCAGCGCCACCAGCGCCGCCTGACGGCGGATGCCGGCGCGGCCGATGTCGCCGAAGCGGCGCAGCTCGGCCAGCACGTCGGTCGGGTCCGCCCCCTTCTCCGCCCGCGCGAAGACGACGGTGCCGACCGGCTTCTTGTCGGTCCCGCCGCCCGGCCCGGCGATGCCGGTGACGGCGACGGCGACATCGGCGCCGCTCCGGTTCAGCGCGCCCTGCGCCATCGCCCAGGCGGTCGCGACCGACACCGCGCCGAACGTCTCCAATATGTCGGTCGAGACGCCGAGCATCCCCGCCTTGGCGCCGTTGGCATAGGTGACGTAGCCAGCCTGGAACACGTCCGACGCACCCGGCAACTCGGTCAGCGCGGCGGAGACCAGGCCGCCGGTGCAGCTTTCCGCCACCGCGACGCAGCGCGAGGCGGCGCGGTTGGCGTCGATGACCCGGGCGGCGGCGGCGGCGATCTCGGCATCGACCAGCCCGCCCATGTCCGATGTCACGTCACGTCCTCCATCGCCACCGTCGCCACCGCCTGCGCCGCGATCCCCTCGCGCCGGCCGGTGAAGCCCAGCCCCTCGGTCGTCGTCGCCTTCACGCTCACGCGGCCGATGTCCAGCCCGAGCAGGCGGGCGATCTCGGCGCGCATGGCGGCGCGGTGCGGTCCGACCTTGGGCGCCTCGCAGATCAGGGTCATGTCGACATGGCCGATCCGCCCGCCGCGCGCCGCGACGAGGTCGCGGGCGTGTTCGACAAAGCGGGCGGAGGCAGCGCCCTTCCACCGGGGGTCGGACGGCGGGAAGTGATCGCCGATGTCGCCTTCGCCGATCGCCCCCAGGATCGCGTCGGTCAGCGCGTGGAGCCCGACATCGGCATCGGAATGGCCGGCCAGCGCGGCACCGTGCGGCACGCGCACGCCGCACAGCCACACGCCGTCGCCCGGCGCGAAGGCGTGGACGTCGAAGCCGGTGCCGGTGCGGATGTCGGTCATGCCGAAACGCGCGCGCGCGGCGGCGAAATCTTCCTCATGGGTCAGCTTCTCCAGGCGGCGGTCGCCGGCGACGGTGCGGATGGCGAGGCCGGCGGCGCGGGCGACCTGCGCGTCGTCGGTCGCGTCCGGCCCGGTCCAGCGGGCATGGGCGTCGCGGATGGCGGGAAGATGAAAGGCCTGTGGCGTCTGCACCCGCCACAGGCCCGCCCGCGCGACCGTGTCGCCCAGCAGATCGTCGCCGCGCGCCAGCGTATCGACGACCGGCAGGACGGGTACGGCGCCGGCCGCATCGGCGAGCGCCGCCAGCAATCGATCCACGACGGCGGCGGGCAGGAAGGGGCGGGCGGCGTCGTGGATCAGGACGATGTCCGCCTCGATCGCGGCCAGGCCGTTGCGGACCGACGCCTGCCGGGTCGCGCCGCCGGCGACGGGGGCGGGGAGGGCGCGTCCGGCCAGGGCTTCGGCGAACGGCGCCTCCTGCCCCGCGCCGATCACCACCCGCACCGCGTCCACCCCCGGGTGGCCGGCCAGCGCGTCGACGGCATGGGCCAGCATCGCCTTGCCGCCGATCCGGGCATATTGCTTCGGGACATCGCCGCCGGCACGCAGCCCTTCCCCGGCGGCGACGATCAGGGCGACGGTGCGGGGCCGGGACATGCCCGCCGCATAGAGCGCCGCCAGCGCGCCGCAAAGCCCCGCGCTTGAAGCCGGCGGCCGCTTCCTGTAGGCGCTGCCCGGTTTTTAGGCAGGTTCATGGCACGTAGGCTCGCCCCCATCGACATCGGCAACGTCCGCATCGAAACGCCGGTGATCCTGGCGCCGATGACCGGCGTCACCGACATGCCGTTTCGCCGTGCCGTCCGCCGCTTCGGCTCGGGGCTGAACGTCACCGAGATGATCGCCAGCCAGGCGGCGATCCGCGACACCCGCCAGTCGGTGCAGAAGGCGATGTGGGACCGGATCGAGGAGCCGGTGTCGATGCAGCTCGTCGGCTGCACGCCCTATGAAATGGGCGCGGCGGCGCGGCTGGTGGCGGATCGCGGCGCCGCCGTAGTCGACATCAACATGGGCTGCCCGGTGCGCAAGATCGTCAACGGGGAGGCCGGCTCGGCGCTGATGCGCGACCTGAGGCTCGCCGCGCAACTGATTGAAGCAACCGTGAAGGCTGTCTCCGTGCCGGTGACGCTGAAGATGCGGATGGGCTGGTGTCACGACAGCCTGAACGCGCCGGAACTGGCCCGCATCGCCCAGGATCTGGGCGTCCGCATGGTCGCCGTCCACGGCCGCACCCGCAACCAGATGTACAAGGGCACGGCCGACTGGGGGTTCATCGCCCGGGTGAAGCAGGCCGTGTCGATCCCGGTGATCGCCAACGGCGACATCCTCTCGATCGACGATGCGGCGGCAGCGCTGGCGCAGTCGGGCGCCGACGGCGTCATGATCGGGCGCGGCGCCTATGGCCGGCCGTGGCTGCTTTCGCAGGTGATGCGCTGGCTGGCGACCGGCGAGCGTCTGGCCGACCCTTCGATCGATGCGCAATATGCCACCATCGTCGCCCATTATCGCGAGACGCTGGATCACTATGGCGACGTCGTCGGCGTGAACATGATGCGCAAGCATATCGGCTGGTACACCAGGGGGCTGACCGGATCGGCCGAGTTCCGCAACGCGGTGAACCAGGAGCCGTCGGCGCCCCGCGTGCTCGCCATGCTCGAAGAATATTACACGCCATGGCTCTGCCGGGCGGCGGCCTGATCCGCTTCGCCCGGCGCGGGGGGGCGACGGCGGAGGGGCCGGGGCCGGGCGACATCCTCGCCACCCTGCCGACGCCGGTGGTGGTGCTGGACGGCGACGGGGTGATCCGCGAGGCGAACATCGCCACCGAGGCGCTGCTGAACACCAGCCGCCCGGCGCTGATCGGGCGCGGCGTGGCCGAGGCGATCGGCCATCCGCTGACGTCGATGCCGATCGACCAGCCGTTCGTCGCCTACGACCTGATGCTCGTCCTGCCGGGCGGGCGGCGGACGCGGGCGGATCTGATGGCCGCGCCCATCGCCGAGCGGCCCGGCTGGCGCGCGATCACCATCCACACGCGCGAGCCGCAGCATCTCGTCCACCGCCGCGCCGAGCGGGAAGGGCGCGCGCTGACCGCCGTCGGCGCCGCCGCGATGCTGGCGCATGAGATCAAGAACCCGCTGTCGGGCATCCGGGGCGCGGCCCAGCTGCTGGAGGCGGATGCCGGCGCGGACGGCCAAGGGCTGACCCGGCTGATCCGCGACGAGGTGGACCGGATCGCCGCGCTGATCGACCGGATGGAGGGTTTCACCGACACCCGCCCGCTGGCCCTGTCCGCGCAGAACATCCATGCCATCCTGGGCCATGTCCGCGACGTCGCGCGGAGCGGCTTCGCCCGCCGTTGCGTGATCCGCGAGGTCTACGATCCGTCGCTGCCGGCGGTGCTGGGCGATCGCGACGCGCTGGTGCAGGTGTTCATCAACCTGGTGAAGAACGCCGCCGAAGCGATGGACGCGCTTGACGAACCCGGCACGATCACGCTCGTCACCGCCTATCGCCACGGGCTGTCCGTCGGCTCGCGGGCCGAGCCGGGGCGGCGGGTGGCGCTGCCGATCGAGATCAGCGTCGTCGACGAGGGGCCGGGGGCGCCGGACGCGCTGGCCGAGCATCTGTTCGATCCGTTCGTGTCCTCCAAGCGGCGCGGCGGCGGCCTCGGCCTCGCGCTGGTCGACAAGCTGGTCGGCGACCATGGCGGGGCGGTGGAATATCGCCGCGAGGGCGTGCCCGAACGGACGGTGCTGCGCGTCCGCCTGCCGCGCGCGGCGAAGCCGTGAGCGGCGCGCGCATCCTGGTGGTCGACGACGACGCCGCGATCCGCACCGTGGTGCGCGAGGCGCTGCGCCGCGACGGCTATCTGGTCGAGACCGCGGCGACGCTGGCGGCGCGGCGGGCGGCGCTGGCCGGCTTCGACCCGCATGTGATGGTGACCGACGTGATGCTGCCCGACGGCAACGGGCTGGACGAGGTGCCCGAACTGGTCGCCGCGCGGCCCGATCTCGCCGTCATCGTCCTGTCGGCGCAGAACACGCTGGCGACGGCGGTGCGGGCCAACGAGCAGGGCGCCTTCGAATATCTCCCCAAGCCCTTCGACCTCGGCGAATTGTCGCGCGCCGTCGCCGCCGCCCTCGCCAGCCGGCCGGCCGGCGACCGGATCGCGCCGCCGGCGCCGGTGGACGAACTGCCCCTGATCGGCCGCTCGCCGCCGATGCAGGAGGTCTATCGCACCGTCGCGCGCGTCGTCGGCAACGATCTCACCGTGCTGGTGCTGGGCGAGAGCGGGACCGGCAAGGAGCTGGTCGCGCGCGCCATCCACGATCTGGGTCCGCGCGCGGCGCGGCCATTCGTCGCGATCAACATGGCCGCCATCCCGCGCGAACTGATCGAGAGCGAGCTGTTCGGCCACGAGCGCGGCGCCTTCACCGGCGCGGCGCAGCGCACCGCCGGCCGTTTCGAGCAGGCGCAGGGCGGCACGCTGTTCCTCGACGAGATCGGCGACATGCCGATGGAGGCGCAGACGCGGCTGCTGCGGGTGCTGCAATCGGGCGAGTTCTCCGCCGTGGGCGGCGCGCGGGCGATCCGCGCCGACGTCCGCATCATCGCCGCGACCCACAAGGACCTGCCGCGGCTGATCGAGGCGAACGCGTTTCGCGAGGACCTGTTCTACCGGCTGAACGTGGTGCCGGTGACGCTGCCGCCGCTGCGTCGGCGCGGGGCCGACATCGCCGATCTGGCGCGGCATTTCCTGGAGCGGGCGGCGGCCGACGGGCTGCCGCGCAAGGTTCTGTCCGGCGACGCGGCGGCGCGGCTCGCGGCCCACGCCTGGCCCGGCAACGTCCGCGAGCTGGAGAACCTGATGCGCCGCCTCGCCGCGCTGACCCGCGAGGAGGAGATCGGCGGCGGCCATGTCGCGGGCCAGCTGGAGGCCGCCGGTGCCATGCCGCCGCCGGCGATGATCGGCGAGGGGGGCGGGCTCGGCGACGCGGTGGCGCTGCATCTGGCGCGCTATTTCGCCGGATACGGCCGCGACCTGCCGCCCGACGGCCTGCTCGACCGGGTGCTGGACGAGGTCGAGCGGCCGCTGCTCCGCCTGGCGCTGGCGGCGGTGAAGGGCAACCAGCTGCGCGCCGCGCGGCTGCTGGGGATCAACCGCAACACGCTGCGCAAGAAGCTGGCGGAACGCGGGATCGAGGCGGCCGATCTGCGGCGGATCGCATGAAGCTACATCGTCGCCCCGGTGCAGGCCGGGCGACGATGTCTTCCGCGAACACGCCCCGCCGCCCTGCCCTCGCGATGGATTGTGTTTTCGCTGCAACGGTTGCGTGATATGAAGGTCACGATGATGGCCGAGACGGCTTTTTTGATCGGGCGGAGGCCGCGCTGGCGGCGGCGGCTGGCGCTGCTGCGGCGGCGCGGGGTGATGCCGGCGATCGAGCTTGCGACGCTGGTCGCGGCGATCGGCATCTTCACCGCCAGCTACTACACCGTCACCGGCGGCCACTCCCCGTCGCGCCTGCTGACCCCGCCGCTGGTGGCGCTGCTGCTCGTCGCCAACCTCGTGCCGGCGATGGCGCTGATGGTGCTGGCGGCGCGGCGGATCGCGCGGCAGCGGTCGGCGCGCTCGCCCTCGGGCGGCAGCGGGCGGCTGCACGTCCGGCTGGTGGCGACCTTTTCGGCCATCGCGGCGGTGCCGACGCTGCTGGTGGTGATCTTCGCCTCGCTGCTGTTCCAATATGGTGTCGAGTTCTGGTTCTCCGATTCGGCGCGCACGGTGCTGGAAAACAGCGACCGGGTGGCGCGGGCTTATGTCGAGGAGAACGAGGAGCGGCTGAAGTCGGAGATCCTGCCGATGGCGGGCGATTTCCGCGCCACGCTGGCGCTCGCGAGCGTCAACGATCCGCGTTTCCAGAGCTTCGTCGCGACGCAGGGGCGGCTGCGCGGCCTGTCCGAGATCGCGATCATCGAGGTCGGGCCGGACGGCGTGCGCCGCGCGCCGCTGGTCGCGCTGGCCGATCCGCGTTCGCTGGAACAGCGGCTGCCGGCGGGCGCCCTGCCCGCGCTGAACCGGGGCGAGACCTTCCTCAGCGCCGCCTCGGGCGACCGGATCGAGGCGCTGACCGCGCTGACCGCCAGGACGCACACCTTCCTCTATGCCTCGCGCTTCGTCGATCCGCTGGTGCTGAACCAGGTGAAGCGGACGCAGGCGGCGCTGGGCGACTATAGCAGCCTGCTGGAACGGTCGCGCACGTTGCAGCTCCGGTTCAACGCCGCGCTGCTGGTCGTCTCGCTGCTGATCGTCGCCGCCGCGATCGTCATCGCGCTGACCGTCGCCGACCGGCTGGTGCGGCCGGTGAGCGAGCTGGTCGGCGCGGCGCGGCGGATCACGGCGGGCGACCTGTCCGTGCGCGTCGCCCGCCCGCGCAGCCAGGACGAGGTCGGCATCCTCGCCTTCGCGTTCAACCGCATGACGCGCAAGCTCCAGGAACAGACCGGCGCGCTGGTCGGCGCCAACGCCCAGCTCGACAGCCGCCGCGCCTTCATCGAGGCGGTGCTGTCGGGCGTCACCGCCGGCGTCGTCTCGGTCGACCGGGCGCGGCGGGTGCGGCTCATCAACAGT
>CAXTHU010000008.1:0-28756 GCA_964244125.1 uncultured Sphingomonadaceae bacterium
GATGTATCTCGACGCGCTGCTCGCCGACCAGCCGCTGACCGGCGGGCTGGAGCCGCGATTGGGCAATGCACACCTTCGCGTCCTCACCATCGTCGGCTTCCCGACCGCGACGACGCCCGGCCTGCTCGACGAGTTGAATCGGCTGGCCTTCTCGTATCGCTGGTCCACTCGCGCGATCCTGCTCGACAAGACCGACGCCACGAAGCTGCTGACCAAGATCCGGCGGCAGTGGTTCGCCAAGCGCAAGTCGATCGCCGCCATCCTCAAGGAGGTGATGACCAACGAGGCCTCGGCGCTGGTCGATAGCGATGCATCGAACAAAGCGGCTGATGCCGATCTCGCACTTCAGGAACTGGGCGCGGACTATGCCGGTCTCGCCTACGTCACCGCGACTGTGATGGTCTGGGACGACGATCCGCGCCTTGCCGACGAGAAGTTACGGCTCGTCGAGAAGGTCATCCAGGGCCGCGACTTCACGGCGATGGCGGAAACCATCAATGCGGCGGACGCCTGGCTCGGTTCTCTGCCGGGCCACGTCTACGCCAATGTCCGGCAACCGCCGATTTCGACTTTGAACCTCGCCCACATGATCCCGCTTTCGGCGGTGTGGGCGGGTCCGGAACGGGACGAGCATTTTGCAGCGCCCCCACTGCTCTTCGGTCAGACCGAAGGCTCGACCCCGTTCCGGTTTTCCCTTCACGTCGGCGACGTCGGGCCCACGCTCGTCGTCGGCCCGACCGGCGCCGGCAAGTCCGTGCTGCTGGCGCTCATGGCGCTCCAGTTCCGGCGCTATGCCGGGGCGCAGGTGTTCGCCTTCGACTTCGGCGGCAGCATTCGCGGCGCCGCGCTTGCCATGGGTGGCGACTGGCACGATCTCGGCGGCGGACTGAGCGACGGCAGTGACGAGAGCGTATCGCTACAGCCGCTCGCCCGCATCCATGACGTGCCCGAGCGCGCTTGGGCCGCCGACTGGATCGTCGCGATCCTGACCCGCGAAGGCGTAGCCATCACCCCCGAGGTGAAGGAGCATATCTGGACGGCGCTGACTTCGCTCGCCAGCGCGCCTACGGCCGAGCGCACCATCACCGGCCTGGCGGTCCTGCTCCAGTCGAACGATCTGAAGCAGGCGCTCCGGCCTTATTGTGTGGGCGGCGCGCACGGTCGCTTGCTCGATGCCGAGGCCGAGCATCTCGGCTCCGCCACGGTCCAGGCCTTCGAGACCGAAGGTCTGATCGGGACCGAGGCCGCGCCCGCCGTCCTGGCCTATCTGTTCCATCGCATCGGCGACCGGCTCGACGGATCGCCGACCCTCATCATCATCGACGAAGGCTGGCTCGCGCTCGACGACGAGGGGTTTGCCGGCCAGCTCCGCGAATGGCTGAAGACGCTGCGCAAGAAGAACGCATCCGTCATCTTCGCCACGCAGTCGCTGTCAGACATCGACGGTTCGGCAATTGCCCCCGCGATCGTCGAGAGCTGCCAGACCCGGCTTCTGCTCCCGAACGAACGGGCGATCGAGCCGCAGATCACCGCCATCTATCGCCGCTTCGGCCTCAACGACCGCCAGATCGAGATCCTCGCGCGTGCCGTCCTGAAGCGCGACTATTACTGCCAGTCGCGGCGCGGCAACCGGCTGTTCGAGCTGGGCCTGTCCGAGGTTGCGCTGGCGCTCTGCGCCGCGTCGTCGCGCACCGACCAGCAGGTCATCGCCGCGATCGTCGCGGAGCACGGCCGCGACGGCTTTCTCGCCGCCTGGCTGCGCTTCCGCGGCGTCGGCTGGGCCGCCGACCTCATTCCCGACCTCACCAACCTGGAGACACCATCATGACCCTGCGCCGTAGCCGCGCGGCGCTCGTCGCCGCGTCCATCCTCACCGTGTCGCTCGCGCTGTCGCCGATGCTGGCGACGCCCGCCGCCGCGCAGTGGACCGTGTTCGATCCCTCGAACTACGCGCAGAACGTCCTCCAGGCGGCGCGCACGCTCCAGCAGGTCAACCAGCAGATCACGTCGCTTCAGAACGAGGCGACGATGCTGGTCAACCAGGCGCGCAACCTCGCCAGCCTGCCATATTCGTCGCTCCAGCAGCTCCAGCAGAACGTCCGCCGCACGCAGGCGCTGCTGCAACAGGCGCAGAACATCGCCTTCGACGTGCGCTCGATCGACCAGGCGTTCCAGCGCCAGTACGGCAGCGCGTCGATGTCGGCGACCGACCGGCAACTCGTTACGGACGCGCGGAGCCGCTGGCAGAATACGGTCGGCGGGTTGCAGGACGCGATGCGCGTGCAGGCGGGCGTCGTCGGCAACATCGACAGCAACCGCACCGAGATGGCGAACCTCGTCACGCGCTCGCAGGGCGCGACCGGCGCGTTGCAAGCGACGCAGGCCGGCAACCAGCTCCTCGCGCTTCAGGCGCAGCAGCTCGCCGACCTGACCGCGATGATGGCGGCGAACGGCCGCGCGCAGGCGCTGTCCGAGGCCGAGCGCGCCGCGGCAGCCGAGCAGGGTCGCGAGCAGCGCCGCCGCTTCCTCGAGCCGGGCGCGGGCTACCAGCCCGGCAACGCCCGCATGTTCAACCCCGGCAACTGAGGCGCACCGTGGAGGGGAAGACGCTCGCCCGGATCGGTGCCGCCGCGTTCGCCGGCATCGCCATTGCCGCCGCCGCGATCGAGATGACGCGCGAGGAGAAGCCGGTCGTGCCGGTTACAGTCGAGGTGACCACCGGGCCGGTCGATCCGATGCGCGAGGCGCTCGCACGCTGCCGGTTCATGGGCGAGGCCGCAACACGCGACGCCGGCTGCCTGAATACTTGGGACGAGAACCGGCGACGCTTCCTCGGCACCTCGTCACCTTTGCAGGGACACTGACCATGCAGGGCACCGGCGTCATCGACAGCTTCCTCGGCGTCTTCACGCGCTATATCGACAGCGGCTTCGGCCTGCTGTCGGGCGAGGTCGCCTTCATCGCCACGACGCTGATCGTCATCGACGTGACGTTGGCCGCACTGTTCTGGTCGATGGGCGGCGACGACGACATCGTCGGCCGGCTCATCAAGAAGACGCTGTTCGTCGGTGTGTTCGCGTACATCATCGGCAACTGGAACAACCTTGCCCGGATCGTCTTCGACAGCTTCGCCGGCTTGGGGCTGAAGGCGAGCGGCACCGGCTTCTCCGCCGCTGACCTGATGCGACCAGGCAAGGTGGCGCAGACCGGCCTCGACGCAGGTCGCCCGCTGCTCGACTCGATCTCCGGGCTGATGGGCTATTGGTCGTTCTTCGAGAACTTCATCCAGATCGCCTGCCTGCTGTTCGCCTGGGCGCTGATCCTGCTCGCCTTCTTCATCCTCGCCGTCCAGCTCTTCGTCACGCTGATCGAGTTCAAGCTGACCACGCTCGCCGGCTTCGTGCTCATTCCCTTCGGCCTGTTCGGCAAGACCGCCTTCATGGCCGAGCGCGTGCTCGGCAACGTCATCTCGTCGGGCATCAAGGTGCTGGTGCTCGCCGTCATCGTCGGGATCGGCTCGACCCTGTTCTCGCAGTTCACCGCCGGCTTCGGCGGCCGGACGCCGACCATCGACGACGCGATGGCGATCGTGCTCGCCGCCCTGTCGCTGCTTGGTCTCGGCATCTTCGGTCCCGGCATCGCCAACGGCCTCGTCTCCGGCGGGCCGCAGCTCGGTGCGGGCGCGGCGATCGGCACCGGGCTTGCTGCGGGCGGCATGGTTGCCGCCGGTGGCGCCGCGATCGGTGCGGTCGCGTCCGGCGGTGCTGCATTGGCCGGCGGTGCCGCCGCTGCTTCACGAGGGGGCGCGGCGCTCGCCGGTGGTGCGTCCACCGCCTATCAGGCCGGTGCCGCCGGACAGTCCGGCATGGCCGGCGTCGCCTCCGGTATCGGCAACGTCGCCAGCGCGGGCGGAAAGGCTGCCGTTTCGCCGCTGAAGCGCGCAGCAGGCCGCGCGGCCGACAGCCTCCGGTCCAGCTTCCAGGCCGGCGGCCGTGCCGTCAGCGGCGATGCC
Source organism: uncultured Sphingomonadaceae bacterium (assembly GCA_964244125.1). Lineage (GTDB taxonomy): Bacteria > Pseudomonadota > Alphaproteobacteria > Sphingomonadales > Sphingomonadaceae > Solisphingomonas. The sequence continues at coordinate 4,013 of CAXTHU010000008.1, forward strand.
GCGCCGGACGGTGATGGCGGCGCGTCTCCCGCAGCCCCGGCGGCGGGCAGCCAGCCCGCATGGGCCAAGCGCATGAAGCGCTCGCAGCAGCTCACCCACGGCGTCCAGGCTGCCGCGCACGCCGTGCGATCCGGCGACGCGCATGGCGGCGGCGCTTCCATCTCCCTCGACCAAGGCGACCGCCCATGAGCCTCTTCAAACGACCCGCCGCGCATTACGGCAAGACCCCGCAGGCCGAGACGCCCTACCAGCGCGCCGCCCAGGTCTGGGACGACCGCATCGGCTCCGCCCGCGTGCAGGCAAGGAACTGGCGGCTGATGGCGTTCGGTTCGCTGGCGCTGTCCGCCAGCCTGTCGGCCGCGCTGGTCTGGCAGTCGGCGAGCGGGTCGATCGTGCCGTGGGTGGTGCAGGTGGATCGGCTGGGACAGGCGCAGGCGGTGGAGCCGGCGACCGCCGGCTACCGCCCGACCGATCCGCAGATCGCGTTCCACCTCGCAAGGTTCGTCGAAGAGGTCCGCAGCATCCCGGCCGACGCGATCGTCGTGCGGCAGAACTGGCTGCGCGCCTACGACTTCACCACCGCGCCGGGCGCACAGGCGCTCAACGATTACGCGCGAAGCAACGACCCGTTCGCGAAGGTCGGCAAGCAGCAAGTCGCCGTCGACGTGTCCTCGGTCATTCGCGCCTCGCCCGACAGCTTCCGCGTCGCCTGGACCGAGCGCCGCTATCAGGACGGCAGCCTCGCCGAGACCTCGCGCTGGACCGCGATTCTCACCGTCGTCGTCCAGCCGCCACGCGATGCCGAGGCGCTGCGCAAGAACCCCCTCGGCATCTACGTCAACGCCATCAACTGGTCGAAGGAGATGGGCCAGTGAGCGCGCCTCTCCGCACGATCGCCGCTCCCGCCATACTGGTCGCCGCGACGATGCTCGCCGGCTGTGCAACCACGAAGAAGCCGCCCGAGATCAGCTACGATGCCGAGGTGCCCCCGCTGCTGCCCGTGCCGGTGGTCGCCGCGGCGGCACGACCAAAACCGCTACACGTCCCGCCGCCGTGGACGCCAGCGCGGGGCGGTCAGTCTACCGGCACCTCGACCGCTCGTGTCGAGAACGCCAACGCCGCCGCCCGCGTCCAGCCGCGCCGCGAGGGCTATTACAACGCCATCCAGGTCTATCCGTGGTCGGAGGGCGCGCTCTATCAGGTCTATGCCGCAGTCGGACAGATCACCGATATCGCGCTCGAACCCGGCGAGAGCCTGACCGGCGCGGGACCGATCGCGGCGGGCGATACCGCCCGCTGGATCATCGGCGACACCGAGAGTGGTTCCGGTGACACCCGCCGCGTCCACGTCCTCGTCAAGCCAACACGGTCCGATCTCCAGACCAACTTGGTCATCACCACCGACCGCCGGCTCTACATGATCGAGCTGCACGCGGGTGAGCGGCCCTACATGCCCTCCGTCGCGTGGAGTTATCCGGCCCCGCCGCCGTCGCAGCGGGCGGTGGTGCCGGCGACGCCTACCATCCCGGCGGCCGCCGAGCGCACCTATCGCTATGCCTTGGCCGGCGACGCGCCGCCGTGGCGGCCGGTCGCGGTCTACGACGACGGGCGGCGCGTCTATGTCGAGTTCCCGCGCGGCGTCGTTCAGGGCGAGATGCCGCCGCTCTTCGTCGTCGGTCCGGACGGCGAACCGGAGATCGTCAACAGCCGCGTCCACGGCAACATCCTCATCGTCGACCGCCTGTTCGGTGCCGCCGAGTTGCGGCTCGGCAAGGGGGACCGCCAGCAGACCGTCCGCATTCTCCGTACCGATGGGAGGCCATCGTCATGAGCGCCATCGATCCCCAGCAGAACGCGCCGAACCAGCCGGACTCCGATGACGATGCCCGGCCGCTGACTGGCGAGCCGGTTGCGCCGATGCGGCTGCGACCCGAACTGCCGCGCGTCACCCGCCTGTCGCGCAAGGCGCTGGCGGTGCTCGGCAGCGTTGCCGGTGTCGGTCTCGGCGGCGCGCTGATCTACGCGCTCCAGGTCCAGCAGGGCAGTAAACCGGCAGAGGAGGTCTACGCAACCGATGGCCGATCGACGCCAGACGGCCTCAACGCGCTGCCGAAGGACTATACCGGCCCGATCCTCGGGCCGCCGCTGCCCGGCGATCTCGGCCGCCCCATCCTCGACGCGCAGAACCGCGGCCAGCCCGTGCCGGTTTCGGGGATCGACGCGCCGGCCGGACCCGCCGCGCCCGACCCCGAAGCTGAACGCCGCCAACAGGAACTGGAACGGCGCAGGCAGGAGCTGGAGGCGGCGCGCACCAGCCGGGTGTTCTTCCAGTCCGGCGCGACGACCGCGACGGCGGGCGGCAGCGTTTCTGGCGATGGGATGCCGAACCTCGCCGGTACGGGAACGCCTGGCCAGACGGCCGCGCCCACCGCGCAGGATCGGCAGCTCGCCTTCCTCAACCAGCCGGCCGACCGGCGTACCGTCGCGCCCGACCGCGTGACGGCACCGCCGTCGCCCTATGTCGTCCAGGCCGGCGCGGTGGTCTCCGCCGCGCTCGTCACCGGCATCCGCTCCGACCTGCCCGGCCAAATCGTCGCGCAGGTAACCGAGAACGTCTACGACAGCCCGACCGGGCGCCTGCTGCTGATCCCGCAGGGCACGCGGCTGATCGGCCAGTACGACAGCGGCGTCGGCTTCGGCCAGCGGCGGGTGCTTCTTGGGTGGACGCGGCTGATCTTCCCCAACGGCCGATCGATCGTGCTGGAGCGCCAGCCCGGCGCCGATGCGCAAGGCTATGCCGGGCTGGAGGATGGCGTCGACCACCACTGGTGGGATCTCGCCAAAGCCGCCGGTCTCTCGACGCTGCTGTCGGTCGGTGCGCAGGCCGGCACCTCGGGCGAACAGGGCGACCTCGTCCGCGCGCTGCGCCAGGGCGCGTCGGACGGCATCTCGCAGACCGGCCGGCAGGTGGTCGGCCGCCAGCTCGACATCGCACCGACACTCACCATCCGCCCCGGCTTCCCGGTACGCGTGATCGTCACCCGCGACCTCGTCCTCGAACCCTATCGGAACTGACCATCATGACAAAGCTGAAGCTCGGACCCATCGCCGACGACAAGCCCGTAAAGGTCACGCTGGAACTGCCCGCGGACCTGCACCGCGACCTGACCGCCTATGCCGAGGTGCTCTCCCGCGAAAGCGGGCAACCGGCGGCCGACCCCACGCGGCTGATCGCGCCCATGCTGGAGCGGTTCATGGCGACGGATCGGGCGTTCGCGAAGGCACGCCGGGCCGGTGGCGCGTCTGGCGCTGCGATCGGCTGACGCGATCGAGGTATCGCGTCATGCCCACTTCACCGCGACGAACGAGGCGGCAGGATCGCGGGGCGGGACCGTGCCGCGAAGAACCACAGGAGACCTCATCGACGTCCGTGTCCGACCGTCACTCTCGCTCCACCCGCCGCGCAGGCAATGCCGCCGGCATCCTGCCCGACGATCTCTACGACTATTACGCCGTCGAGCCGGACCCACGGCGGGGGCCATCGCCCGCCTCCGTGACGAAGACGTGGCGCATCACCGACGACTGGCCCGAGCGGGTGCCGATCACGGAGGCCGAGATCGAGGTGTTCGAGCGATGGTTCGCCGACCTCTTCGACGAGTTGTTCGGGCCGACCGACCGATAGCCGCGCGCGACGGACAGCGCCTGCTCCCGTCATTTCCCTAGATGATGTTGTCTATTGATGATAATGGTTGTGGGCAGCATCCGGCCCGCCTGACGTCCGCGCCCGGCCCGGCGGCTGCCAGGACGGGAGACATGCGCACCGTGACGACGCTGACGATCGGCATCGCCGACACCGAGGAGATGAAGGCGCGGGGCAAGCGCATCATGCGCGGCGAAGAGCAGCCGGCGCCCGGCGAACCGGCGGTCTGGTTCGCCTCGACCGAGTCCTTCGCCCGCATCCTGTCCGCCGCTAACCGCGACATGCTCCGCCTCATCGCCGAGCGCGAGCCGGAGTCGCTCGACGCGCTCGTCGCGCTGACCGGCCGTGCCAAGCCCAACCTCTCGCGCACGCTCAAGGCGATGATCGCCCACGGCATCGTCCGCATGGAGCGCAGCGGGCGCAAGCTCGCGCCGAAGGTCATCCCCGACCGCGTCGTGCTGGCGCTGGAGCTGATCCCGACATCCGACAAGCAAGGAGACCGGCCGTGAACGCCGAGACGCCCGTCATCGCCCAGCGCGCCGCGCTCTATCTGCGCGTCTCGACCGTCCGGCAGGCCGAGCACGACGTGTCGATCCCCGACCAGAAGCGGCAGGGCGAGGCATACTGCACCTACCGCGGCTACCGGCTCGTCGACACCTTCGTCGAAGCGGGCGCCTCGGCCACCAACGACCGCCGGCCGGAGTTCCAGCGGATGATCGAGGCGGGCACGTCGAAGCCCGCGCCGTTCGACGTGGTCGTCGTCCACTCGTTCAGCCGCTTCTTCCGCGATCACTTCGAGCTGGAGTTCTACGTCAGGAAGCTGGCGAAGAACGGCGTCCGCCTCGTCTCGATCACGCAGGAGATGGGGGACGACCCGATGCACGTCATGATGCGCCAGATCATGGCGCTGTTCGATGAGTATCAGTCGAAGGAGAACGCCAAGCACGTCCTGCGCGCCCTGAAGGAGAACGCGCGGCAGGGCTTCTGGAACGGCTCGCTGCCGCCGATCGGCTACCGCACCGTTGCGGCCGAGCAGCGCGGCGCCAAGACCAAGAAGAAGCTGGAGATCGACCCGCTCCATGCCGACACGATCCGCCTGATCTACCGCCTCGCGCTCGGCGCCGAGGCCGATCACAGCCAGATGGGCGTCAAGGCGATCGTCAAGCATCTGAACGCACGCGGCATCTTCACCCGCGACGGCGGGCGCTGGGGCATCGGCCAGGTCCACCGAATCCTGACGCGGCGCACCTATATCGGCGAGCACGAGTTCAACCGCCGCTCCAAGACCAAGGAGAAGAAGCCCGACGCCGAGGTGGTCACCGTCGCCGTGCCGCCGCTCATCGAGCGCGCGACCTTCGACGCGGTGCAGGCGCTGATGAAGGCGCGCAACCAGAAGACCGCGCTCCCACACCGCGTCGTCATCGGCCCGACGCTGCTCACCGGCATCTGCTTCTGCGGCAATTGCGGGGGCGCGATGACCATCCGCACCGGCAAGGGCGGCCGCTACCGTTACTATGCCTGCTCGATCAAGGCGCGGCAGGGCGAGACCGGCTGCAAGGGCCGCGCCATCCCGATGGACAAACTCGACGACCTCGTCGCCGGCCACATCGAAGACCGGCTGCTCGACCCCGAGCGGCTGGAGGCGCTGCTGGAGACCATCCTCGGCCGCCGCGAGGAACAGTCCGAGCGCCGCCGGGTCCACATCGCCGAGCTGAACCGCCGCGCCGCCGAATCGGAGTTGCGGCTCAAACGCCTCTACGACGCGATCGAGGCGGGCGTCGCCGACCTCGATGATCCGGCGCTCAAGGAGCGCATCGCCGGCCTCAAGGTCATGCGCGACCAGTCGCGCGTCGACGCAGACCGCGCGCAGGCGATGCTGGACAGCACCGGCGAGCGGGCGATCACGCCGGAGATGGTCGGGCGCCTGTCAGAGGCCGCGCGCGCGCGGATGCGGCTCGACGGGGGCGGCTATCGGCGGGATCACCTGCGCGCGCTCGCCCAGCGCGTCGAGGTCGGCGACGACGAGATCCGCATCATGGGATCGAAGAGCGACCTGCTCAGGACGCTAGTTGCAGCGGAAGGAGGGAAATCGGCGGCGATCGGCGTGCCCAGCCGGGGACCGAAGTGGCGGACGGGGTGGGATTCGAACCCACGGCGGGCTTGCACCCACGGCGGTTTTCAAGACCGCTGCCTTAAACCACTCGGCCACCCGTCCCTGTGCGCGGCGCTTATCTTCTCATGGAGGGAAGGGAAAGGCACGGGCTTGCCGAAATCCAGACGTCGCGCCATCGTAGCGGCCGACAAGGAGCATATCGCATGATGTGGCGTGGAGCAGGCCGGACGGCGGCGCTGATGACGATCTGCGTCCTCACCATCGCGGCGGCGGCGGGGGCGGGCACGTTCAACGATCGCCTGCGCCGCCTGCCGCCCGAGCAGCAGCGCGCCGTCGTCCGCCAGGCGGTGACCAACGGCGGGCAGCGCTGCGGCCGGGTGACGCGGGCGGCGTTCCAGCAGCCCTATGGCAACCTGATGATGTGGACGGCGACATGCGCGCCGGGCGGCGATTTCGGCGTCTATATCGGTCCGGACGGATCGGCGCAGGTCAGGCCCTGCGCCGAGGTCGCGTCGCTGAAGCTGCCGGCCTGCCGGAAATGACCTACTTCTTGCCCAGCGTCAGCCCGCCGAAGCGCTTGTTGAAGCGCGCCACCTGGCCGCCCTGGTCGAGCATGCTGGACTTGCCGCCGGTCCAGGCGGGATGGACGCTGGGATCGATGTCAAGCTGCAACGTCGCGCCCTCGGCACCATAGGTGGAACGGGTGTCGTAGGTGGTGCCGTCGACCAGCTGCACCTTTATCATGTGATAGTCGGGGTGGATGTTCTTCTTCACGGTCGTCTAGGCCTCCAGATGGCTGGTTTCCGACCAGCCGGGGGTCGCGGAAGGGCGCGCTCTAGCGGTGGGGCGGCGAGATGACAAGCGGGCGGGCGCGGCCGTGACCTTGCTGGGCGCGATCCTGGCCGGCGGCGCGTCGCGTCGCTTCGGCAGCGACAAGGCGGCGGCGCTCTGGCGGGGCGTCGCGTTGCTGGATCATGTCGCGGCGCGGCTGCGCGGCCAGTGCGACGCGCTGGTGGTGATCGGGCGGGAGTGGCCGGGGCTGACCGGCGTGGCGGACGTGCCCGCACCGGGGCTGGGGCCGCTCGGCGGGCTGGCGGGGGCGCTGGCCTACGGGCTGTCGCGGGGGCACGCGGCGGTGCTGACCAGCGGCTGCGACCTGCCGGACCTGCCGCTCGACCTGGCGGAGCGGCTGGTACGGCCGAACGCGGTGGCGGCGGGGCAGCCGTTGCTCGGCCTGTGGGAGACGGGGCTGGCGGGGCGGCTGGCCGGGTATCTGGCGGCAACGGAGGATCGGTCGCTGCGGGGTTGGGTGCGGGAGGTCGGGGCGCGGGAGGCCGATTTGCCGATCGCGCCGCGCAACGTGAACCGGCCGGACGACTTGCTCGATCCCTGACCCGCCGCATCCTGTTCCCCGGCGAAGGCCGGGGAACAGGATGGTCGCTACCCCTTCGGCGGATCGGCGATCATCGCGGTGAAGTTCGCCTGCGCCGCGACCTTGCCGTCGACCAGCGCGCGGCCGGCGAACTTGCAGACGCTGGCGCGCTTCTGGACGAACCCGACCTCCAGGCGGAGCAGCACGCCCGGTTCCACGGGCGCGCGGAACTTCGCCTCGTCGATGGCCATGAAATAGACCAGCTTGCCCGATCCGGCGAGGCCGAGGCTCTCGACCGCAAGGATGCCGGCCGCCTGCGCCAGCGCCTCGACGATCAGCACGCCGGGCATGATCGGGCGGCCGGGGAAATGGCCGGCGAAGAAGCCTTCGTTGATCGACACCGCCTTGACCGCGACGATCGACCGATCCGGCACCAGCGTCTCGACCCGGTCGACCAGCAGCATCGGATAGCGATGCGGCAGCGCCGCCATCACCCGCCGGATATCCAGCGGGCCGATGGCGGCGCGGCCTGTTTCGACGCTTCCGCTCAACCGCCGGCGCTCAGCGGCCCTGCGGCGTCGCGGCGGCGGCGGCCGGGCGGGCGGGCTGCTGCGGCAGGGTGATGCTCACCGTCTTGAACGCCGCGTCGAGCCGCTGGAGCGCGATGGTCGTGACGTCGGTGGCGGGATCGGCGGCCAGCACCGATCCGCGCGGGATGACGGCGGTGGCGCGGCGCTCGGCCCGGATCTGCTCGGCGATCGGGGTGATCGCGCGGATGATCTGTTCGCGGACATAGTCGTTGACGACGTTGATCTCCTGGCGCGTCCGGCCGAGCGTCTCGTCGGCGGCGCGGACCTTCTGCTCGGCGGCGGCCAGCTGGGCGCGGGCGGCGTCGGTCAGGCCGGTGCCGTCGGGCTTCACCACCTTGCGCGCCGCCTCGACCTGGGTGTTGTAGGTGGTCGCCGCCGCGTTGAACGCCGCCTGCTGGCCGTTCACGATGCCGCTATACTTGGCCTGCAACTGGCTGACGCCGCTCTTGCCGGCGACGCTCTCGCCCAACACGCGGTTGAGGTCGAGGGTGACGACCGGCCCGCTCTGCGCGAAGGCGGGAGCGGCGGCGAACAGGCTGGCGGCGATCAGCGCGCCCTTCATCATGGTCTTCATCAGAACTGTGTCCCTACGTTGAAGGTAAAGAGTTTGGTGTTGTCGCCCGGCTCCTTCAACAGCGCCTTGGCGATATCGAGGCGGAGCGGGCCGAACGGCGAGTTCCAGTTGACGCCGAAGCCCACGGATAGCCGCGGCTTGGGGGTGTCGCCCAGATAGAACTCGCGGAACGGATTGGAGATCGCGCCCTGGTAGAGCTGGGTGCCGCCGGGGCACACGCCGGTCGTCGGGATCGGCGTGACGTTGGGCACGTCGGCGCCATCGACGCACTGGCGGCCGCCGTCCACGTCGAGGATCGGCCGGTTGAGGCGCGGGTCGCCGGGCAGGTAATTGTCGACGATCGGGTTCTTCAGCCCGAAGACGGCGCCGACGTCGGCATAGATGGACGGGCGCAGGCCGAGTTCCTTGGCGCCGTTGCCGAGCGGGATCTCCAGTTCGAGACGGCCGTGATAATAGGCCCGCCCGCCCAAGGCGTCGTCCTGGCGCGAGTTGCGGTCGGTGAGGAAGTCGTCCGGGTCGGCGGTGGCGGTGTCGTAGAACCGGCGCTGCACGCGCGGGCCGATGCCGCGGATGGCGAAGCCGCGCATGTTCGGCTCGCCGAGCGTGAAGCGGTCGGTCAGGCGGATCGGATCGTTGCCGGGTCCGCGGCTCTTCTCCAGCGCCAGCATGTAGCCGCCCTCGCCCGCGACGGAGAAGATGAAGCCGGAGCCGAGGCCGAAATATTTCGCCGCGTCGATGCGCGTGCGGAGATATCTCACCTCGCCGCCCAGCCCGGCGAAATCCTGGCTGAACACGACCCGCTGGCCGGCCGAGGGGCGCAGGCGGTTGTTGAGATTGTCGTAGACGAAGCTGTAACCGACCGAGGAGGTGATGCGGTTGCCGATCGCGTCGCACAGATAGCGCCCGGCGAGCAGCGGATCGCACACGCCGTTGAAGAAGAAAGTGTTCTTGTTCAGCCCGACCTCGTCATAGCTGAGGCCGTAGCGGACGGCGAGCTGCGTGAACTCGGTCAGCGGCACGCCGGCGCGGACCTGGAAGCCGGTCGTCGTCTGCTCGTAGGTGGTGTTGCGATCGTTGTTGACATAGTTGAACGAGTTGTAGTCGCGGCGGAAGATGTCGCCGCCCAGCGCGATGTTGCGGTCGAACAGATAGGGTTCGGTGAAGCCGACGCTGACCGATTTCGAATAGGTCGAATAATCCGCCGAGGCGCGGACGGTCTGCCCCATGCCGCGGAAGTTGCTCTGCTCGATCGACAGGTTGACGATGAACTTCTCCAGGCTGGAGAAGCCGGCCGAGACCTGGAGCTGGCCGGTCGCCTTTTCCTCGACGTTGGTTTCCAGCACGATGCGGTCGGGCGCCGAGCCCGGCTTCTGCTCCACCTCCAGCTTCTCCTGGAAGAAGCCGAGCGAGCGGATGCGGTCGCGCGAGCGCTTCACCTGGAAGCCGTTGAAGGCGTCTCCCTCGCCCAGCCGGAACTCGCGGCGGACCACCTTGTCGCGGGTGACGGTGTTGCCGTTGATGTCGATCCGCTCGACATAGACGCGCGGCGCGTCGGCCAGCGCGAACGTGACGTTCATCTCCAGCTTGTCCTTGTCGCGGACGAACTGGGGATTCACGTCGGCAAAGGCATAGCCGAGCAGCCCGGCGGTCTCGGTCATCTGGTCGACCGTGTCCTCGATCTGCTTGGCGTTGTACCAGTCGCCCTTCTTCATGTGGACGATATATTGCAGCGCGGCAGGCTTCAGGTCGCGGATCTCGCTCTCGATCTTCACGTTGCCGAACTTGTAGCGCGGCCCCTCCTCGACGACATAGGTGATGATGAAGTCGCGCTTGTCGGGGGTCAGCTCGGCGACGGCGGACACGACGCGGAAGTCGGCATAGCCGTTGGTCAGGTAGAACTGGCGCATCTTCTGCTGGTCGTAGGCCAGGCGATCGGGGTCGTAGCTGGTGCCGGACGAGAAGATCTTGGTGATCCCGCTCTCCTTGGTCGCCATCTCGCCGCGCAGCCGCCCGTCGGAGAACTGTTCGTTGCCGATGATGTTGATCCGGCGGACGCGGGATTTCGATCCTTCGGAAATCTCGAACACGACGTCGACGCGGTTCTGGTCGAGCTGGATCATCTTGGGTTCGACGGTGGCGGCGAAGCGGCCCTGGCGGCGATACAGCTCGATGATACGGGCGACGTCGGCGCGCGCCTTGGAGCGGGTGAAGATCTGGCGCGGGGCCAGCTTCACCTCGGGCCTGATCTTTTCTTCCTTCAGGCGCTTGTTGCCCTCGAACACGATGCGGTTGATGACCGGATTCTCGCGCACCTTGATGACGATGTCGTCGCTGGTGCTGTCGATCGTGACGTCGGCGAACAGTTCGGTGGCGTAGAGGTCCTTCAGCGCCTGGTCGAGCGATTCCCGGGTATAGGGATCGCCCGCCTTCAGCTTGATGTAGGATCGGACGGTATCCGCCTCCAGCCGCTGCGACCCGCGCACGGCGATCGATCGGATCGTGCCCGCGACGGCCGGGACAGCCGGGGCGGCGGCGACCGGGAGGGCGGGTGCCGGAGCCGGGGCGGGTGCCGGAGCCGCCTGGGACCGGGGCGCCTGCGCGGGCGCGGCGGTGACGATGCCGCCGCCGAGGCCACCGCCGAGCGCCGTGCCGATCATCAGCGCCGACGCCTTCGCGCGCCTGCCGCCGTTCACCAAATGCCTCACGTAGTCCCGCCTTCACTCTCGCCGGGCGCGTCGCCGCGACCTCTTGACCCTGCTTGCGCGCCCCCGCGCGTCGCCCTGCCCGATCGGTCCCGCCCGATCAAGCGCGCATCAGCCGATCAGCCCGGCCAGAGACCGCCACAGCCCGAACGAGCCGAGATCGTTGAAGGTCACGAACAGCATCAGCGTCAGCAGCATGGCGAGGCCGGAGCGGAACGCCCATTCCTGCACCGCCGGCTCCAGCGGCCGGCGGCGGATCGCCTCGATCGCATAGAAGAACAGGTGGCCGCCATCGAGCAGGGGAACTGGCAGGAGATTGATGAACCCGAGATTGATGGAGATCATCGTCATGAACCAGACGAAGTCCAGCCAGCCGGTCGCCGCCTGCTGGCCCGACACCTGGGCGATCTTGAGCGGCCCGCCCATCTCCTTTACGGAGCGCGTGCCGGTGACGATCTGGCCGGTGGTGTCGACCATCGTGCGCACCGCGCTGCCGGTGTAGCGGAGCGCGGCGCCCAGTACCTCCGGCGGGCTCAGCCGCTTCAGCTCACCGGCGCTGGCGGCGACGCCGAGCAGGCCGATCCGGCTCTCGTTGCCGAAGCGGTCGCGCCGGGTCTCGATGCCGGCGACGACCGGCACCGTCATCAGCCGGCCGGCGCGGACCACGCCCAGCGTCATCCGCACGCCCGGCCGGATGGCGACGATGTCGTGCAGCTCCTCGAACCGCTCGACCGCGCGGCCGGAGACGGAGACGATCCGGTCGCCGCGCCGCAAGCCCGCCTTCGCCGCCGCCGATCCCGCCTGGACGCCTGCCACCACCGGCGGCGTCGTCGGCTCGCCCAGCGTGCCGAAGATCGCGCAGAAGACGGCGATGGCGAACAGGAAATTGGTCGCCGGGCCGGCGAGGACGATCAGGAAACGCTGCCACACCGCCTTGGCCTGGAAGGTCCGCGCGCGCTCCTCCGCCGGCAGCGCCAGCCACGCGTCGCTCGGCTGCGACGCCGGGTTCATGTCGCCGGCGAACTTCACGTAGCCGCCGATCGGCAGCCAGCCGAGCTGCCAGCGGGTGCCGCGGCGATCCGTCCAGCCGAGCATCTCGCGGCCGAAGCCGATCGAGAAGACGTCCGCCTTCACCCCGCAGGCGCGGCCCATCAGATAATGGCCCATTTCGTGGATGAAGATCAGCGGGCCGATGACGGCGAGGAAGCTCAGCACGGTCATCACGATGCCGGGGGTCTGGGTCATGCGGCGACAGTCTCCATCGCATGGTCGGCGCGGGCACGCGCTTCGCGATCGACGGCGAAGACGTCGTCGAGCGAGGCGGGCGCGGGGGGATGATACCGTCCAAGTGTTTCCGAGACGATAGCGGCGATGTCGGTAAAACCGATCGCCCCGGCCAGGAAGGCGGCGACGGCGCGTTCGTTGGCGGCGTTCAGCACCGCCGGCCGCGCCCCGCCCTCGACCAGTGCCGCGCGGGCGAGCGCCAGGGCGGGGAAGCGTTCGTCGTCCGGCGCCTCGAACGTCAGGCTGCCGATGCGGGCGAGGTCGAGCGGGCGGCACGGTGTCGCCATCCGCGCCGGCCAGGCGAGCGCATGGGCGATCGGCACGCGCATGTCGGGGCTGCCGAGCTGGGCCAGCGTCGTGCCGTCGACATATTCGACCAGCGAATGGATCACCGACTGCGGGTGGACCAGCACCTCCAGCCGCTCCTGTCCGACGGGGAACAGGTGGTGCGCCTCGATCAGCTCCAGTCCCTTGTTCATCATCGTCGCCGAATCGACCGAGATCTTGGCGCCCATCGACCAGTTGGGATGCTTGACCGCCTGCGCCGGGGTGACGGACCGCATCTCGACGGTCGTCCATGTCCGGAACGGCCCGCCGCTGGCGGTCAGGATGATGCGGCGGACGCTCCCGGGCGCGGCCGCGTCGAAACACTGGAAGACGGCGTTATGCTCGCTGTCGACCGGCAGGATCGTGGCGCCGTGGCGGCGGGCGGCGTCGATCATGAGCGCGCCGGCCGAGACCAGCGCCTCCTTGTTGGCCAGCGCCACCGTGCCGCCGCGCTCCAGCGCCGCCATGACCGGCGGCAGCCCGGCGCAGCCGACGATCGCCGCCATCGTCCAGTCGGCGCGCGCGCGGGCGGCATCAGCGACGGCGGCGGCGCCGGCGGCGGTCTCGATGCCGCTGCCGGCGAGCGCCTGCCCCAGCTCCGCATGCCGCCGCTCGTCGCCGATGACGGCGAGCCGCGCCCGCGTCCGCCGCGCCGCGTCGGCAAGGCCGGCGACGTCGCTCTGGGCGGTCAGCGCCACGACATGGAAGGCGTCGGGCTCGCGCTCGATCAGGTCGAGGGTGGAGGTGCCGACCGATCCGGTCGCGCCCAGGATGGTGACGGACCTGCTCACGCCCAGCCCGACAGCCGGACCAGCGCGACGAGGCAGGCGACGGGCACGAGGCCGTCCAGCCGGTCCATGACGCCGCCGTGGCCGGGCAGCAGCCGGCCGCTGTCCTTGGCCCCCGCCCGCCGCTTCAGCCAGCTTTCGAACAGGTCGCCCGCCTGCGCCGCGATCGCCAGCAGGCCGGCGATGCTCGCCAGCCGCCAGGACAGGTTCGTGCCCCACGCCAGCAGGAAGCCGGCCGCCAGCGCCGCCGCCATGCCGCCGATCAGCCCGGCCCAGGTCTTGTTCGGGCTCAATCGCGGGGCGAGCTTCGGCCCGCCGATCGCGCGGCCGGCGAAATAGGCGCCGATATCGGTCGCCCAGACGATCGCCATCGCCCACAAGGCCAGCGTCGCGCCGTCGAAATTGGCCCGCAGGTAAAGGAGCGCGAAGGCCGGCAGCCCGGCGTAGAACACGCCCGCGCCCAGCCACCCGCTCCGCCCCGCCAGCATGACGCCGAGCGCCGCGACGGGCAGCGCGGCCAGCCCCCACGGCCCCGACAGGCCCAGCCAGGACATCGCCACGCCGAACAGCAGCGGCGCCGCGACCCCGGCGGCGCATAACGGGCCGGCCCGCCGCGGCATGCGCATCAGCCCGCCCCACTCCGCCGCTATCGCGAGCGCGGCGGCGGCCACCAGCCCGAAGAAAAACCAGCCGCCCGCGACCAGCGCCGCCACCGCGACCAGGATCATGACCGTGCCGGAGGCGACGCGCAGCCCCAGTTCCGATCGCCGGCCGGTCAGGGACGCCGTGCCGCTCATGATCCCCGCCTCACAGCCCGCCGTAGCGCCGCTCGCGCCGGCCGAAATGATCCAGCGCGCGGACGAGGTCGTCATGGCCGAAATCGGGCCAGAGCGTGTCGACGAACAGCAGCTCGGCATAGGCCGCCTGCCACAGCAGGAAATTGGACAGCCGCTGCTCGCCCGAGGTGCGGATCAGCAGGTCGAGCGGCGGCAGCCCGGCGGTGTCGAGCCGCGCCTCCAGCATGCCCGCGTCGATCGCGCCGGGCGCGACACGGCCGGCGCGGACATCCTCGGCCAGCGCGCGGACGGCGCGCAGCATCTCGTCCCGCGCGCCGTAGTTCAGCGCGATCACCACCGTCATGCGGGTGCCGGCCGCCGTCGCCGTCACCGCATCGGCCACCATCCGCCGCACGTCCGGGGCCAAGCGCGAAGGATCGCCGATCATCCGCAGCCGCACGCCGTTGGCGACCATCTCGGCCAGTTCGGTCTTCACGAAATGGCGCAGCAGCCCCATCAGGTCGGCGACCTCGGCCGCCGGACGGCTCCAGTTCTCGGAGGAAAAGGCATAGAGGGTCAGCGTGCCGATGCCGAGGTCGCCGGCGGCGCGGACGGTGCGGCGCACCGCCTCCACCCCGCTGCGGTGGCCGGCGATGCGCGGCAGGTGGCGTGCCTTCGCCCAGCGGCCGTTGCCGTCCATGATGATCGCGACATGACGCGGCCCCGGCCGTCCGCCCGCCGGGCCGGGATCGGCGCCGGCGGCGGATTCGCTGGGCAGGGCCGAGGCCGCCGTCACTTGCCGAGGATTTCCTTTTCCTTGGCGGAAAAGGCCCCGTCGATCTCGGCCACGGTGGCGTCGGTCGCCTTCTGCACCTCGGTCTCGCGGCGCTTGCGCTCGTCCTCCGAGAGGCCGTGCTTCTTCTCGTCGAGCTTCAGGCTTTCCATCCCGTCGCGGCGTACGTTGCGCACCGCCACCTTGGCTTTCTCGGCATATTGACCGGCGAGCTTGGCCAGTTCCTTGCGCCGCTCCTCGGTCAGGTCCGGGATCGGCAGGCGCAGCGTCTGGCCGTCAACGATCGGATTAAGACCGAGGCCGGCGGAACGGATCGCCTTGTCGGCCGGGCCGACATTGGCCTTGTCCCACACCTGCACCGAGATCAGCCGCGGCTCGGGCACCGAGACGGTCGCCATCTGGTTGAGCGGCATGTGCGCACCGTAGACCTCGACCGAGACGGGATCGAGCAGCGAGGTGCTGGCGCGGCCGGTGCGCAGGCCGCCCAGATCATGCTTCAGCGATTCCACCGCGCCGGCCATGCGCCGCTCCAGATCGGCCTTGTCGAAGGTTGGTCCGGCCATGCTTCACTCCTGGTCCGTCATTGTCATCGCGATCGGCGCGGCCATGTCGGTGGCGCGGCGCCGGCGGCTGCCGTCGTCGGCCTCGTTGCTGACCGTCGTCGCCACCCCCTCGCCCGCCAGCACGCGGGCCAGGTTGCCCTGCTCGCGGATGTTGAACACGACGATCGGGATGTCGTTGTCGCGGCAGAGCGCCACGGCGCTGGCGTCCATCACCTTCAGGTCGTCGGCCAGCACGCGGTTGAAGCTGACCCGGTCGTAGCGGGTGGCGGTCGCCACCTTCTTCGGGTCCGCGTCGTAGACGCCGTCGACCGAGGTGCCCTTGAACAGCGCGTCGCACTTCATCTCGGCGGCGCGCAGCGCGGCGCCGGTGTCGGTGGTGAAGAACGGGCTGCCGACGCCGGCGGCGAAGATGACGATGCGGCCCTTTTCCAGATGCCGCTCGGCCCGCCGGCGGATATAGGGCTCGCACACCGAAGCCATCGGGATGGCGGACTGGACGCGGGTCTCGACGCCGATCTGCTCCAGCGCGTTCTGCACCGCCAGCGCGTTCATGACCGTCGCCAGCATGCCCATATAGTCGGCGGTCGCCCGCTCGAAACCACGCGCCGCGGCGGCGAGGCCGCGGAAGATGTTGCCGCCGCCGACGACGACGCACATCTCGTGGCCGGTGGCGCGCGCGTCGGCGATCTCCTGCGCGGCGCGCGCGGTGGTCGCCGGATCGATCGTGATGCCACCCTCGCCCATCAGCACCTCGCCCGAAAGCTTCAGCAGGATGCGGTTGAAGCGCGGGCGGGACATGGCGATCGAGATATCCAATCGGGCAGCGGCGGTCCGCCCTCTTAGGCGTCGAAGCCCCTCCCTGCCAAGGGAAGGGTTGGGGTGGGCGAGGCCGTCTGAATCGGAACATGGCCTGGCCACGCGCCGGAACCACCCGCCCCCGGCCCCTCCCCCGGCGGGGAGGGGAGACGATCAGTCGACCTTTTCTTCCTCGGGCTTCTTGATGCCGGCGGTGGCGGCGACCTCGGCGGCGAAATCCGACGCCTGCTTCTCGATGCCCTCGCCCAGCTGGAAGCGGACATAGTCCTTCAGCACGATCGCCGTGCCGGCATCCTTGGCGGCGGCGGCGATGACGTCCTGCACCGGCGTCTTGTTGTCCATGACGAAGATCTGCGACAGGAGCGCGGCCTCCTTCTTGAACTTGGCGATGGCGCCGTCGATCATCTTCTCGACGATGTTGGCCGGCTTGCCGCTCTCGCCCGCCTTTTCCGCCGCGATGGCGCGCTCGCGATCGACGACGACCGGGTCCAGCCCCTCGGCGTGGAGCGCCTGCGGGCTGGCCGCGGCGATGTGCATGGCGAGCTGCTTGCCGAGCGCCTCCAGCGTCGCGGCCGGGGCGGCCGATTCGAGCACGACCAGCACGCCGATCTTGCCGAGGCCGGGGGCGGCGGCGTTGTGGACGTAGGGCACGACGACGCCCTCGCCGGCCGCGACGGTGCGCGCGCGGCGCAGCGCCTGGTTCTCGCCGATGGTGGCGATGTTGGCGGTCAGCTTCTCGGCCACCGTCCCGTCGCCGCCGGGATAGGGCGCGGCGCCCAGCGCGGCGACATCGTCGCCGGTGGCGAGCGCGATGCGCGCGACGTCGCGGACGAAGCCCTGGAACTGGTCGTTCTTGGCGACGAAATCGGTCTCGGAGTTCACCTCGACGACGGCGCCCCGCCTGCCCTCGACGACGACGCCGACCAGCCCTTCGGCCGCCTGGCGGCCGGCCTTCTTGGCGGCGGCGGCAAGACCCTTGGTGCGCAGCCAGTCGATCGCGGCCTCCATGTCGCCGGCGGTCTCGCCTAGCGCCTTCTTGCAATCCATCATGCCGGCGCCGGTGCGCTCGCGCAGTTCCTTGACGGTGGCAGCGGTGATCTCCGCCATGTTGAAATCCTTTCAGATATGGCGCGGGGCGACCATCGGCCGCCCCGCGATGAAGTCACGGCGAGGCGCGGGGTCAGGCCAGCGCGGCTTCCGCCGGGGGCTCGTCCATCGCGCCGATATCCTCGCCGCGGCTGGCGCGGCCGCCCTGGTTGCCGCGCGTCGCCGCCTCGGCGATGGCGTCGCAATAGAGCCGGATGGCGCGGCTGGCGTCGTCGTTGGCCGGCACCGGGAAGGCGATGCCGTCCGGGCTGACGTTCGAATCGAGGATCGCGACGACCGGGATGCCGAGCGTGTTGGCTTCCTTGATCGCCAGTTCTTCCTTGTTGGCGTCGATGACGAACATGATGTCGGGCACCCCGCCCATGTCGCGGATGCCGCCGAGCGACAGCTCCAGCTTGTCCCGCTCGCGGGTGAGTTGCAGCACTTCCTTCTTGGTCAGCCCCTGGGTGTCGCCCGACAGCTGCTCCTCCAAGCTCTTGAAGCGCTTGATCGAGCCCGAGATTGTCTTCCAGTTGGTCAGCATCCCGCCCAGCCAGCGGTGATTGACGAAATGCTGGCTGGAGCGGCGCGCCGCCTCGGCGATCGGCTCCTGCGCCTGGCGCTTGGTGCCGACGAACAGCACCTTGCCGCCGGCCGCGACGGTCGACGAGACGAAATCGAGCGCGCGCGCCATCAGCGGCACGGTCTGCGACAGATCGATGATGTGGACGCCGTTGCGCTCGCCGAAGATGTAGGGCTTCATCTTCGGGTTCCAGCGGTGGGTCTGGTGGCCGAAATGCGCGCCGGCATCGATCAATGCATGCATCGAGACGGTGGGAACCGCCATGGGATAGTCTCCTTCCGGTTGAGCCTCTGCGGAGCAGTGATCCCGGAACGGGTCCGGGACACCGGGCTATGGCGCCCCGCATGTGGAATACGCCGCCCCTAGCCGGGGCCTGTCCGAAAATCAAGGCTTGCTATCACGGAACATATGATGAACATGGAACCGGGGCGCCGGCAAGGTGTTGGCGCCATGACATTTCCGGCCGTGTCGGCCGGATCGGCGGAGGCCAAGATGCTCCACCTGCTTTCCTTCCTGTTCTTCCTGACGCTGTTCGCCGGGGCCGTGTCGCTGATCCTGCGCGAGCTGCGCGGCTCGGCCGGGGCCATCGCGGCGGCGTTGACGCGCGCGCCGATGCCGGCGGCGGCAAGGCCATGGCCGGCGCGGGTGCGGCTGGTGTCGGCGCCCCGGCCGGTGGTCAGGCAGCAGGCGTTGCGCGCGCTCGCCTGATCTTGGCGTAGCCGCGGATGCTGAACGGGATCGAGGCGAGATAGGCGACGGTCACGACCGTCAGCGTCGCCCACGGCACGCTGACGAGCGCGGCGCCCAGCATCGCGATGGCGATGAGCGCGCCCAGCCTGATCCCGCGCCTCAGCCGCAGCGAGGACCAGCTGTAGGTCGGCAGCGTCGATATGGTCAGGAAGGCCGTGAACGCCGCCCACGGCCCGACCAGCCAGGCCGCGCGGAACATGTCCACGCCGGTCCACAGCCAGAGGAAGATCGGCAGGAACAGGGTGCCGGCGGCGACCGGCGCCGGCAGGCCGGTGAGGAAGCCGGCCGATTTCTGCGGCTTGATCTCGGCGTCGATGTTGGCGTTGAACCGCGCCAGGCGGAGCGCGCAGCACAGCGCATGGCCGAGCGCGAACAGCCAGCCATATTGCGGCACCTGATGGAGCGACCAGAGATACAGCACGATCGCCGGCGAGACGCCGAAGGCGATGACGTCCGACAGCGAATCCAGTTCGGCGCCGAAGCGGCTCTCGCCGCGCAGCAGCCGGGCGATGCGCCCGTCCAGCCCGTCGAGCACGCCGGCGCCGATCACCGCCATCACCGCCCGCTCCCACTCGCCATCGGTGGCGAAGCGGACGCCGGTGAGGCCGACGCACAGCGCGAGCGCGGTGACCGCGTTGGGGGCGACGGCGCGCAAGGGGATGCCGCGCGGCGAGCGGTCCCGCCAGCGCACGCCGCCATCCTTCAATCGGCGTTCGGGCGTCATGAGGCCGGCGTCATCGGGCGGCGGTCATTGGGCGGTGCCGGTCGCCGCGTCGGGGATGCCGGCGACGCCCAGGATGGTCTCGCCGGCGATGGCCCGCTGCCCGACGACGACCTGCGCGGCGGTGCCCGCCGGCAGATAGACGTCGACCCGGCTGCCGAAGCGGATCAGCCCGATGCGCTGACCCGCCGCGACCACGTCGCCCGATTTCACGAACGGCACGATACGCCGCGCGACCAGGCCGGCGATTTGGGTGAAGGCCACGCGCAGGCCGTCGCTGTCCTCGACCAGTATGTGCTGCCGCTCGTTCTCCTCGCTCGCCTTGTCGAGATCGGCGTTGAGGAACTTGCCCGAGACGTAGACCAGCCGCCGGATCGTGCCGCCGATCGGCGCGCGGTTGATGTGGACGTCGAACACCGACATGAAGATCGACACCCGGATCAGCGGCTCGAACCCCAGCGCGTCGATATCCTCCAGCTCGCGCGGCGGCGGCATCCGCGCCACCATCGTCACCAGCCCGTCGGCCGGCGCCACGATGAACCCCGGCCCGCGCGGCGTGACGCGGACGGGATCGCGGAAGAAGGATGCCACCCACAGCGTGACGCCCGCCATCGGCCAGGCCAGCGTCTCCCACGCCATGAACGCCAGGAACAGCGTGAGCACGGCCGATATCAGGACATATTTGCGGCCGTCCGGATGAACCGCGGGCGCGCGATAGCGCACGGTGGAGGTGCCGATGTCCGGCTTTTGCAGCGAAGTCATGGACGCGGACCCTAGGCCGCCGAGCCGGGCCTGACAATGCGTGGCGCCCGCCGGTGACGGTTGATCGGCGGGAACCAACCCCCTAAGCGAACCCATCCATCCTCCAGAAGCGAGCCCCCGGAGCCGACATGGCCAAGATCAAGGTGAAGACCCCCGTCGTCGAGCTGGACGGCGACGAGATGACCCGCATCATCTGGGAATGGATCCGCGAGCGGCTCATCAAGCCCTATCTCGACATCGACCTCCTCTATTTCGACCTCGGCGTCGAGAAGCGCGACGAAACCGACGACCGCATCACCGTGGAGAGCGCGCGCGCGATCCAGAAATACGGCGTCGGGGTGAAATGCGCGACGATCACCCCGGACGAGGCGCGGGTCGAGGAGTTCAAGCTGAAGAAGATGTGGAAGTCGCCCAACGGCACGATCCGCAACATCCTGGGCGGCGTCGTCTTCCGCGAGCCGATCGTCATCCGCAACGTGCCGCGCCTGATCCCCGGCTGGACCGACCCGATCGTCGTCGGCCGCCACGCCTTCGGCGACCAGTATCGCGCGACCGACTTCCTCGTCCCCGGCCCCGGCACGCTGAAGATGGTGTGGGAGGGCGACGACGGCGGGCGGATCGAGGAGGAGGTGTTCGCCTACCCTTCCGCCGGCGTCGCCATGGGGATGTACAACCTGGACGATTCGATCCGCGATTTCGCGCGGGCCAGCATGAACTATGCGCTCGACCGCGGATGGCCGCTCTACCTGTCGACCAAGAACACCATCCTGAAGGCCTATGACGGCCGCTTCAAGGATCTGTTCCAGGAGGTTTTCGACAGCGAGTTCAAGGCGAAGTACGCCGAAGCGAACATCGTCTACGAACATCGCCTGATCGACGACATGGTCGCCAGCGCGCTGAAGTGGAGCGGCAAGTTCGTCTGGGCGTGCAAGAATTACGATGGCGACGTGCAGTCGGACCAGGTGGCGCAGGGATTCGGCTCGCTCGGCCTCATGACCTCGGTGTTGATGACGCCCGACGGCAAGACGATCGAGGCCGAGGCCGCGCACGGCACCGTCACCCGCCATTACCGCATGCACCAGCAGGGCAAGGCCACCTCGACCAATCCGATCGCGTCGATCTTCGCCTGGACCGGCGGGCTGAAGTTCCGCGGCAAGTTCGACGACACGCCCGACGTCGTCCGCTTCGCCGAAACGCTGGAGCGGGTGTGCATCGAGACGGTGGAACAGGGCCACATGACCAAGGACCTGGCGATCCTGATCGGCCCCGACCAGGCCTGGATGACGACCGAACAGTTCTTCGAGCAGGTGCGAGCGAACCTCGAGACGGAGATGTCGGGTTGGGCGTGAGCACCCCGCCGATGACGAGCGGATAGGCCATGGCGCTCAATCTCCAGCAGGCTCATTTCAGCGACGCGCTGGTCGTGCTCGGCGCGGCCGGCCTCGTCATTCCGGCCTTCGCGCGGTTCCGCGTCACGCCGGTCATCGGCTTCATCCTCGTCGGTCTGCTGGTCGGGCCGTTCGGGCTCGGCGCGCTGGTCGATCGGGCGCCCTGGCTCTACTACGTCACCATCAGCGATCCGCATGCGATGGAGCCGTTCGCCGAATTCGGCATCGTGCTGCTGCTGTTCTCGATCGGGCTGGAGCTGTCCTTCGGGCGGATCTGGCGGATGCGGCGGCAGGTGTTCGGGCTGGGCGCGGCGCAGTTGCTGCTGTCGGGGTTCCTGATCGGCGGCGCGCTCCACCTGTTCGGCCAGCCGCCGGCGGGCGCCTTCGGCCTCGGCCTGGCGCTCGCCCTGTCCTCCACGGCGCTGGTGCTGCCGATCGTCGGCACGTCGGGGCCGGTCGGCGGCGCGGCCTTCTCGATGCTGCTGTTCGAGGATCTGGCGCTCGTCCCGATCATCTTCACCCTCGGCACCTTCGCGCCCTATGCGGCGGGCGACGGATCGGGCGGCATCCTCCACACGATCGTCGTGGGCACGGCGACCATCGTCGCGCTGCTGCTGCTCGGCTATTACGCGCTCCCCACCCTCTTCGCCCAGGCGGCGCGGACCAAGAGCCCGGAGCTGTTCCTGGCGGCGAGCCTGCTGGTCGTCATCCTCGCCTCGATCGCGACGACGGCGGCCGGGCTGTCGCCGATCGTCGGCGCGCTGCTCGCCGGGCTGCTCATCGCCGAGACGGAGTATCGCGCCGAGGTCGAGGTGATGACGGCGCCGTTCAAGGGGTTGGCGCTCGGCGTGTTCCTCATCACCGTCGGCATGAGCCTGGACCTCGCCCAGATCGCCGCCAACTGGGATATGCTGGCGCTGGCCGTGGTCGGGGTGGTTGTGGTCAAGGCGGCGGTGACGGGCGGGCTGCTGCGGCTGGTCGGCCACCGGCGCGGCGTCGCGGCGGAGACGGGGATGCTCATGGCCTCCCCGTCCGAAACGACGCTCATCGTGCTGGGGGCGGCGGGCGCGGCGCAGCTGATCCAGCCGTCCACCGCCAGCTTTTGGCAGACGGTGACGGCGATCGGCCTCACCATCACGCCGCTGCTCGCCCGCATCGGCCGCGACGCGGCGCGGCGGGTGGAGCGGCGCGGGGCGGCAGCCTCGGCCTATCGCGCGGCCGACGATGCGCCGGCAAAGGCGATCATCGTCGGTTTCGGCCGGGTGGGCCAGCTCGTCGCCGACATGCTCGACGTCCACGGCCGCCAGTGGCTGGCGGTGGAGAGCGACGTGGATGTCGTCGCGGCGGCGCGCGGCGGCGGGCGGCCGGTGGTGTTCGGCGATGCCACCCGGCCCGAACTGATGGAGCATCTCCGCCTCGACCGCGCCACCGCGCTCATCCTGACGATGGACGATCCGGTCCAGCAGGTGCGGCTGACGCGGCGGGTGCGGCGCCAGCTGCCCGACCTCACCATCGTCGCCCGCGCCCGCGACGGCGCCCATGCCGCCGAGCTTTATCGGGCGGGGGCGACCGACGCGGTGCCCGAGCAGCTCGAATCGTCGCTGCAACTGTCGGAAGCGGTGCTGGTCGACCTCGGCATCGCCATGGGTCCGGTGATCGCCTCGATCCACGAGAAGCGCGCCGAGCAACGGGCCGAGATCATGGCGCTGGGCGAGATGGACGCGCTGCCGGTGGAGCGAGGACGAAGGCTGCGCGATTCATGATCGCCCGGACAGGGTGTCGCCACCCTGTCCGGGATCATCTTTTCAGGCCGCGAACGCCACGGAACGACGGCGGCGCAGACCCATGCCGACGATGCCGAAGCCCAGCACCATCGTCGCCCAGGTCATCGGCTCGGGCACGCCACCGACGGCGGGCGTGAAGACGATGTTGTCGACGCCGACCCAGTCGCTGAACGAACCGGCCTGCACCGCGACGCTCGTGATGCTGGCGGCACCGTAGCTCAGCGTGTACTGATACAGGCCACCGGCCGCGAGGGAGCTGCGGACCGTCGCCAGCAGGGTTGCGCCATTATAGACGAACAGGCGGGTATCCGGGGTCTGGGTCACGCCCGCGAAATCCATGCTGATCGATGTGATCGCGGTGCTGAACGTCATCAGGAAGCTGGGATCGCCGTTCTCGTTGATCCAGCCGCTGTATGTGTGAAGCAGGTTGCCGCTCACGAGGGACGGCGTGCCGAGTCCGGCGACATCGCCGCCAACCGCCGCGATCCTCATGTCGGTGTTGGTCGCCCAAGGTTGTCCCGACGTGCTCGAACCGGGACCGCTGAAGGCGTTGGCCGAGAAGGTGACGCCCTGCGCGGCATATTGGTTGGACAACGTCGTCCCCACTGCCAGATTGTCGAAGTTTATCGTGACCGCACCCGCGACGGTCGCGGGCAGAAGGCAAGCGGACGCGAATACGGCCAGGCCGATGGTATGCTTCATGATGTCCCCCGTCATGGAACCCGATCCCGGCCGCCCCATGGCGACTCGTTAACGGTTCCTCAAGACAGGCTCATTCACCAGGCCCGCGGAGTCAAGCGATGGCCGGCCGTTGTCTGCATCGCGCGCCGTCAAGCCGCCGCCTTCACCTGCCGCAACGCATCCCTGACCGCCGCCACCGCCGCCGCCGCCGCGCCGCCGTCCGGTCCGCCGCCCTGGGCCATGTCCGGCCGGCCGCCGCCGCCCTGGCCGCCCAGCGTGGCGACGGCGTGGCGGACGAGCGCGACGGCGTCGTGGCTCGCCCGCAGGTCGTCGGTGACGCCGACCGCAACCGAGGCGCGGCCGTCGTTCACCGCGACGATCACCGCCACGCCCGAGCCGAGCCGCTGCTTGGCCTCGTCGACCAGCCCGCGCAAGGCTTTCGGATCGACGCCGTGCAGCACCTGGCCGATGAAGCCGTGACCGCCGACCTGCTCCGCATCGGAGTCCGAGCGGGCGGGGCCGGCCAGGGCCAGCGCCTTCTTCGCCTCGGCCAGCTCGCGTTCCAGCCGGCGGCGCTCCTCGACGAGGCTC